>JAFNFQ010000005.1:12481-50231 GCA_017885655.1 Methanobacteriota archaeon | reverse complement strand
GTGTAGATCGCGGAGAAGCCGCAGATGATTCCCTCGAAACCAGCGACCTTCGTGATGTCCGCATTGCCGGTGAACCTTCCGGCGGCCAAAAGCCAGAAGAGAATCGCCAGCGAAAGGAACACGAACTGCAGCGCCCTGTTGAGCTTGAGGGTTCCCAGGAACATCACGAAAGTGAATATGCCCCACATCAGCAGGTACCATCCAAATCCGGTATTTGTCGTCGTGAACGCGCCGAATCCCGGCATCACGGGAATCATCACCAGACCGACCAGTGTGAGCCAGAACAGCCCGTAGGACGTGNNAGGCCACGGTGCCGAAGGTGTTGCCCTTCTTCCATTCCATTACTCCCGCCAGGATTTGGGCCAGCCCACCGTAGAATATGCCCATCCCCAGGATCATGGAACCCAGTTCGAAGTAACCCGCGTTGTGTAAATTCAGCAGAACGGTCGTCATGCCGAAAGCCAGGAGACCGAGCGGCGCTGGATTGGCCGTCGTGTCTTTCACTTTGGTTGTTGTTTCACTAGTCTCGCCCTGCATAAAGAATCAACCTGCGAGCGATTTCGGACGGGTATATAAGTATTCTCGCTCCAACCGAGCGGCCAGCATTGGGGACGACCTCTCGGATTCCATGATTCGGGGTCAAACTGCCGGACCTAACCCAGCAGCTTCATCATTTCGTCAGGGTCTGTTGTCGGAAGCTTGCAGGTTCGGCGGGTGCAGACGTATGCAGTCGCCTTGCCATCAATGCTATCCATTTCCTTGACGAAATCGACCATCTCCGCTATTTCCTGCTTTTCTCCCGGCGGGCGGAAGACAACGACTCTGTTGGGTATGAATGCCGATCTAAGCGCATTGTCCACGTCCGGAAACATGCAGAGGTGCGGTTTAGATTTGTGCAATAGGAAGGGAGGAGCGGCTATGGAGCGCCAATCCCCTTGCGCACTGTCAGGAAAGCGCAAAGGTTACCGAAACATAGATATAGAAACCTCAACTAGCAATCCACGGGGGCGCTGGTAATGCCCTTGGAACTCGACCTAAAGAAGCTGAAGTACGGGACAGAGCTGCTCAAGCGTGGCTTCGCCAAGATGCAGAAGGGCGGAGTCATAATGGACGTCACGACGGCGGAGCAGGCCGCCATCGCGGAGGAAGCAGGAGCTGTCGCCGTCATGGCCTTGGAGAGGGTGCCCGCGGACATCCGGGCGGAGGGAGGCGTAGCGAGGATGGCCGACCCGCAGAGGATTCAGGAGATAATGAATGCGGTCACGATTCCCGTGATGGCGAAGGTCCGCATAGGTCACATCGCCGAGGCCAGGGCACTGGAGTCGATGGGCGTGGACATGATAGACGAGTCCGAGGTGCTCACTCCAGCCGATCCTTTCTTCCACATACCGAAGAGGATGTTCAGCGTGCCTTTCGTTTGCGGCGCGAGGAACCTCGGAGAAGCCGTCCGGAGGATCCATGAGGGCGCAGCGATGATGAGGACGAAGGGCGAGGCCGGCACAGGGAATGTTGTCGAGGCGGTGAGACACGCCCGCCTCATAAATCAGGCGATTATCGAGATCGAGAAGAAGGATAATGACGAGGTGCTCCCGATCGCGAGGAAATACGCTGAGAGCTACACGGTCCTGCTCAAGAGCGTCAGGGAGGAAAACGGCGAGTCGACGAAGGTCAACGAGCTCGATGTCGTCTTCGCCGATGAGACGCTAGATGAAGTCGTCGAGGCCGTCTATCATGTGCTGCTCGATGTGAAGAAGCTGAAAAGGTTGTCGGTCGTCAACTTCGCGGCGGGTGGGATTGCGACTCCTGCGGACGCGGCAATGATGATGATGCACGGCTGCGACGGCATCTTCGTCGGTTCAGGGATATTCAAGTCCGACAACCCCGAGATCCGCGCGAAAGCGATAGTCGAGGCGGTCCTCCACTATGATGACCCTCAGGTGGTCGTCGAGGTGTCGAAAGGCATAGGTGCGCCTATGAAGGGCATGGACATCAGTCAGCTCTCTGAGGAGGAGAGGCTCCAGGAGCGCGGTTGGTGAGTAGAGCCGCCATATGATCCAGAACCTTGTCCACTCCTTTCCCTGTAAGGGCCGAGACTTTCATCCTGCCGGAACCGGAATTCTTCAGGTCGACCTTGTTCTCCACTTCGACGAAACGCACGTCGGGGAATTCCTCTCTGAGTCTTTCGAATAAGTGAATCTGTTCTGGCATGGTGAAGCCGCATGTCTCGGTCGGGTCGTACAGGAATACGACCAGCTTCGCCAGGTTTTTCAGCGCGCTGGCGGCCTGCTGCTCTATGGGGTTCCTTCTCTCGGCTGGGCGGTCCAGCAGGCCCGGGGTGTCTATCACCTGAATCCGCAGATGGCCCCTCTCCGTGTGGCCCAAACTGATCTCCTTGGTCGTGAACGGGTACTGAGCCACTTTGGGTTTGGCCGTGGACACGGCGGCTACGAACTGGCTCTTGCCGACATTGGCCATCCCGGCGACGACGACCGTCGGTGCCTCGAGGTCGATCAGCGGGACGCTGGACAGTCTCTTCCTCGCAGCCTCAAGGCGCTCCAAGCTCTCCGCCACCTGATGGACGAGAGAGCTTATCCGGCCATACGCCTCCTTCCTCCTTACCTCGACCAGCCCGGCATCGCTGGAACGGCCTATCTCGCGCGAGTACGCCTTGGAGAACTCCAGCACCTTCTTCCTGCACCAGTCGACGGTGCCCAGATCGTGCCTGACCGTCTCGACGTTCACGAGTATGTGCATGAGGTCTCGATAGAACGGGGGCAGCCTCCCGATGCTTGGAAACGCCTTGACATACCTCTCGAGTGTCGAGGAGATCGTGTCACCCAACGAATGCACTCTCGCCACGCTCCCTGACTTGGCTCTCTCCGCTCTGGTTCTTCCACGGCCGTGCGCTTTTGCAGCCCTTTTGAAAGCCTTGTCCAAGATCGCCGCGGAGTTGAGTATCGGCGGCAGGTCGTCCCACCGAATCCAGTCTACCTCGGGAGCAGGCATTTCTCCTCCTAGACGAGTTGCACGCCGAACAGCGTGACGATGACAGCGATGATGACTGCCCTGGTAATCGCGGCGAAGAAGTTGCTCATGCTGAACTTGACCCTGCTTGGCTTCTTGCCCTCCTCGTGGAAAATGGAGTATATGTAGATTGGGACCGTGTCCGTCATCAAGGGGATGCTCAAAATGATGTACAGCCCTATGAAGCCGGTCCTCTTCACAAATAGACTGAAGTATTGCACCAGCTTGCCGAACCATTTAGACTTGCGACTCCAATAGTAGACCGTCTTCTCGACCTTGATGCCCAGAAAGAGCACGAAGAGCGCTCCCAGGGTTTTGCCGATTGCCATGACCAGTACCACGGCCGCGAAGTACGGGAGCTCTCCCTTCAAGAGCGGCCAAATGAGGGCGATCTCTATGGGGATCGGGAGGACTACCGCGACAAGAATCGAGTATCCGAAGACGAGGAACAGGTAGACAGCTGGGTCTCCGAGGAAACTTTCCAACATGCCTATTAAATCAGACAAAGCTCTACCTGTCAACCCCACAAGCTTGGCGGGACTAAAAGAGTTGCTTCGCAAGACGGGATGCAGCTTAGAGGGGGTGCAGGGCGCCGTCGCGCGTCAGAAGCGCCACCCTGCTGTCCTCCCTCTCACCGGCCACACCATAGCCTGTGGCGTCTGCGAGCTGCGCCGAGAATTCCCTGATGGCCGCATGGGAGGGCATGTTCTCCATGAGCAACCTTTCGCGGGAGCGCCCAACGAACATGTACGCCTTGCACTCGATGAAATCCGGATCGGCAGTCGCGTCTAATTTCGCGTATTCTTCGGCGAAACCCAGATTCCACTTGTCCACAAGCGTGTGGCGGATGACCCGTCTGGTGTCCAGACTGGGAAGGAGCTCGAGGGTCTCCCTGAGATGGCGCCATTCGTTGCCACTCTTCGGGAACGCCAGCTTCCGATAGATTTCCTCTGTCGGCGCGACGATTGACACATAGAGTTGTCTCGGCAACGGGTCGAGCTTTTCAAGCATTTTCGGATTCGTGCCGTTCGTGACCAGGAAGGTTGTCATTCCGCGCTCATGGAAATCCTCGATGAGCTCCCCCAAGCGCCTGTACAAAGTTGGCTCACCCGTCAGCGAAATCGCCACCTGATTCGGACTGCTGCTCTCGGCGAACATATCTTTCGAGACGCGCGGGTTGCCGTTGAAGCCTGAGATCAGAACTCTTTGGGCTTTGATCGAATCCTCGATTATCCGTCCGGGATCATCGGCGTGGATGAGGCTGTCAGTGCCCCAATCCTGCGCCCTCCAACAGAAGAGGCAATTCAGGTTGCATGCATCCGCCGTGGGGGTCATCTGCAGGCAACGATGGCTGCGTATCCCGTAGAATGTCTCCTTGTAGCAGCCCGGGCCACCGGCGATCTCGCTCTTGAGCCAATGGCACAGCTTGACCGCGCTATGCTCGCCCACGATTCTGTATCCTTGTCTCTCGAGCAATTCGCGCTTGTCCTTTTCCATGTCGGGACCGACGAATACCGCCATGGGTTATAGCGGTTTGGTGAATCGGACAATCTGCCCACCTTGCGGGCCCATGTCGTGTGTCCATGGCCATTTCAGGATGCCATCGCAATAGGCGGATTCACTCCTTCACTCGTCGCGCTCGCTTTGGTTCTCGCTCCCTGCGAACCTCTCGAACCCCGTCGAACCCTCTGATTCCGCGCTCTTGAGCTTGCCAACCGCCTCCATGAGATGCTTCACCGGGTGTGAGTCTTCTTCTTCTCCAAGCAAGAGCGCGATCTCCTTCGCATCGAGGTTCAGTTCGATGGCTGCGTTCAACCTCAGCTCGCTATCATTGCGGAACAGTTGGCGGAACGGCCCGATGACATCGTTGACTATCACTCTCTTTGAAGTGTGCATGCAGGATCCGAGCTTCCCCGCCAGAGAGTCGATCGTTTTCCGCAAGCTGCTCGAACGAGACATCTTCATGAGCCACGTAGGGAATCTGTACACACCTCCGGCATAGGGGCCCTGCCGCGCGGCAGCCACACCACCGGTCATCATGTCTTTGGCGTAGGACCAGAGGCCGTAGTTCTGACGGCGCCTCACTCGCCCCAAGTACACATCGGATTTCGAGAGAGCCGAGTAGCCCCGCGAGAGGTCGTCTGGCCTCCTGTATTCGACCGGCATGTTCTCGTCTATCCAGAGGATCATGGTTTCTGGCGACTCATCCAGATTAGTCGTGCTCTTCCTCGCCTTCTCCACACTGCCCGACCTGAAGATCTCGAGGAGCGCATCATAGACGTTGCCTTCGGTGTCCCTCGACCCTATCGCCGAGGCATCTTCGATTCCCACATCGGTCTTGCCCGCGCTGACCAGTTGCAGGTCGTTGACCGCTGACCTCAGATCTCCCTGCGATTTTGTCGCCATATGTTCCAGCATGTCCTCGGACACCGTGACTCCCTCGGCCTTGCAGACCTTCTTTAGGACCGATTTCACGGTCGCTGCGTGGATGCGCTGGAACTTGATGGTCTTGCAGAGGCGTTTCAGGGCCGAGGATCTCCGAGTGAGCTCGTAGAGATCGTTGACGATGAGCATGATCGGATGACCGCTTTTCTCTATTGTCTCCACGATTGCCCCTATCCCTCCCCTGTCCTCGGTGCCGAAGAGGTTGTCCGCCTCGTCGAGGACTATCAGCTTCCTCCCGCCCTCGCTCGCGCGAACGTAGCTGCCGTCCGAGAGGAACGTCTCGAATCTCGCACCGCGTGTGGCAATCCTGCGCACCGCATCGGCGTTCCTGGCATCAGACGCGTTCATCTCAATGACCTGCCAGTGCATATCCTGAGCCAATGCGAGGGCTGCGCTCGTCTTGCCCGTCCCCGCCTTGCCCGCCAGGATCACCGCGTTCTTCTGAGGCTTGCCTTTGTCCCAAGACTCAGCCCACAACCTCAGCTCGCTCAGCGCGGCGGCATTCCCCGCCACGTCCGAGAGCGTCTGCGGGCGATACTTCTCAACCCAACTCTGCATCGCAACCACCAACGCATGTGCGGTCAAAAAGGGTTCTAAACGCCTTGTTTACGCCCATACGCCATTAGTTTAGCTTGTTGCTATAATGATGGAATATTATAATCAAAGACCGCGAATCTCACTTTTCGCCCTGCGCTTGCTCGTAGAGATCGCACAACTGCTGCAGGAAGTCATCATAGGTCTTCCGGAACTTGAGCTTGTACAGTCGGTCCCTCGTCGCGGCGGATACTTGTATCGTCGTCACCGAAACTTTCCGAGCGGGCATTGTCCATCTCCCATAGTTTTATGCTTTACCATAATTCTATTGTGCTATATAGTATGCTTAGCATTAATCCTTTCTGTAGCACCAATAGGAGTATCGCCTTCCATAGTGCTATGGCCACTATGTTTTGTCAAGCCCATTTTCCCCCTTGTCCGTAAATCACGGTCTACCGTGTTTTACTGAGATTCCCCTAGTTGCGCCTCTTTTTGCGGCAAAGTCAGGCAGTTATCGCTCTTTTGGTCCGGCCTCCTTATGCGGCGCTGCATTTCCTCCTGTACTCGGTTGAAGACGCCGACCTGAACCAGGTGCCTGTGCTTCCCGGCCTTGAGGTCGCCATTGACTCGCATGAACCCGCAATAGATTGGGTTGCTCAGAATGTTCGCGACCGTCTGACTCGCCCACGCCTTGCCCGTCCTCGTCCGGTGACCCCGCCTATTCAGCTCTCGACAGATCTTTGCGATGCCGAGCCCGTTCATGTACAAGTTGAAGATCTCGAGGACGACCTTCGCCTCCGTCTCGTTCACCGCCAAGCCGGAATCGTCGTAGTGGTATCCGAACGGCCCCATGAGGTGGGCCATCTTGCCGCCGGTCTTCTCCCCCGCAAGCTCGGCCCCGATCCGCGCAGCTGCGGCGGAGCCACTCAACCGCGTCATCATGTTCGCATAGTCCAAGCGCCTCTCGGCGCAGAGCTTCCCAATGGCTTCCTCCTCTGAATGCGCAGAGTACGCGGACAGCAGTTCTTTCGGTGAGCCGAAACGCAAGAATATCTCTTTGAAGACCAATGGATCCCGAGGCGCCTTCTTTCTACATTCATTGCAGAGGGGGATGCCGGTTTCGTCGTCGTTCCTAGTCATCTCGCCCGTCGCCATGAATCTGAAGAGCTGAACATCGTCGGTCGACCAGCATCTTTCGCATCTCGGGAGCGAGTTTCTCACCGATTCGCGTGCGGCGTCAGCCATGTGTTCATCCTTCCTGTGGTGTCGCGGCTTGGCGGGTTGTCGTTACGTGACCGAGTCCGTTCGCGCCTTGTCCCCTCGCGTGCGGACGATTTCTCAGTTTACTCGAGCTGGTTCTCTGAACCTCGTCGAATGTCTCCTGGTCTACGATGGCGGAGTGATCGCCCTCCCTGGTGATGCCGTCCCACCGAAGGGTCCCGACATAGATTGGATTATGCAGAATGTGAGCCAGACTCATCTTGGACCATTCTTTCCCGATCCTAGTGAGAATGCCTTTTCTCCTGAGGTGTCGCCGCAGGTCCTCCAGGGAATCCCCGCCGCAGTACCTTCGGAAGATCTCGCGTACGACGTCCGCCTCCGGTTCGACAACAGAGAACTTGCCATCGACGAGACGATAGCCGTATGGGATCGGTGAACCGAGTATCCCCTCTCCTTTCTTCGCCTTCTGGCTCATCCCCATGTAGACGCGCTCTCCAATCTGTTCGCTCTCCAGCTGCGCAATCCTCTGGATGATGTCCATCACGAAACGGCCCATTGCGGTGCTGGTGTCGAGCGACTCGGTGGCAGAGACGAAATCCTTGCCCCACTTCTGGAGGTTGTCCATCATCTCCATGAAGTTGCGCGCGTTCCTGTGTATGCGGTCCATCTTGATCACGAGGAGGGCGTCCCACCTGTCCTTCTCCGCCATCATTCTCTGGTACGCCGGCCGCTTCACGCTCCTGCCCGAATGGCCGTCATCGATGTACTTGTCAGCAACGTCCCAGCCTCGGGCTTTGCAGTAGGCCAGCAGCCTGTCTTGCTGAGCATCGAGGGAGAAGCCCTCCTTGGCCTGGTCCTCAGTAGAAACCCTGGTGTAGAGCGCGACCGCTGTCAACGGTTCCCATCCCGCGAGCGCGTATCTAGCTTGGACTACAAAAGACTGTCGGCAACGCAGACTGCACGACTGTTCCTTCTCACCAACTCCGCCGGGGTCACGACATCACGTGCGAGGCGATCTGCGCACGGCTCTTGCTGGCTGATTCGTGAAAAATGTGGTGGAAACGCATGACATTATCCATTACCTGATTGCGTAATTATTGATTCTATTATAGTCGCCGGCACAATCGAGCAGTTTGGCCGGTTTCTCACTTAAGCGGATGTCCACAGTACGGACAGGTTATCATCGCGAAGGGGAGAGACGGAGTATTGGAACCGCTGTCCATCGTCGTAGCCGCCACGCATTCCAGACATCTCGTTCGCGAATGCGTATCCTGGGATTTGGAGATTTCCGCATTAGAATTGGCCTGAACCCGGTGTCAACCATAATAACGATATTTAATCTCTAGTATCGTTACCACATTAACTATTATATGTCTGCCGGAGAACGGCCTTTCGGCTTCACTTCCGCTTGCGCAATTGCTCCAGAATCTCCTTCGCTCTGTCCATCCGCACCTTCTTCTCGGAGGCCATGAGCGCGGCGACCTGGTCAATCTCGTCGTCGATGGCCCCTGCCGCAATCGCGATGTTCCTCGCGTGGAGCGACATATGTCCCCGCTGGATTCCTTCCGTGGTGAGCGCCCTTAGTGCGGCGAAGTTCTGTGCTAGACCGACAGACGCCATGACCTCCGCAAGTTCCTGCGCAGTCTTCACGCCAAGGATCCGCACATTTGCCTTCGCGACGGGGTGAGACGCGGTCGCTCCGCCGATGAGGCCAACTGCCAAGGGAAGCTCGATTGAGCCGACGAGGTCGCCGTCGGCATTCTTCTCCCAGGTGGTCAGCGAGTGATATCTCCCGCCCATCGCCGCGTAGGCGTGCGCGCCAGCTTCGACCGCCCTGAAGTCGTTGCCCGTGGCCAGCACCACTGCGTCAATCCCGTTCATCACGCCCTTGTTGTGAGTCGCGCACCTGTAAGGGTCAGCTTCCGCGAATGCGTATGCCTCCAGGATTCCCTCGACCACATCAGGTCCGCCGATGGATTCCTTGTCGAAGACTGCGGTCGATCGGGCGAGTCTCTTGACGGCGAGATTCGAGATTATCCTGAGGTAGACCTTCCCGCCGCTCAGTTCCTCCAGATACGGGGCCACGCCCTCCGCCATCGTGTTTACCGCGTTCGCACCCATCGCGTCCCTGCAGTCGACGAGCAGGTGCACGATGAGCATCGGCCCTCTCATGCTCTGGACGATTCTGCACTCGACATCCTTCGCGCCGCCGCCAAACTTGACGAGCACGGGATCTTTGGCGTTGCACATCTCAAGTATGTTTTCCTTATTCCGCATGATCGTCTGAGCGGCTCCGTCCGGGTCCGGCACGTGAGTGACCTGTATCTGCCCTATCATGACTGGGCCCGTGGTCGTCGCGGTGAAACCTCCCTTAGCCCTGGCCATCTTCGCGGCGTTGGATGCCGCCGCGACGACGCTTGGCTCCTCCAGCGCCATGGGCACGAGGTAGTCGCGATCGTTTATCCTGAAATTCACCGCCATACCCAGCGGCATCGGCATCGTCCCCACTACGTTCTCTATCATCCTGTTGGCGTCAGCGAGCTTGAGGGAGCCTTCGGCGGACAAAGTCTTGACTTCGTCTTCGGACAAGTCGGCGTACTCCTTCACCAGGGCAAGGCGCTCTGCGGGGCTCAGCTTGTAGAAGCCGGATATCTCTGATGTCTTCATCCTAACAACCCGCCGACGTATCTCCATTCTCGCTAAAGCCCTTTGCCAAATGCAGGACGCGGCTGGGTTCTCAATGAGGAATCGTGGTGATAACCATGAAATGGAAAATGAATGGAGGGTGCCCGCCCTTTGACGGGCACCTCTTGCGCAAGCTCCTGCTCAGCTTGCTACTCGCTAGTGGAATTCGTCCTTCGCGAGTATGACGAAGATCAGCGCCAGGATGCCGAATATGAGGTATCCGACAAACAGGCTGAATATGGCGCCAACCAAGGCGAGCGCGTAATTCTTCCGTTGTATGGCGAAAATGCCACCAAGCAGGGCTATCAGTCCGAACACGATGAAGATCGCGCCGCAAACCAATAGAATCCCGCCCAGGTCAACATAGGGGAGTCCGACCACCGCCCCACCCATCATTATCGTGAATGCACCTTCTGCCAGACCGATTATCCCCGCGAGTATCTCGAAGACGCCCGCGACGATCGGGTACGCGGTCTCCTTGTGGCCCATTTGCACTCCCATCGCACCCGCCGGTCTCCCGCAGTAGGGGCAGGCGAAATAGGTTGTTGGTATCGTTCTTCCGCATCCCATGCACACGCGCGACTGCTCCATTGGCGCTGCCATCGGAGCTGCTGCCTGCTGTGGGGCACCGCAGTAAGGACAGTTGTTATATGTCGCCCCTATCTGGCGGCCACACGACATGCATACTTTCATAGGCTGTTGTGGAGGCGTACTCATAGATTCACTGAGGCCAGGATTGTATCCGGGCATAAATATCTACCGCCGACCCGAGAGTCTGCAAAGAGCCGAGGAGCCGCGCCTGAAATAGCGAGGATTTCGCGCCCCTCGCCGGCGGCGGCTGAGCCTCTCTTGCCGTTTCAGTGTCCACTAGCTCTGCTGGATTCTCTTGATGTTCTCCTCGTACACTTCCTGGGTTATGCGTCCTTCGTCCAGAGCCTTGCGGAGCGCCTTGATCTTGTCATCCTTCGCCGGAGCCTTCTTCTCGGCGGGCGAGGCTTTGGCCTGGAGCTGTTCGGCTTTCTCCGCCTCCTTGATTATCTTGTCCGCCTCCGTGACGGTGAGGCCCATCGAAGCGAGGTTCTGCTCGTACACCTTCTGGGATATCTTGCCCTGATCGAGCGCTAGCTTCGCCCTCGTCACGCGGAACACGACGAGCGTTGATGCCGGCTTTGCCGCTTCCTCCGGTGGCTTGATTTCCGGTGGCTTCTGCGGTGCGGATGGCGGAGTCATCACCGCTTCAGGAGGTCCCTCAGCAGGCTTTGACGGCTTTACGATCTCCTCGGCTCCCAGCTCTTCCTCTTCAAGTGCCCCGACCAGTTCCTCGGCTGGAACCTCCGCTTCGACCGCGCCAACCTCACCTTCTTCCTCCGCGCCGCCCCGTCCGCGCATCCAACGAATGACCAAGAAGACGACGATGACGACGATGATCACGAGGATCGCAATGAACGCTATCGACCCGGCCCCTCCGGCCGGCCCGAACAGCTGGCTCCCCAGGCCCGCGGGCGCAGCGTACTCAACGGTGATCCTGCGCTCGACTGTGTTCTTGGCGCTGTCCTGCGCGGTGATGACTATCGTGTTCGAGCCACCGCTCAGGCCGATCACCTTGGCGTAGGTGCCTGTCGGACCCTCCGGGGCGTCGAAGCCGTTCACGGTTACCCTCAAGCCTGACTCGGAAGTCACGGTCACCGTGACCCTGTCCGCCTCCACGCGCTCAGGAACCCCCGAGACCTCTATGACCGGCGCCACGGTGTCCCTGGTGATGATCAGGGGCGTGCTCGTGACATTGTTGCCTGCAGGATCTTCCGCGTAGAGCACGTAGCTGTTTTGTCCTTCCTGTGTCGGGAGGACAACGGAGAAGCTGCCGTCCGGGAAGATGCTCACCGGCGTGCCATTGACCGTGAATTTCAGCATGGAGTAATTCGCCAGTGGAGTGCCCGGTGCTATATTGTCGGCCAGCCGGCCGGACAGCCGCACGGTCTGCGTGTTGATCGGCAGGATAGAAGGATCGGTGGTCACGCCTAGGATCGATGGCGGCGTAATGTCGTAGACGTATCTCTTCTGCAGAGTGATCGTGTTGGCGGGAATGCTGCCCGACTGCTGCACCTTGAACCAGCGTGTCGCCGTGACGTCGATGACGTTGTTCCCCTCTTCAAGTGTCAGAGGAACGGAGAATTGGCCTGTTGCGTCAAGCTGACGCCATGTCCCGCCAATCAAGATGTACGCATAGGGATCAGAGCTACCCTGGAGCATCACTGTATTCTGACGCAAGTACTCCACGGGAGGGCCGGCCAAGGCCAAAGGCGGCGACTCCATGTCGATCGTGAAGGTATAGTTGGCGTATACGAAGTTTCTGGCTTCGTCGCCTGCCGCAACGTAGAGCGTGTGAATCCCGTTCGCCAGCGGATTGATGGCGCTGAATTTCATGTCGCCGCGCCAGCGGCCATAGGGTCCTGCGGGAGTCACATAAGGATTGGTCTCCAGTGTCACGGACACGCTCATTAGTGCGGATACATCCACGTCGTCGAGCACCATCTTGAAAGTGTCCCTGTCCAAGCTCCCCATCTGCCTGTCCGCAAGGCTAACCACGAGCGTGGGTCGCGGGTCGTTCGTGAGCGTCGGGTTGGTCGTATTGACAAGAAGGGTCTGCGATGTCACTGCGAATGACGATATCACGGGGGCCTGGCGATCTAATACTATCATGGCGGGTACCACTACGATTCCTGCTGCCGTCGCCGTGCCGAAGCGAACGGCGCCGCTGTAGTTACCGTCCTTCTGGTTGCCGCTGAAGTCCCAGGTCATCGAATAGGAGACGATATTGAACGGGGGCAGCACTGGCTTCGTGCCTATGAGCAGCTGCTCTGGCGGCGGCGCCTCCGGAATCGTGTAGCCGGAACCAGTCGCCAGTGTCTGTTGCACATCGAGATCGAAATGGCCCGCGCCGCCGGGTACGTCATAGCCGAGGATCTTGATTATATAGCGGCCATCATCCGGATTCGTCCATTTTATCTCCTCGGCGGCGGTGGGGCCGGCAGACAGCGCCCATTGAGGCCCGCTTCCGTCGCAGTTGACGCCGGAGCATGACGGAAGGGTTGTAACGGCTTCCTCCAGCTTGCAGTCAGCGTTGGCGTCCTTGAAAAGGCCCATGTCGAGGTCGTTGACATCTGACTGCCCTGTCAGCTTTATATCGAGGATTATGACGCTCTCGAGAAGGAGGCACAGCGTGTAACTGCCCTTGGCCAGCGCGGTTCCGAAGGGCAGGGATCTCATCCAGTCCTGCCAGTCCTGCTTGATCAGTTCCGATGAGTTCTTCGAGCTTATTGCGGGACCGACCGCGTCGACCCTGAGACCGCCGAACAGCGCATCGCTCAGCATCGCATCGCCGCCGACAGAGCCGGATAAACTCTGCGTCGCCTTCCGCACCTCTCTCGGCACGCGCCACCACATCCCACTCCCGCTGAAGATTTCGTAGGGCTTGTCGCCGTTGAGAATCATCTGGTGAAGTGCGATGACATTCAGCCCGCCGGACAGCTGGAAGGAGATATAGTCCTGGGAACTATTACTGAGAGTCTTGAAGTTCGGTCTCGCTTCGGCCTCTGATGATACCACTTCCCTGACGGACTTCGGGCCGAAGCGCGTGGAGGCGAACTGGGATGCCACGTCTGCGGCTGTGGCGGGCGTGAGCGCGACCATGTCGATGTCGCTCGGCTTGACTGTCCAGTTGAGCTGGATGACCATCTTGATGCTCGCTCCCGCAACGTTGATGCCGTCGTCGGGCAGCCAGACATAGAAGTATCGCCAATCGCCGGTGTAGGGATACCTGACGTTCGAACCTAGCAACGTGAGGTCTCTCCCGCCATAGATCCTACTGACATCGTTGAGTCCGGTAGCTGGCAGGTTGCCGCCGAATTTGAAGTTAGGAGTGCGGGCCCCAACATTCACGAGAATCGGGATTGTAATCTCATGCTTATTAGTCGAGTCGTAGACATAGACCGCACCCTCATAGGAACCCATCGCCATGTCCGCAGGCGTCTGGATCGATGCGATGACATTCGTCCTTCCTCCAGCGTTCAGGCTGATGCTCGTCTTATCCAGAGACAGGATGCTCCAAGGAGCCCTTTGGAAGAAATCGACGTTGAAGGTCCACTCCAGGTTCGTTCTCCCGCACGCATCATTTTCAAAATGACGCATTAGTCGGATCACGAGTGCGTCATGGAGCTCCGTGCCTGGGCGATGGACCCGTGCCTCCAGCACATTCGCGGTATGATCTAACATATCTATGGTGTTCAATTCATTGATATACGTCATGCTCGGATGCCCGATTCCGAACGGATCCATCGTCCAATCCATGAGGATCATATCATAACAGTACATATTCGTGAAACCGTCGACTCCGGATGGCACTATGAGATTGTTGTAGGGCCCGTACGCCGTGACTTGGAGGTTCTCAGAATTGTCCCAAATCATTTGGGGCAGCGGGGGCGCGACCATTGTGAACCCCGGCGGGAAAGTGCTCAAGTCCTCGACAAATACTCCGGACTTGTTGACCCATAGGAAGACGTCGTTGCGGTTCGCCTGCACGGTCTTGTTGGTGAAGGAATAACCATCCCATCTCGTGAGTAGGTCTCCGCTGAGGCTGAGACTGACAGTCTTCGTGTCTCTGTTCTCAACCGTGAAGGTGGTCTGGTCGCCATCGCCGGGGAACAGGAGCTTCGTGAACGAGTCCGGCTTGGACGACTTGTAGAGCCCTGGGACCCAACTTGGCGGGGAAACGAACACACTCGCCTTATCCTTGCTGCCAAGCAGCAGTTGCATGGATCTGCTCGCGTTGAGGAAACCTGCGCCCTGGAGCAGGATGTCATAACCCAGATTCTCAGCGCCGGACATCAAATAGTTCCTGATGTCGCTCGCCGTCAGATTGCGGCCGATTCTCTCAGCGGCGTCCATCAATAGGGCCGCCACGCCCGCCGCAACTGCCGCGGATATCTCGGATCCTGAGTTACCTCTATCGGTCAACGCTTCCGCGCCGTCAGAGCGGAATATTATGGGCTCGTCATAAGCGGTATTGCCTATCGCCACGAAGTCAGGTTTCGGAAAACCCGAGACAGTCGGGCCACGTGAAGATCTGAAAGCGATGTTGTTGTAGTGAATGCTGGTGCCTTCAACGCCATTCGGAAACGCCGTCATCGAGCCGTCGACGGTTCTTCCGACGGTGATGATCCCTGGACTCGCTGCTGGTGATGCGACCGATCCGTAGCCGAAGCCCTCCTCGCCGGCAGGACCGAAGAAGACTGTCCGGCCCTGTGCGTAGCTGGTCGAGAGGTAGTCCGCAGTCCTCGAGTAGACGTCGTATCCGTCATCCTTCGTTCGGGGATACTCGAATGGATTGAGGACTATCTGAGCCTCGTCGCCGGTTGCGGGCGACTTGTCGTATCCTTCAACTGCAAAGTACCAGGAGGAGATGATGTCATCGAGGGCGTTCACGATGGGTATGAGTTTCACTCCGGGCGCAATCCCTTTCATTCTAGCGGAATCGATCCGGCCTCTGGAAGCGATTATCGAGGCGATTTCGGTGCCATGAGTCAGCGGGTAGTTCGTGTCGGGATCCATCCTGAACTCGCCGGCGAAAGCAACGAGTTCGCCGTTCCCCGGTTTCTTGAGATTCGTAATGCCATTCAGCTCCCTGAATCGTTCGGAGTACGGGATATTATTGACGCCGTCTGAAACAAAGTAGATCATGCCCGCAGAGATGTCGGGCGTGGAATCGATTGTGCCTGCTTGATTGCACGTCGCAACCGGGTGACTCTTGTCAACCCAGACATCCCGGGAATCGAAGATATGGTTGGATTCACAAGTGTTCCTATCCATGTCCAGATAGACTCGCTCGTAGGTGCCGTTCTGATTGGGATCAACCACGAGCAAGCCCAGAGAACCGAATAGCTGAGCAAGTTTCTGGGATGGGTGATACCCGAAATGGTAGTCCCCGCTCACCGAGTGGATGGCGAAAGTATCGACTTTGTAGTACGTGACCGGAATATACTGGAAGGCACTCAGCGGTGTCTCGACAGGAGTGAAGTCAATGGCAGGACGTGACGGATCTGCTGTCCCTCCATCGGTCTTCCCATTGCCGTCTACGTCGAAAACCGTACCGTCGATCGGCACCGAGTCTTGAGCATGACTCTTGTCTCTCGCTACGGAGAACATCTCGACGGAAATGCCTGAGGGATTGCCCAAGATGGATGTGGGCACTCCGAGCTCGACGAACAGCTCGTCGACTCCGAAGAAGGCTTGAGTGCCGTTGATTGGCGGTTTTGTCACTTCGTTGCCCTGACTCCAGCTCGATGTGGTGTCATTCCATGAAAAGAACGTCCCGTTGTAGACGACTTTCTCCCACTTCAGGTCCTTCATGCTGTAGTTCATGCCTGCGTCGATCATCACCGCAAAGTCAGGTTTGTTGGCAACGAGGATTCTCTGTAGGCTTCCGGATGTGCTTGTGATCCTTGCGGATAGGTCAAGCGACGCAGTGACCAGTTCACCACTGTTCGTCCAGTCGACCGCGTAAGTCGACCTATTGAGGTCGAAGTATCCGAGCGAGTTGCCATTATAGCCCCAGAGCCTGAGCGGGGCTTTGGGCAACGTGGGAGAACGCGAGACAGTCGCGAACCTATATGGAGCGCTCCGTTCCCATGCGACGTCATAAACCCAATTCCCATGAAGCGTCGAATACATGAGAGGTGACGTGGAAGGCGGGTTCCACAGTCTGACACTGTTATCCTTCGCTGTGGATGCTATTCTCAGACCATCAGGAGACCATGCGACGCTGAATATCTGATCGGTGTGCCCTCCGAAGGCTGGGATCGTGCTGTTCCAGGAAGCAACCGCGACCGGAGGATTCCTGACGTTCTGCAGGTTCGTCGCATCCAGTGGATAAATTCGAACAGTATTGGAAAACAACCCATAGGTGTCAGCTCCGATTGCAATTTGGGGCGGCGTCGGGTTTGTCGGATTGAATGCCACGCTCCGGATGATGCCGCCCGTTGCGGCAGAGACATTGCCCACATACCTACCCGTTGCGGCAAGGAAGACGCTTACCCTGGCGTCGGCACCAACCGCAATCCACTGCCCATTCGGCGAGAACGCAATCGATGACGAGAAACGTTCGTCAGGAGGCGTGATATCCATCGTCGAGTCCTTGATGGTGGTCCACCATGCTTGACGCCCGCTGACAACGTCCCATACTATGAGCTTGCTCTTGTCTCTGCTTGCCAGGAACCTGCTGTCCGGGGACCAAGCGAGACTGTAGGGATTTGAAGTGTGGCTGCTTGGGTTCAAGGGATCCGGAGCGAAGTCGTACAATCGGATGCCGTCGAGCCTCCAGACCTTGACGTGCTTGTCGCTCGACGTTGTCGCTATCATCGTGCCGTCAGGGCTCACGGTGACATCGTTCACCGCGAGGTCTGTTGGCGGGTTCCCCGAATGCGTCGTGTTCGTGCTTACGAGCTTCCCTTCAGGGACTGACGTTGTTCCCCCTGTCTCGTTGTTCACATCTATCATCAGGCCATAGGTTAGATTGGTGTTCAGGAATTGCGTGACCGGCCATCCGAAGTACCAGAATTTCTCATCGTGGGTCACGTAGAGTTTCGTAAGGTCATAGGCCATCTTGGGTCCGTCCAGGGAACTTGTGCCCGTTCCCGGAGGATCCTCCTTGAGCAACTCGGAATCCCCGAAGTCTCTACGACCATCCACGAGAATGTAGTGGGTCACCTCGAAAGGTGGTTGACCCTCCCGAGTCGTGTTCGCGTACCAGGTCCCCTCATATTTCTCGTCCCTGAGCCATTTGCCCATCGACATCGGGTCAAAGGCCACAGGCCACCCGGCATAGGGGCCAGAGGGCTGCACGAATTGTGAGCCATTCAGGTCTGGCTGGCCCATATCTAGACCATAGTCGAGCACTGAAACCCGGACATCAGAGCCCGTGTATGCCGGCGTCCCAAGGGCTTGAGCTTCGGCTATGTGATGATAGTCGAAGATCGTCGGACTGTTCACATCCGGAGTCGGCTCCGAACTAGGAGTCGGCCATCCGACACTCGAGCTTGGGTAAATCGCCGTCGGTATCGATGATGCGGATGCGCCCATGTCGACCTGCTTATCAGGGTCCGTGCCCGTTCCTCCGCTCGAGAGCACGGGCGCGGTGCCCGCCTGATCGGGCTGGTTCGGTTTCTGCGCTGGAGTCGAGACATACATCGCAGACGACAGCATGACTAGCAGCAGCAATACACAGAGAGACTGCCTCCTCCCGGTCAATTCAGTAGTCCCCTATCCGATGATTGGACAAGGTTTTGAATCGATACCCCGCTATTTATATGTTGTTGGGGTGCAACTCCGTCGCCGAGATGATCATTCTTTGGAAAGGATTCGCTGTGCAGTCAAATCAGACGTATTCCCTTTCTCGATTCGGAAGCAGTCCTTCTTTGCCGAGAGCTCTCCATTTCGCATCGCGGGAAGAATGAAATGCATCAATCGGAAATGCATTCTCTGGTCTTCGCGCCGGCCCGGACCGCCACACATTTTGCCCCAATGCGAAGGGGCAACTCGCCAAGATCCTCTTGAAAGCCTTCACCCTGCCAAAGCATGAGATTCTCAGGTACACCGCAGTCCTATGCCACAATAAAAGGAGCCTACTATCTCCGGAGGTTGTCGCAGTCAGAATGGTCGACGACGTACATGCTGGCTGGCCAGGCGTACTGGATCCTGCTTTCGTCGGATGTCACATGGTACGTCCCGGGAACGTAGATTCAAAGATCCCCGCTCGAAAACGCCGAGACCGGCATGTCTCCGGTCGGTGCTCTGGCTTCGCGCTCGAACGGCAACTGAGCTCTCGCGCCCAGATACGTTGATATAGCAGTAAAAACGGCGTACAACAATCTACTTCATCGCAAAGCCATCTTTGCTTCTCTGGTGTCGCAGAGGCGCATCGCGATGTGGGCAGAGACGAAGGCGGCATTGCCGTTCCAAGATAGTTCTGGAGCGGCGCCTTTCTCGAAGCCAAAAAATGCGGCGCAGACGAGATGCCACCCTCCCGAGACTTCGATTTCAAGACCAGAAAAGCTATTTATAGATGGCATCATTAGTCGGACGACCGGCAGTTTGCAAGGTTTTTCTTGTTTCTCTGGTTCCTCTGCAATCGAAGGAGGATAGACGAAATGTGGGCAAAACATAAGGCGGCAGCGCTAGTGTTGTTGATGGCTATGACCATATTGCCTCTCGCCACGCTGGGTGGCAGCAGCCCCCAGGTGCCTGCGGGGACCGGGTCTCAGAATGTCTACCTTCTGAGCTTTGTGAGCACTGCTTCAATGCAGGTCTTGCCAGCTCTCGGAATGAAGGTTGTCACGGACTACAATAATGGATACTATCTCGTGAAAGGACCGACATACGACACCCAGTACCTCGGCGAATTGGGCATCCAGGTGAGGGATATGCCGCAGAGGACGACGGTCAACTTCGAGGCTGCCGGCTACCAGTTCGACACGGCGACGGGAGAGCCCACCCTGCCGAGGTACCTCACCTCGACCACATCCGATGAGAGGATCGTGCAGTTCATCGGACCGATCAAGTCGGAATGGGTCGATGCAGTCGAAAGCACCGGAGTCACACTCCGCGACTACGCAGAGAACTACGCCTACATCGGGAAGATGAGCGACGAACAGGTCGCCGCTGTCAAGGAACTCCCGTTCGTGGGCTGGGTCGGGCAATATCAGCCGGCATTCAAGATCCAATCCGAGCTTCGCACGATGACGGGCATCATACCGATCAGTGTGGTCGCATATGACGGAGTCACGGAGGAGCAGTTGAGATATGACCTCCAGAGCAGTGGAGCCGAAGTGACTCAGACATCAAACCTGCCGACCACGGCTGAGGCGCTTGTCCCCGCTTCTCTGATTCCATATATAGCGGCGTCATCGGACGTCTCACAGATATTCTGGTCTCCCGAGAAGGTCGCCCTCGACTGGCAGGCGGGCGAGGTCCACAAGTTCCACCAGGCTTGGAGTCCGGCCAAGAGCGGCCTCACCTCCAACCTCACAGGCCACTCACCTGGGCCCGACGGGATTATGGGGAACGCGGACGATATCTTCGAGGTGGTTGGGATACAGGACAGCGGATTCGACCTCAACAACCCCAACAACGGATGGATTGACGTTTTCAAGGGCCCCCTCGGTGACAGGGTCGTGGCCCTGAGGAAGAGGACCGCGCAGTGCAGCCAGCCAGACGGCAGGACCAACGCGGTCGCGCACGGCACGCACGTGGCGGGAATAATTGTCTCAAATGGTTATGGGTGGGAGAAACAGTATGGCCTCCCGACCGACGACATGGTATGGGATCAATCCGAGGCAGGCAGCGCCCCTGAGGGCAAGCTCTCGTTTGACTGCGTCGGACAGGGCGGAGGAATAGCGTCCAGCCCGGTGTATTGGGACGATGAATACGCGGACGGCGCGAAGACGATGACCAACAGCTATGGCAACTCATACAGGGTGTATGACAACACCGCAATCGCGGTCGACATGAGGATAGATGCCTCAAACGACAAGATGATCCTTTTCGCAGTCGGGAACGACGGACCCGACCCCAATACCGTGAGTGGCATGGCGAAGGCCAAGAACGGGCTGGCCATCGGCGCCTCCGATAACTATAGGCCAGATCAATTCGAGGCGGATAACCCGAACCTCATGGCAGACTTCAGCTCGCGAGGGAATCCGGGAGAGCGGTTCAAGCCGGACCTGGTCGCCGTAGGCACCGCAGTCGTTTCAGGCCTTGGCGTCGGCGAGTGGCTCTTCAATGCCGGACCGGGCGGTGCGGGTGTCCCGCAGCCCGACTATATACTTGGCGTCGACCAGTATGATTACAGGATTCCTGGAATCGGTCAGGACGGCATCACCGACTATCGCTACATGCAGGGAACTTCGATGGCCTCGCCGCAGGCGGCTGGCCTCTACATGCTCACAAGGGAGTACTTCCGCGAGATCTGGGGCATCAACAACGTCAACTCCCAGCTCGCGAAGGCGATGCTGATCAACGGCGCGGTCAGGATGGACCAGAACCTGTACGAGTACCCCGGAATAGACCAGGGATGGGGCAGGATTGATCTTCAGCAGTCGCTGTTCCCTCCAGCCCCGAGGAGCAACCAGTTCGAGGAAGGGCTGCTCACGACGACCGGCACATGGAGGCCGTCGACGATCAACATGAACGTCCAGACGCCCGATGTGCCGCTGAAGGTCACGCTGGTCTGGATCGATGCGGCGGGATTCAGCCTCATCAGGAATCTGGACCTCATAGTCCGCAGCCCGGACGGCTCGGTCGTATTCCACGGCAACCAGTACGCCACCACCGGACCGCTCAAGGGATGGACCGACCCCAACCTCGTCGGATTTGACAACAAGAACAACGTCGAGCAAGTCGAGGTCAACTTCCCCTCGCCCGGGCTTTGGACGGTCGAGGTCAAGGGAGTCTCGGTCCCGAGCACCGCGAAGTTCGCATTGGTGTTCTCAGCGGATGTCGGCCCGAGGAAGACCTACCAGGTCAACATCGAGTCGAACTACCCGACGATCTTGAGCGTCGCGCCAGGCGGTACCGCCAGCCTTCCGTTCGTCGTGAGGAACTTCGGCTCGGCCGAGGACACGATCTCCATCTCGGTCAATGCCCCAGAGACGCTCGCGGTGTCATTCGACTGGCCGGTGGCCTACTTCCAGCCGGGCGAATTCAAGGACGACCTCGCCATATTCACCGCCTCGGTGTCGACGCGCCCAGATCTCTATTCATTCTGCATCAAGGCGGAGTCGGGCAACGATACTGCCACGCCGAAGAACTCGGGCTCGTTATGCCTACAAGTGGAGGTACTCGGCGAGCGCATTCCATACGCCAAGAGGATAACGAATCAACCGATAGACGAGCTCGATCCTTCGGTGCTGACGTTCAACAGCAGCGGTGTGAACCACATCTTCATTGCTTATAGGAAGACCACGCCGATAGATCCGCTCGACCTGCTGCATGGCGGAACGAACGTCTGGACGGCCCACAACACGTTGGATGCGAACCACGAGCCTGCCGGCATTTGGACCTTCACCGAAGTGAGCAACTCCAACGACTACCCCAACGACCTCAGGCTTCTCTACATTGATTGGGGTCCGTTTGCGGGCCGCGTCGTGCTCACCTGGACGGGACAGGACCCGACTGAATCCGTCCCCGAGAGCAAGCCGTACGGGAGAATGGCGTTTGCGGATGCGCCGTACGACACCTGGCAGCTGAGGACGATCGAGAAGAACTGGGGGAGCAGCGTCTACAACAGCGCCAGAGTAAGCTTCCCGCTATTCCGCCACGCAGGCGGACCGAACGGGACGCTGGTATGGGTCTGGGAGCACCTCGACATGGCCAGCACGCAATCCACTCAGACCAACGCGGTGCAGACGCATGCGGCGTTCTCGTTCGACGGTGGAGACACTTGGGGAGACTGCTACGCGACGCCTAGCCAGTGCTATCTGATTGCTCCGAGGGGCAGCTCCAACTTCTACTTCTTCCCGAACGGAATCGTCGATCAGAACGATGTGCTGTGGGTGTTCTTCTACTGGAGGATGGCGAGTTCAGGCCAGGGAAGGAGACTCGCGGCGGCGCTCTGGGACGGTCCCGCATGGAATCAGGGTTGGAGCAACCCGATCAACATCTGGGACGCAGGAGGATCCACCAACATCCAGTTCCCGGCGGCCGTCTCGACGACGGAGGGGTCGGGCAACAAGATCTACGTTGCCGTGACTAACGATGCGGGAGCTCTGGACAAACGGCTCTATGTGTTGACTGCGGACGGCAACTTCGGATCCAGCCTCGTCTACCCGACGCCACGTGGCGCGGGATCGCCTGGTGTGAGCCCCGACTTCTCGACTCCGCAGGGTCCGATGGGCGTCGCCGTCTCCGATGCGAACTACAACAGGAGACCTGTCCTCAACGTGGTATACACAGAGGACGGCATAGTCTGGGTACCCTACATGGAAGCGGGCAACATCTACGGAGTCCCGAACATGTGGACCTGGTCGTCCACGGACGGCTTCGTTGCCGAGCGCACCCGCACGAACGTGACGGCCGATGCGTTCGCGAAAGGCCACCAGATGTCCGACACCTTGACGATAGGCTCGAAGAGCTGCGTCTACGAGGTCTGGCACGAGAACATCGCCCCGACAGGCGAGGTCAACTACGACGTGTATCTCGCGATCTACTGCGCGGGGTGGCAGACTTCACCCGACAACCAGGGGCCAATCACGGTCAACCAGGCTACAATACCGAACCCGTACAACAGGACGTACCCGTCCGCGTTCAGGATCAAGGCAGACATCAACGATATCTCCACAGGGTATAACAACATCAGCGCTGCGGAACTTGTGCCGACCGCGCTGAGCGTGACTGATCCCAGCATGGTGGACTGGTCGAACGCCTGGGTCATGAACCTGACCGGGGTGAACAGGAGCCCGAGCGAGACCGCATGGGTGTGGGCAAACTGGACCGTCCAGGGCTGGGCCACAGGCACCTGCCATCGCTTCTGGATAAGGGGCCAAGACGAGCTGAACAACTGGGGCAGCGGCGACTACGTCGACGTATGCGTGACGCAGGCGCTTTCGAAACCTCCGACACCGCCAATCATGGTGAAGGCAGAGCTCACCGGTCCAGGATTCCAGGATGTCACGCTGACATGGGGCAGGTCTTTCGACGACGGAAACGGCGTCAACAACGTGCTGCTCTACAAGGTCTGGAAGGCGGACAGCATCAACGGACCGTACAGCAATGCCACAACGGTTGCCGCGAACGACTTGGCGACGTACACATGGACCGACTCCGGTGCCGGACACGGCGAATTCCTGAACCACTTCTACTACGTGCAGGCTAACTCTTCGCTGTACGATAGCCCGCCGACGAAACTGGCGGCGAAGTTCTACAGGACGATGAGCGCCGGCGGGAAGCAGCTTCTCTCGTTCCCCCTGCTACAGGCGGACTACAAGCCCTCGGCGGTGTTCCAGACGCTCGGCTTCGACTACGTCAGGACGTACGACCCGAGAGACCAGGATCAGTGGAAGAGCTACAAGGTCGGGAGGCAGGTCAACGACATCACCGCCCTCGACATCCACAAGGCATACTGGGTCGACATGACCAGCGGCGGGACGATGACCGTCGCCGGCCTCGTGGCCGAGAACGTGGTCATCGAGCTGCAGGGCGGTGCATGGAACCTACTGAGCTTCCCCTCGTTCAACGCGACCTACACTCTCGCTCAACTGAGCACGGCGCTTGGCCCGATAGTCGGCGCAATCGAGGTCTTCGACCCGAATGCGGGACCCTACTATCTGCAGAGAGTCTCTCCGGTCGATTGGGCGACGACGGTCATGCAACCCGGCTTTGCCTATTGGATCTACGTGAGTTCCTCGACGCAATGGGCAGTGCCTGCGGCATAGGCGGCACAAGCCTCATTACGGGAGCCGCCCTTCGGTGCAGCGGTGAGCATGGACTCCGTTGTCCTGATGGACCAGCGCGGTGGCAAGAGGCTCGTCAGGCTCGGAGAGGGCATGCTGAAGGTCGATGGTCTGGGTGTCCTCGACTCCTCCAAGCTGTCGTCTGCCATCGGCAAGAGCGTCGAGATTGCGGGGAGGAAGTTCCTCGTCCTGTCCGCTTCACTTTTGGACCACCTAGAGCATATGGAGCGCGGTGCGCAGATAATCACCGCCAAAGACAGCGCGTCCATGGTCCAAAGGTGTGACATCAATTCGGGCGATCTCGTCATTGAGGGCGGTGCAGGGTCCGGAGCTCTCACGGTGGTGCTCGCCCGCGCGGTCAGTCCCATGGGCAAGGTCGTCAGCTACGATATCCGCCCTGAATTCGCCGAGACTGCCATGAGGAACGTGGACCGGGCGGGGCTCTCAACCGTGGTAGAGCTGAAGGTCGCCGACATCTATGCTGGTATCTCCGAGCGGGGCGCGAAGGCGGTGGCCTTGGACCTGCCGGAGCCGTGGCGGGCTCTTGCGGTTGCGTGGGAGGCGCTGGCGCCATGCGGCCACATAGGCTCGTATTCGCCCACGATGGAACAGGTCAAGGAGACTGTCAGGGTGATGAGGACGCTCCCTTTCGTCGACTTCCGCACGACAGAGATCATCGAGCGAGAAATCGAGGTCAAGGAGACCGGGACCAGGCCCGCCTTCGCGGCACTGGGCCACACAGGCTACATCACCACAGCGAGAAAGGTGCTCGAGACCCTCTGATGACTATGGCCCCGTGACGATTTCCCTGATGCGTTCCTGGGTGTCCATCGGCGGGAGCACGGTATTGACCATGAAGCATTCGACCCGGTCCAGGAAGTCTTCGAAGAACCTTGTCCTCAAGGCTAGCTTCCGGGCGTCGTTGACTAGCAGGTGGGGGTTGCAGAAGTGGTTGTCAAGGAGGAAACGGAGGGCCGCACCCCCGTCGAGTTCGCGCACGATACGCTTGTCCGTCCTGTCGCGCTTGAGGAGGAGAAGCTTCCTGATTGTCGTGCTCTCCCTGTAGTGCTCCCTCCCCACGACCCACCGGACGTCCGCGACGGCCCGGCCCTGCTCGTCCAGCCTGACCTTCTTCACGAGCTCCGCGAACTGAGGCCATATGTTGCCGATATCCTGGCGGATGTAGGAGTTCTTCTCTGACGAGTATGCCACGGGGTCCGCGCCGAATAACCTAACGAAGTACCAGTCGTCTGAAACGAAGCGAGTCCGGGGCATCTGGAGCAGTCCAAAAACATGAGTGGTCTTCCCCGCCCCGGATGGCGCGATGATCCCGACGCCCTGACCGTCGACGTCGATGGCCGCGCCGTGCACGGAGTGTATCTCGTGCTGGTCCTCGAGGATGTCGCCCGCCACGCCGAGCGCGATGCTCTTCACGAAGCCGTAGTAGCCGACGTTTGTGAGGATGGCGGTATGGGTATAAGGTTCGTAGAGGACGCTCTGCTTCTTGCCGTCCTCATAGAACGCGACGACCCGCCCGTGGGACTTCACCATCTCGCTGATCGCATAGAAGTTGTCCTCCCACGACTCCTTGACGTTCCTGTCATTGGTGTACAGCTTGATGCAGGTGCCAAAGAGGTTCGCTTTCCTGTCATAGGAGAGCTTCGGTTTGAGCTTCTCGAAGACACGCTCCTTCTCAGCTATGCTGATGAGCCTTACGGAGTACTTCATCGGCTTGCGATTTCCCCTCATGTACTTAATGGATTGCGAGTGGGCGTGGACGGAGCCGACTGGCGGGTGCCCCCCACAAATACATATAGCCTCCGCGTTACGCCGTTGCGAAGATGATCGAGGAGCTGCTCTTCGCCCTCAGCACCTTCGGGGCGGTATTCGCCATCGTGAATCCGATAGGAGCGGCGAGCTTCTTCGTCGTGCTGACTAAGGACTACCCGCCGGACCTCAGAATGCGCGTCATCAGGAGGGCCGTCGTCGCGGCGTCTGGCACGCTTGTCCTGTTTGGCCTGCTGGGCAACTACATATTCATGATATTCAACACGAGCATCCCCGCCTTCCGCATCGCGGGCGGCATACTGCTCTTCATGATTGGCTTCTCAATGATCCAAGGAGAGCGGCCGAAGAGCCAGCTGACAGTCCAGGACCGCGAGGAGGCGTTGCAGAAGGAAGCGGTGGGCATCGTCCCGATGGGCATACCGATGCTGGCGGGTCCCGGCGCGATCACGACGGTGCTCGTCCTGATAACCAACGCCGCTGAACCGCAGCTGGATCTCCTGAAAATGGCCGATGTGTTCCTCGCCATCGCCGCCACAATGATCATCACATTCTACATACTCCGGTCATCCGACAGCATGTTCAGGCGGATGGGGCGGATGGGCATCTATGCTTTCACCAGAATCATGGGGCTGCTTCTGACCGCCGTGGCGGTCCAGTTCGTCATACTGGGGGTCAAGGGCGCGATAGACCTCTACTTCATCCATCCCTAGATCGAGATCGTCTTGCCTTTCTCAGGCACGATGACCCCGCTGGCGAAGTCCTTGAACATCTCCGGCCTGTCGGTGTGAATCGGCACGAGCTTCTTCGCGCCTATCTCCTTGACCATGGACTCGAGCTCCTTCCTGCTGAGATGGCCGCTCGCGTGGAGCTGGTGCTCGACAAGGCCGAAGTGATCGAGCCACCTGTCCTTCACCTCATCCTCGATGTCGCCCTCCTCGAACGGCTCGCTCATCGAGTGGATGAAGATGCTTCCCCTCTTCGGCTCGATGTCAATCAGCTCGGTGAAGTGAGTGAAGTCGAGCTGAAGCAACAGCTCGCCCTGGTGCTTCTTGACGTACTCAGCTCCGACTATCCTGTCGCTCAGCTCATCTCTCAGCTCTTCCTCCCAGGGGATGCTCCTGGCGAGCCTTCGGAGATAGACCAATAGCCCGCCATCGGACTTCACTCGCGGAACCTTTATTCTCCCGTCTTTCTCGAGAGAACGCAGGAGATAAGCTGCCTTCGCCGACAGTACGAAGTCCCTTCCGGTCGCATGGGCCACCTCGTGGAAGGTCCTCATGCGGTCGACGTCGCGCGGGTAGAATGTCACGATGGCCAGCCTGCCCTTGACCTTTTTCACCTCCTCGATGCTGAGATTCTTCACATCTTTCTCGGAATAAGGAGCCCTGGTGTCCGCCGGGTCGACCCTCGTCCCTTCGCAAATGAGCACGTCCGGCTTGGCGGCGCGAGCGGCATCGATGAACTCCGCGGTCATCTCGGCATGAGGGCCGTGGCGCCTGAGATCTCCCGTGTAGACGGCTGTCCCGCTTGGAGCGTGAAGTATATACCCGTAGGCGGCGGGCACGGAGTGGTCCACATGGACCGGGATCGCCTCGACGCCGTCCAACTTGATCCTCCTCTTGCTCCTGAACGTCCTGTAGTCATGCTCCCCCAGGTCGGCTCTGGATGAGGTCGCCGCCCACGCCTCCAGTATCGTGCGGGTGCACTCGCCCAGGTGCACGGGGATGTCCTTGTCGACGTAACCGAGCATGCTTGAGTGATCGAAGTGCGCGTGGCTGAGCAGCACCCCCGAGAACCCTGGCGCGGAGTAGGGAAAGGTCGTCTCCTTAAGACTCTCCTTCGAATACAAGCCCTTTATCGGCGGGACCAGATCGAACTCGAGATAGTCCCTGAGCCCGAACCTGTCGCGCGGCCCGAGGTAGTTGACGAAATACTGCTCTCCGAACCCGAAGGGCAGCCCCATGTCCAACCATATCCGGGCGTCCCCGTCTTCCAGAAGAATCTTGTTCCCGCCGATCTCGCCTGCTCCGCCGTGAACTGTCAGCTTCATCTGCATCCTTCCCCCGCCTTGCCGCACAGCCACCTATTCGTGTTCGTACTCCACCACGACTACGTCCTTGACCGCCCTCATCGCCTTGATCGAGAGGACCACATGCCCTTCCTGATCCCCCTTGAAAAGCCGCGTCTCCAGGTTCTCCGCCGGGGCTATCAACATGGTCTCCAGCTTGCCGGACCTCGTGTTCATCATGAAATTGTCGAGGATACCGAGAATCTGCCCATCCTTGGTCATCACCGTCTTTCCCTTGAGTTCGGTCACGAAAGCCTTCATGTCACCCTCTCGCCCCGCTATCACCGCGACTTTATTTTAGGCTTTCCATGCGCGGCTGGCTTGGCTGGGCTCCCGGCGCTACGTTCTGCTGGGCAGCCGCGACGACATCGCCTGGGTTATCGCACTCTCGACCTTTTTCGGGTCGTGGACGCCTTCTAACACGACCTGGTCTTCCCCCGTGTCCACGACGACATCGCCGTATCGCATGAGCCTCTGGAGAATCCCCTGTGTGCTGTAGACTCGCTTGACCTGATTCGCCATCATCACCGTCGTGCTCTTCTTCAGGATGCCGTACGAATCGATTATCCTGAGATTGGTCACGAGGTACTCCTGCTTGACCCTCTTGACCTCGGCGACCATTACGGAGATGAATGCGATGAAAATCAGAAGAATCTCCAGGAGATAGTAGATGTCCCACCCGCCAGGAAGGTCATATGCCGGCAGGAATGAGGGTCTGAAGAATTGCAGGTATCCTGCGATGATGAGCAGGAAGAACATGGTAACGTAATGCTTGAGGTTCTTCAGCCTCACCTGTCTGATGACCATCAGGGTCTTTTCGCCGGAATCGGTCTCCATCTGAACGGGTTCCTGTCGTGCGCCATCTTACAACCTGCATATATCGCTTTCGCCCGATTCGGCGTTGTCAAATCTTCAGGGATGAGAACCGCCAACGAAGCGCAATCGACCGCCATGGAGGCCCCCGCCTCGGGCGCTTGCGGCGGAGCGACCACCGCCCGGAATGTGCTTTGCGGTATCGAGCGCATGGCGGCGAACGGGATGCACCGCCAGAAGGGCGAGATTCCCCTCGACTTCAGGCCTCATCCATCTCCCAGCCACCGCAATCCAATTCGTCGCGTCATCCACCGCCAAGGCGGAGAGGTGGGCCCGCCTCGCGTCCGGCCTTTCCGACGCCTTTGGCGGTAATGACGACGCGTCGGGGATGTCCGCGAATCGCGTGGACGTGTTCTTTGACCCCATGACCTTGTTCATGAAGCCCGTGACGTGCGTCACGAGGTCCGTGACGTGCCTCATGAAGCCCATGACCTTGTTCATGAAGCCCGTGACGTGCGTCACGAGGTCCGTGACATGCATCACCAGGTCCGTGACCTTGTTCATGAAGCCCGTGACCCTGTTCAGGAACTCCGTGACGTGCGTCATGAAGCCCGTGACATCGTTCATGAAGCCCGTGACCTCGTTCATGAAGCCCGTGATTGCAGGAAGGGGGTCCCTGGATGCCTCCCGCCAGGTCTTCGACGTGATCTGGCGGTGGCGGTCTCCGTACGCCGCCAGGGTGGTCAATGTCCTCAAGTCACTCGGGGAGAAGTGGGATGACCTGACCCACTTCTACGACCATCCAGAGATACCGAGGACATCCAACGAGGTCGAGAGGCTCTTCTCCAGGACAAATCCCGAGAGGGTCAAGAGGCGCTTCAGGACCGAAGCGGGGATCATGAGTCACCTGAGCGCCAAGTACGCCGCCAGGAACACGATTCAGATGCTCCTTGCAGTCTAAGAAATCCCTAAAGAATTGACAACGCCGCCCGATTCTCAATCACGTGAGGAGTCACGCGAGGCCGCCATTCTCCGTCTCCCTGTGCAACCCATGCGACTGGCCGACCTCCGCGAGCATCTTTGGCGCATGCTCCTCGATCACGTCTCGAATCCCTTTGAGTGTCTTCAGGCTCCTCCCCGCGACGTGAATGGGCTTCTCCAGCACCGAGCGATAGCACTCCTGGATAATCCTGGCGATCCGCGCGAATGATGGCGGTTCCCCGTCCTTGCCTTTCTTTACCACAAGTATGTCTCCCCGGGAGATTGGCCTCCTCGCAATCAGGTCCTGCGCTCCCGCCATGCCCAGTTCCTTCAGCAGCCTATCGCACTCACTTTCCAGCACCTGCTCGAGCCCCCTTGTCTCGAGGAACACCAGGCCCGCGCTGGCCCCCTTCTTGGGGACTCCCAGAGAACCGTAGATCTCTTCGCCTAGAATATAGGACTGCGCCACCGTCTTGGCGGATCGCGCTATGAATACAGGGCTCGAGCTTGTCACAGCCCGCCACGCCTTCTCGAACCCGACCCGGGTCTCCCATGCCTTCGTCCCCTCCGGCAGCCTGAGAACCACGTCAGGCGACTTCTTGCCGAGGTGCACGACTTCCATCTCCCGGTCCTTGCACTCTGCGGCAATCTCATCAGGGAGAGCGACTCCCCAAGTCACCGCGGGACCGGAGTCGGCTAGAAAGAGGACTACCAAGTTCATGCTCGACCCCCGTCCCCGAATCCCCCTTCGGCGAGATAATACTTCGGATGCGGCGCGCCTCCCCTCTGACCGAGACCGCCAGTCATCGAACGCGAAGGAATCGCGAATATGCAATTTCATATACCAGCACTCATTTCACTTGAAGCGGCCGTGCGATGTATCGCGAGGAAGTTATAGCAAAAGCACTGAGAGAACATCGCGAGAAGCTGAACGCTGAACTGCTGAAGAATAGGAGTAGGCAGAAGGAATTGAACGAACATCTCACGGAGCATCAACTCGCGATTCGCACGCTTTCCACTCTCGTGAAGGGCAAGTCGTCGCCGACCGAGCGGACAACTCCCGGTCAGGTGCCGCTCCCGACTGCCGCGCCGCCCGTGGGCGTAACCACCGCGCCGGCTGCAGCCCGGCCGGCGGAGGTGGCTGTTTGGGCCCCCGAGAGGAAGGGATACACCCGCGACAAACTGAAGGCAGTGGCGTTCCCGCACATCCAGTCCAGGTTCGCTAACGAGCCATTCGAGGTCTCGAAGGTCAGAGACCTCCTGGACGAGCTGGAGCCGGAGGTGTCCCACACCTACGAGGCGGCCTGGAACCTCTGCAACGATATGCTGCGGGAGGGGAAGCTGAAGCAGGCGGGAATCAGGAAGCTGCCCAAGGGCATTGTCAGGCTTTTCGTGCTGAAGAGCTCCGCGGCGGGAAATCGCCCCGCCGCAAAGGCGAACACCGTGTTGGCGGAGGGCTGAGGAAGAGATCACCATGGACGACAACTCGAAGCGAGAGGCAAGAGACAGACTGATCATGGAGGCGCTCATCGCCCGCCGCCTGTCGACGGAGAAGGAAATGAGCACGACCTCCGCCGAGCTGGAGAGGCTGAGGCGGCAGGAACTTGTTCTCACGGAGGAGGTCAGACTCCTCGACGAGATACTCGGCGCCGTCCCCGCCATGCCCGTTGCGAGATCAAGGATGGAACCAGAGCAGGTCCACACGATCCTCTCGCCGCCGCCCGCGCCGGAGTTCCAAGAGGTTGCGCCTCCGCTGGCCGTCCCAGCCGAGCCTGTCGACGACAAGAAACGGAGAAAGGGACTGAGAAGGGGCGAACTTGCCGACATGCTGCGCAAGCGCTTCACCGACAAGGAATTCTCGCTGGATGAGGTTGTCGAGCTTCTCCTAGAGGTCGAGCCCGGCGATCGAAGGAAAGCGTATCATGCTGCATGGCGCACCGTCGGGATTCTGGAAGAAGCGAAGGCGGTCACCGTCGTCTCTGAGACGCCGTCCGGCAAGGGTGTGAGGAAGACCTACAAGCTGATCCCCGCCTAGAGCTGGTTCAGGCGGCCCGCCATCGCATCCTGAGTGCAGCTTTCCCGGCCACTACTTCCCCTTCCAGGACATCGCCCGGGCAGCTATCATGAAGAGTATCAGCCCGCTGATCAGCAGGATCACAAGGTCCGTGGCCGCGACCACATCGTTTCCGAGGGACATCGTCGCTCTGAGCCCCTCCGCGAGATAGGTGAGGGGAAGCGCCTTCGCGATATATTGAAGGTAAGCTGGCATGGACTCGAGCTGGAAGAAAATGCCTGACAGAAACATCATCGGGAAGCCTATGGCGTTCGCAAGGGCGGAGGCGGACTCGGGATTGCTCACGAACACGCCAAGGAACATACCGAATGATGTGAAGAGGAAGACACCGACGATGACGAGGAGTATCGCCATCGGTGTGATGGTGAAGTGGGCGCTGAAGGCAGCGATTCCAACGACATACATTATCGCTATGGATGCAAGCATCAGGACGGTGTACCAGAGGATCTTCGCGGTCAGCCACTCGGACTTCTTCAGCGGCGTCGATCCGAGGAGCTTGAAGAAACCCCTGTTTCGATATTCAGAGCATATCGAGCTCATCGAGAACATCGGGGTGGTGAGCGCAGTGAAAGCGATCATGCCGGGCACGAAGAAATCGATGAACGTGTACTGGGGTGAGCCAAGGTTTTCCGTCTGCACCATGGCGACGACAGTGGAGTTGAGCTGCAGTGCGACGGCGTTCGCCACGCCCATGCCGACAGTGAAGTAGGTATTCGTCGGGTCGCCTTTGAGTATGATCGTCGCAGGCGGGCCGTGACCTCTTGTCGCATTGTTCACGCTTTCATTGAAACCGGACGGGATTTGCAGCGCGAGGACCTTCAGCTCGTCCTTTATGTACCGATTGAAATCAACATCGGGCGATATCATGTCGATCGTGAACGCGCCGGTCGCGTTCAGCTTGGCGAGGTAGGTTTGGCTCCAGGTTCCATTGTCGAGATCCTGTACTGGCAGGTCGATCTTCTGCGTGCCCGTCTGGCTGAAGATCGCGCCAAAAACCAGAATCAAGATGACCGGGAATATCAGCGCGAAGAAGAAGCCCGTGCGGCTGCGCAGATAGGCGAGACCGAAAGCCTTGAAATCAGCGATCATCCTGCTCATTGCTTCAGCACCCCTTCTTCCATGCGGCCGCCGACCATGTTGAAGAACACGTCCTCCAGGCTCGGCCGCCTCGTCTCGAAATCCTTGTAGGCGACCCCGCTCTGGTTTATCTGGGCCATGAAGTCCTTCGTCCTCATCAGCGCCGGCACGTGCACAGTCACGTCCCTGTTGTGGAATGTGCTCTTGTAGCCGAGCTTCTCCAAGGCTACAAATCCCTCTTCGCCCGCGCTCTTAAGCACGACATGTGTCCCGCCACCATAGAGGTTGACAAGCTCCTCGGGGGACCCGGAGACGACAGTCTTGCCCTTGTTCATGATCGAGACGCGGTCCGCCAGGTTCTCAGCCTCCTCCAGGTAGTGTGTCGTGAGGAAAACCGTCTTGCCCGCATCGCCGAGGGCGTGAATAATCTCCCACAGCCCCCTCCTCGCCTGAGGGTCAAGACCGGTGGTCGGTTCGTCGAGGAATATCAGCTCGGGTTCGCCGACGAGCGCCATGGCGATGCCCAGCCTCCTCTTCTCCCCGCCAGAAAGCCGCTCGCCCCAAACATTGTCCTTGTGCGCGAGGTCGACCATCTCCAGCAGCCCGCGGATCTCTTTCTTGCTTATCTTGCGCCCGAACAGCCCCGCCCAGTACTCGATGGCTTCCGGGGGTCTGATCCTGTCCCAAGGCTCGAACGTTTGAGGGAGCACGCCGACCCTGGATCTGACCTTATCGTAGTCCTTCTGGACATCGAAGCCGAACACCTTGGCCGTCCCTGAAGTGGGGTTCCTCAGGCCTTCCAGTATTTCGACAGTGGTGGTCTTCCCCGCGCCGTTCGGCCCGAGCATAGAGTAGACCTCTCCCTTGAACACCTGGAGGTCAAGGTTGTCGACCGCGTTCATGTCGCCGTAAGTCTTCGTCAGCCCCTTGGCATCGAGTACAACCTCGGCCATGAAATCCTCGCGGCCGGAAAGTTGGGTTGATAAATAAGCTTTGGCGGCTCTCGATTAATTGGTGTGGTGTGGGCGCGATCCGACGATGGCCGCTGGCCCTGCGCCTCTTTGCCGCACGGGCAGTCTCCCTCCCGCCAAATCCCTTAAGTAGGCATGCACTTTCACCCGCCGGGGGCGTCCATGGTGAAAGTCCAGGTTCAAATCAGGCTGAAGAAGGGCGTCGCCGATCCGGAGGGGGATAATACGCTCAAGGCGCTCAACCTTCTCGGCTTCAAGGGTCTCTCGGCGGTGCACTCGGCCAAGCTGTTCGAAATCGAGCTCGAGGGGGAGAACCGCGAGATGGTGAAGGAGCAGGTCGAGGAGATGTGCAGAAGGCTCCTCGCAAACCCGGTCATCCAGGACTACAGAATCGAGCTGGTTCCCTAGACTGATGGAGAATCAGGCGTATCCGCCGATCCTTTCTCTCTGCGCCTGCCTCGCCGGCCCGAGGTAATCCTTGCTCATCAATATCCCCTTCTGCGCCTCGCGTTCCGCCGCCTTCACGAAGTGCGCCATCGTGATGCGCCTGTTCCTCTTCGCCCGCGCGGCCATCCTCATGGCCTGCCTCACGACGTTCAGTATGCCCCCGCCGGAGAGCTCGAACTTGCGCGCCAGCTCGGCGAAGTCGACATCATCGGCAAGCGGCGCTTTCTTCGGGACGAGCTTCTTGAATATCCTCTCCCGTAGCTGTGCATTCGGCATCTCGAACTCCACCGCGATGTCGATGCGCCTGTCGAGCGCCTTGTCCATGACCTTCGAGAGGTTCGAGGAGAGTATCACGACTCCGGGGAATTCCTCGAGGTGCTTCAGCAGGACGTTGACGTCCCTGTTGGTCCACGGCATCGCGCTGTGACCGCGGCGGTGGAAAACGGCGTCAGCCTCGTCGAAGAACAGGACCGCGCCGGCCTCCTCCGCGGCTTTGAAGACGGCCTCGACGTTCTTCTCCGTCTCGCCAACCCACATGTTCTCCAGGTGGGCGTAGTTCACGATCATCAGGGGCCTGCTGAGCTCACAGGCTATCGCCTCGGCCGTCAGCGTCTTCCCTGTCCCGGGCTGGCCGACGAAAAGCATGGACACGCCCTTGTTCTTGCGGACGACATCCGCCAGTCCCCACTTCTTGAAAATCAACCTCTTGTGTTTCAATTCGACGAGGGCGTCTCCAATAGATTCCAACGTGGACGGCGAAAGGACGACGTCGCCGAGCGTCGCCCTCGGCTGCATCACCGTGTATAGATGCGTCCTCGGTATCTCGCCGAACTCCGCCCCGGCCTCCCATTCCCTGTATTCCGCTTCAGACTCGAAGACCTCGACTCCCGCGCTGAGCAGCCTCTTGATCCTCGCCAGGTCTTCTGGCGTGACGTGCTTGCACCCTCTGGTGACACGCCCGCACTTGGGACACCTGACTATCCATACGTCCTTGTCTTTGTCTTTGTCCTTGGGCACTTCGTCACCTCAGTGAGAACCCTTGAAGCGTCCTGTTCTCGCCCACCTAGTCTCTGCAAGCTATTGTCAGAAATCATATTTAAGGGTACGGAAACGACGCGAATCGCTGCAATGATTTTCACCGGCGCATATGGTGTCGAGCCCCGCGAACCTATATCTACGGGCGCGCAATCACTCCGATGGGGTGGGGAAGATTCAAGACAGATACCTTAAAAGAGATGTCCCCTTCGATTTGTTTAACATCGACGTGCTCGGTGCCAGCGACAAGGAACTCGAGGCGATGTCGCAGGACCTCGGCCTCGCTCTGAGCGTCGACGAGATGCACCGCATCCGCGACTATTTCAGGGCGAAGGGCAGGAACCCTACAGACGTCGAGCTGCAGGCGCTCGGGCAGGCCTGGTCCGAGCACTGCTGCTACAAGTCCTCCAAGGTCTTCCTCAAGGAGTTCATCTTCCCCGTTCAGACCGCGGACGTCCTCGATCGTGGGGATGCGGGAGTCATGGCCTTCGATGACGAATACGCATATGCAATCAGGATCGAATCGCACAACCACCCGAGCGCCATCGAGCCGTATGGCGGTGCCGCAACTGGGATCGGCGGAATCATCCGAGACGTCCTGGCCATGGGCGCGCAGCCGATCGCCCTCACTGACCCGCTCCACTTCGGACAGCCGTCTTTCGCCTACGAGAAGCTGCCGCGCGGATTGAAACACCCCAAGTACCTCTTCAACGGCGTCGTGGCGGGAATCAGGGACTATGGCAACAGGGTCGGGCTGCCAACAGTCTCGGGGTGCGTCATCTTCGACGAGGGTTATGTTGGCAACATCATCGTCAACGTCGGGTGCGTCGGGTTCGCAAAGAGATCGAAGTTGCTCAAGAACAGGGTCAAATCCTCGGAGGATGTCCTCATACTCGTTGGCGGGAAGACCGGGCGCGACGGGATACATGGAGTGACTTTCGCGTCGGTGGATCTTACGGAAAAAGCGGTCGAGGAATGGCATGGCGGCGCGGTGCAACTCGGTGACCCAATCACGAAAGAACCGCTCATACACGCGTGCATGGACGCGGCAGAGAAGGGGCTGCTCAGCGGCCTGAAGGACCTTGGCGGCGGCGGGCTGAGCTGCGTCGTCGGGGAGATAGCACTGAATGGGGGCTGCGGCGCGGAGGTCGACCTCGACAAGGTGCCGCTGAAGGCTGCGAAACTGGCTCCGTGGGAGATCTGGGTGAGCGAATCTCAGGAGAGGATGATGCTCGCCGTCCATCCGGACAACGTGCAGAAGGTCCTCGCGATATTCGACCTGTACGACGTGATGGCGACCGTGATCGGCAGGGCGACGGACGACAAGATCGCGCGCGTCAAGTATCAGGGCGTCACAATTCTGGAATTGGACCTCGACTTCTACACCGGCGGTCCGGAATATTCTCGACCGTATCAGAACGACGTGCCGAGGATCAAACCTGAGGAATCCCCGCCGATTGAGCCAACGAACTATCCTGAAACGCTCCTGAGGCTCCTTTCATCGCTGGACATCGCGGACAAGGAGCTGGTCATCCGGCAGTACGACCACGAAGTGAGGGCCGCGACGGTGATCAAGCCGATGCAGGGGAAGATAGGCAAGGCAAGTCACGGCGACGCCGCCGTCATCAGGCCGCTGATCGACTCCTACAGGGCCCTAGCGATAACGACCGCGTCCACTCCTTTCTTTACCGCCATCAACCCGTTCAGGGGAGGGGCCTCGGCGGTAGACGAGATGGTGAGGAACCTCGTTGCGGTTGGGGCCAGACCGCACAGCCTCACGGACTGCCTCAACTTCGGGAATCCGGAGAAGCCGGACAGGCTCGGATATTTCCGGGAGACGGTGAGGGGCATCGGGCTTGTTGCCCAGGCCATGGGGATCGCGATACCATCGGGCAACGTCTCCTTCTACAACGAGAGCGCCCTCGGCATGGTCCCGCCGACGCCTGTTGTGCTCGGCGTCGGGATCGTGGAGGACTTCAGGAAATGCGTCACCACCGACCTCAAGAATGAGGGTGACATGCTCTACATTGTCGGAGAGACACGGCCCGAACTCGGGGGATCGGAGTACTATCGGCTAATGGGCGCTTCG
>JAFNFQ010000005.1:0-12422 GCA_017885655.1 Methanobacteriota archaeon | reverse complement strand
TGGACCTCAAGGACATGGACTCGATGAGGCTCGATTTCCAGCTCTTCTCGGAGTCGAACGGCAGATGGCTCGTGGAGGTCAGGAGGGAAAGGGAGGAGAGGTTCCTCGGTCATCTGCAAGGGATCTCCGTCACGCACATCGGGAGCGTTGGCGGGACCGAGCTGAGCGTCGTCGGAGAGAAGAAGAGGTTCAAGGTCCCCGTGCAGAAGATGAGAGAGGAGTGGACCGCGCCCCTCTACGACCAGCTTGGAGGGATGAGATGAAGCGCGCTGATGTCCGCGTCGGCGTCGTGCTCATGGAGGGTACGAACTGCGAGTTGGAATCCTGTCGCTACTTCCAGGTGCTCGGGGCGAACGCGGAGATGGTGCACCTGAAGCAGCTCACGGGCGACGCGCCTGAGGAGCTGAAGCGGGACATGATGGACTATCAAATCGTCATGCTGCCAGGCGGATTCTCGGCGGGCGACTACGTCCGGGCGGGAGCGATCATGGCCGCTCGGATGAAGAGCAGGCTGGCGATGCAGCTCGCGAACTTTGTGAAGGAAGGGCGGGCGCTGTTCGGCGTCTGCAACGGGTTCCAGGTCCTGGTCGAGCTCGGTATGCTGCCCGGGATCGCAGGGATTCTGACCACGGAGCCCGAGGCCGCATTGGCCACGAATGACTCCGCGAGATACGAGTGCCGCCCGACGCTGCTTAAGCACGAGAATGCCGGCTCCTGCGCCTTCACGACCAAGGTGAAGAAGGGCCAGGTCCTCCTCATGCCGTCAGCCCACACGGAAGGCAAGTTCCTGCTGCCCAAGGACAGGGAGAAATTCATGCTCAAGGAACTGAGGGATAACGACCAGATCGTCTTCAGGTACGTGGACGATCAGGGCAAGTACGGGGCCTACCCGTGGAACCCGAACGGCTCTCTCTACAACATCGCCGCACTATGCAACCGCGATGGCAACGTGCTCGGGATCCAGCCTCACCCTGAGAGGTCCTTCTTCAGGTACCTGCACCCGGATTGGACGCGCTCGTCGCCCGAGGGACCCGGAGATGGCAGGTTGCTGTTCGAGTCCGTGCTGGAGTACGTGGAACGCAAGTTCTAGGGGCGCGCACCCACGCGCTCTGATCTTCAACCGCCAATCGGAATGTCGTACGAGTAGATGGTTACCCCGCCATCGTCATCTGTGACCGTCAGCGTTATCGTGTACGTCCCAGCGGAGTGGAAGGTGTGTTTCGTCACGTCAGTCACGGTGAACGGGAATGTCCCGTTCGGCGAGGGATACGGGTCAGGACCGATTCCATCGTTGAAGTAGGTCGTCAACGCGTCTGGCGTGCCATCATCCCAAGTCCATGAGAACGTCAGGTCGTCGCTGCCCACATCGGAGGCAGTCGCGTTGAACGTAATCTCCTGCCCGACCAGATAGGGACGGATGTCGTCCAGCGTCCATATCCAGGTGTCCGGGTGGCGCACGTTGAACGTGTGATGGAGCCTCACCTTGTCCCCGCTGGGGAATTTTATGGTAACCCAAGCGGGGTTCGCCCCGTTCGGCTGCCCGTTGATCGGGTCGTCGTCCGGCGTGTAGTACAGCACGATCTTGAAGTCGCCGATGAGCTCGATTCTGCCCACAATCGTCACAGACTGGTCATCTGGTGAACCGGGATAGCGCACCACGCAGGCCGCGCTTTCCACGTTCCCGTTGTGCACGAGGTTCATGCAGACATCGTGCCACTTTTCTCCCGCAACTCGCAGGGTGATATTTGCGATGACATACGCCTGCACCTCGTTGATCGTCGGAGCGACATTATGTACCGTGACGAAGGTCTCGTATGCAGCGGCGCCGCCATCGTCGTCCTCGACCATCAGAGTGATTTTGAAAACTCCGTTGTCGCCGTACGTCCAGGTCGCGTCGTCCTGCACCGAGAACGGGAATGTTCCCCACGGGCTCTTGTCCGGATCGGGGCCAGAGCCGTCGTTGTAGAAGGTGCGTTGGATGGTTGGTCCGTATTCGAAGACCCATGTGAATGTGAGGTCGTCGCTGCCCACGTCAGTCGCGACAGCCTGCACGGTCAGGGGAGAACCCTCGTCTACTTCGAAAGGCCCGAAGGGCTCGATCGTTGGCGGCACGTTGTCGACCGTGACGTTCGTGAGATAGTCGGTCACACCGCCATCGTCGTCCTCGACCACGAGGTAGAGCGCATAAACGCCATTATCCCCGTAGGTGTTGCTCGAGGTGTCGTTCGCGGAGAATGGGAATGTTCCCCATGGGCTCTTCGCGGGGTCTGGTGCGGTCCCGTCGTTGTAGTAGATGTTCTGAGTCGTCGGCCCGAGTTCCCAGGACCATGTGAACGCGAGGTCGTCGCTTCCCGGGTCGCTGGCGCTCGTGCCCGCGCTCAGCGAGCTGCCCTCGTCGACCTGGTAGGGCCCGAAGTCGCTGATGCTTGGCGGCAGGTTCGTGACGATTATCTGAGTTGAATATGTCGCGGAACCGCCATCGTCGTCCGTCACGATCAGCGTGAGGGCGAAAACCGCATTGTCACCATAGGTGTGCGAAGGCGAGTCGGTGGCGGTGAACGGGAATGTACCGTTCGGGCTCTTCACTGGGTCTGGAGAGACCCCGTTGTTGAAGTAGGTGGCTTGCGGATTCGGACCGAGCTCGAACGACCAAGAGAAGGTGAGGTCGTCGCTGCCCTGGTCTGTGGCGGTCGCGGAGACTGTCAGAGGCTGCCCCTCGTCGACGAAGTACGGGCCGAACGGCTCGATCTCCGGCGGGAGGTTGATGACCGTGACCGTCGTGGAGTATGTCGCCTCGCCTCCGTCATCATCCTTGACTGTCAGGGACACGGCGTAGACACCGTTGTCCCCATAAGTGTGCGAGACGGGGTCGGTTGCGGTGAACGGGAATGTGCCCCACGGGCTCTTCGCCGGGTCAGGCGCGGTGCCATCGTTGTAGTGCACGTTCTGGATAGTCGGCCCGAGCTCGAATGTCCAGATGAACAGCAGGTCATCGCTGCCCGGGTCGGTGGCCGTCGCATTCGGGTTCAACGGGCTCCCCTCATCCAGAGTGAACGGGCCGAATGGCGAGATCGACGGAGGGACATTGAGGACGTTTACCTGGGTCGTGTATGAAGCGGAGCCGCCATCGTCATCATTCACCGTCAACGTCAGATTGTATGCCGCGTTGTCCCCGTAGGTGTTCGTCGCCGTATCTGTTGCGTAGAAGGGGAAGTTGCCCCAAGGGCTATTCGCAGGGTCCGGGTTCGCGCCGTCGTTGTAGTGCATGTTCTGTACCGTCGGGCCGAGCTCGAACGACCATGAGAATTCCAGGTCGTCGCTACCCTGATCTGTCGCAGTGGCGGAGACATTGAACGGACTTCCCTCGTCCACCGTGAAGGGCCCGAACAGCGAGATTGTTGGCGGCAAGTTCGCCACGGCAACCGAGGTCGAGTACGATGAAGCGCCACCATCGTCATCGGTCGCCGTCAGAGTGATTGTGTAGATTCCGTTATCGCCATAAGTCTGTGCCTGCGGATCCGATGCGGTGAAGGGATAAACTGGGCCAGGGCTGGGATACGGGTCAGGACTCACGCCGTTGTTGTAGAAGATCACCGTCACGGTCGATCCAAGTTCGAAAGACCATGAGAATGTCAAGTCGTCGCTGCCGGGGTCCGACACGCTGGCAGATGCGGAGAACGCGCTCCCCTCGTTTGACGTATATGGGCCGAATGGCTGTATCTCCGGCGGGAGGTTCATCACCGCCAACTGGCCGACCCATGTCACGTAGCCGCCATCGTCATCGGAGACGGTGAGAGTCAGACTGAATAGACCGTTGTCACCATAGGGATGGGTGGCGGTGTCCGTGGCGGTGAATGGGTAGGTCCCGCCGGGGCTCTGCGGCGGGTCTGGGCTCACGCCGTTGTTGAAGTAGGTCCGTGACTCGGAAGAGCCTTCTCCCCAGAGCCACGTGAATGTCAGGTCGTCGCTGCCGGGGTCCTTGGCGATGGCGGTGAGTGCGATGGACTGCCCCTCGTTGATGCTCATGCCGCCAGATACATCGACGGCTGGCGGTAGATTCCCCGGCGTGGCGGTGATTTTCAACGTGACCGTGCAGTTGGCACAGTCGTCGTCGCGAACATTGATGGTGACTTCGAAACCCCCGTTGTCTCCATAGGTGTGACTCTTCACATCGATGACGTCCCTCGGGTGGATGTCGTAGCTCGGGTACGGGTCCGGACCGACGCCATTGTTGAAGTAGGTCGAATACTCGTTCGGCGTCCCATCACCCCATGACCACGTCAGGAACAGGTCGTCGCTGCCAGGGTCAGTGACGTGTGCTAAGAATGTAATCGGAGAACCCTCCTGCTGCGAGGAAGTTATCGAGGCGGTCCCGGAGGGAAGGACGTTCAGCACCGCGACGTCCGCTGTTGCTTTATCCGTAAGTTGACCGTCGGATACTTCGAGCGCGATGCTGCCCTTCCAGTCGTCACCCCATGTGTGCCTGATGGTCGGGCTCGCAGCCCATGGGGTGTCCCACACGCCATCATTCTCGAAGTCCCACCTGTATTGCAGGCTGTCGTTGTCAGGGTCGTAGGAACCGCCACCGTCCAGGATCATCGGGACATTCTCATATCCGATGTACGGGCCGCCAGCATTCGCGACTGGCGGGCGGTTCGTGATCACCGTGATGGTGTCGTGAGCCGTGCCCTGCACCGCCCACTCCAGCTCGCTCGACGCGCGGACAGTCGTCACGTCGACGGTGTCGGCGAGAAGCGCCGGCACATCCACCTGGACGATTATCCTGTATGTCGCATTCTGCGCGAGCGTCCCGGTGTTGTTGACCTGAGGCTCGCCGGGGTCAAGGTTCCCGTCGCCATTGAGATCGTGATAAACGCGCGTCGTCCAACCATGCGCGGACACCGCCGCCAGGTCGAAAACTTGAGCGGCGCCCACGTTCGTCACGTTGTGCGCGAAGCCCACTGTCTGGGCGGGTGGGACATAGACCGTCACGGTCCTGTCCGGTTCCACTATCGGCGGCGGATAGAGAGGGAGCGGCGGCTCGTCCGTCGGGAAGACCTCATACGGCGCGCTTAGGCACGCCAAGTTGTGAGCGTCCAAGCCCCTCATTTCGACCTTCCATAGTCCAGGCTGGAGCATCTTGGACGTCAGATAGTCGGGGTTCTCCGAGGCCAAGTCGGAGATGATGAAGTTCTCCCACTCCTCGGTGCCCGATGGATTGTTGTTTGCGTAGACGTTATTCTGAGGATCCGTGACCTTGTACATGATGCTCGGGGGCACCGTATTCCCCATTCCGCCGCCGTCGTCTGCAGGTGCCCCCGGATTGATACCTTCCGGTATAGCCGGCCCGGAACCGTCAGGATCCGTGTTCGGCGTGTTCGCATCATCCGTGTCATCCGCCCTGTCAAGGTCCCCGTCCTTGAACTTCATCGTGTCGACCTTCACGGGGACATAGAAATAAAAGAACCAGTCTCCGTCATAGGAGTTCGCGTTGGGGTCGTTCTGATCACCTGGATTCGGGTCTCCGCTGCCGATGTCCGGGTCCCTGCTGCTCATCGGCGCGCCCTGCACGCAGAATGCCTGGTTTCCGACCACGCTTATCTGGCCGTCGACCTTGAGCTTGAATCCGGCCATATCATCCGCGCTCCCCGGGTCGTGCCAATTCACCTCGATCCTGTAGAAGAAGTTGCCGCCAGGAGCCTTCGCGTCGTTGCTCGTCGCGTATGTGCGTGAAGACCAATCATCGTCAAGCAGACTGGCATCGGTCCATGAGTCCAGGAGAACACTCCCGCCGCTCTTCATGGGGTCCTTATAGAGTTTGTAATCAAGCCTGTCGACCGAACCCTGCGGTTGGTCCCAATGGTTACCTCCGTCTCCATCGAAAATGCTGAGCGTGAAACTGGTGCGTCCTGCCGGTATCCCAAGGTACAGTGCATTGGTCTGCCCCGCCAGGGTTGAGAGGCCGTTGCCCGCCTGGCCGAGGAACTTGCCGCTATCGGGGTCCTTGTCCGGGAAGCCCCTGGTCGCAGGAGCGAGCGCTCCGATCACCGAAGGCTCTCCCGATTCAGAGGGATTCCTGGCGGAAAACATCGGCGCGATGGCCGACACGGTCAATATCGATGCGAAGCACAATGCAAGCAATGCTTTCGATGGCATAATCGACACTCCCCGACCCAGTGGCCAGACGTTGAGATATCGATTGGCGGCTATAATAAGATTCTGGCCAGCAGGGCGCGGAACGCCCGATTCGGAATCGACTGGACATCGCTTGAATGACGCCCGAAGTTATGTTCGATTCGCGAGACTCTGACTCGCCGGGACAATCTCAGACAAGCTCGCGCAAGATCAGGAACGCACGATTGTCCAATGTGGAGCAGCTGTAGAGCTACGGTGGACCTACGGTGGAGCAACGCTTGAGGAACAGTATGATGCCTCGATACAGGTTGTCGGTCGGCTGGTCGCAGAATCCGCACAGTTGTTTGAATCTCACATACGGTCGTCCGAGTTTCAATTCCACTTTCGATGGTGCAAGATCACAGGTCCATAAGGCGATTCTCTAGCGAGGTTTCGTCGCTCCTGTGAATCCACTATTTGCCGCCATACGCATGGTTGTGGACGACTTGCCCGCGAATGACTATGGAGAATGACCAATCTCAACCCAAGCTGATGGTGAGCTGGACCTCGCACGAGCCACCGTCATCGTCGCCTACGCTCAGGGCAATGACACGCGTTCCCCTCAGAGCATTCATGTGCTCCCGCGAGTCCGTCGCGGTGAACGGGAATGTGCCGCCAAGACGGGGGTATGGGTCGGGTCCAATGCCGTCGTTGAAGTATGTCATTGCGGTGGATACCACAAAACACACCCGTCGATTGGCCTCGACCAGGCAATCGAGTGGCGCCGCAATCCGGACGGATTGCTCCTCCATTCGGGGCGACCCATCCTGTATCCGGATGGAATTCGCCTCGACCCTCGCGGAGACAGTCCGATTCCGGGCTCAGGTCGTGAGCATGCTCGCAGACCACCCGCCAGCGGTTATCGAGTCCTCCTCGATTCTGACGAACCCCGCCTCGACCGTTGCGGAATCGCCCTCGATCCGGGCGGGCCTCGCCTCGGTGTGGGAGGACCTCTCCTACGCGTAGGAACTGTCCTCCTACAGCGGGACGGACATTTCCTACATCCGAATGGAACTCTCCTACGTGTAGGAGGACTCCATCCGGGTCGTCTACACCCCATCAGACCGGGGACAGGTTTCTCCTACGTGTAGGAGGACCTTGCCCGAACATAGGAGGCTCCCTCCTGCGTGTAGGAACATGTCTCCTACGTGTAGGAGGACTCCGTCCAGACGCGATTCGGGCCGTCAGCATGGTTTAGACCCTGGTCAGAGTGAGGACGACCTTCTCCTACGTGTAGGAGGACTCCTCCTCGGTGTAGGAGGACCTCGCCTACATGTAGGAAGATTCCGTCCCGGAGGTCCTCCCCATAGAAACGGTCGGGACGCGTGCGGCAACGACGTAGGCGGATTCTCTCCGCGACGGTGTGGCGAGCATTCGGATCGCGCGGCGGGTGATCAATGGGCGAAGGCATCCACTGCCGAAACGGTGCAAGGAAAAGGGGAGTTGGCTCCCGGGAGGCCATAGGGATTGTCGGAACGACTCTATAGCGACTACTTCATCGCCTCCGCGACCTCCGGAAGGCCTGTCGCGGTCTCGGGCAGCCCCGGAGGATTCTCCGCACGGTCCGCCCCGGTTTCGGGTAGGGCGGGAGGGAGCCGCGGACGGCCGGAAGCGAACTCCGGACGGAGCACTCATACATTTCCGGACTCCTCGGGAGACTGCGCGGGGACCTGGGAATTGTGTCCGGTTGTCCCTGCAGCATTCCGCGGTCGCCCGGAGCTCTGGTTCGATGCTCCGAAAGAGCAAGCGGACGGCCCGCAGTCAGAAGAGGGTGTGTCCGGGGTCTCAGCGGGCCTGCCCCCAGTCCCGGGGCGTGTCCCGGAGCCTCAGCGAGTCCCCCGGAAGAGCCGGACATCCTGCCGAGGCTCGGTTCGGGTGTTGAATTTTGAGGAACGGGAGGAGGTCAAGGAGGAGTGGAAAGCGCGATCTGAAGACAAGCGTGTGCATGTGATTGTAGCGATGCCAAGCTAGGTCCGCGTTTTGATAACGTGGCGGAGGGGGCGGGAGCGGTCGTTTGTGGAGGCGCATGCGTAGCAGCTGTCAGCGGCCCGTGGCACATCCGGCGGCGCGGCCAATCACGGTGACCGGCGGCATGCCGCACGTCTGCAGACAGCTCTGTGTTCAGCTCCTTCCCTGTGGTATATTTCAACGGAGACTCAGGCGCGCGGCTTCCGATGCATAACGAGGATGACGACGATCAGGACAAGGACAGCAAGACCCGTTATGAGTATCGGAGCGCACAAGCCCGATATTATGAGGGCCGGAAGGCTTGCGAATACGATGCATAGGACGGCAAGCCCAGCGAAAGTCATCAACCACATGGTCAGAGACTCGCGAGGCTCGGTAATTCCATGACTGACAAGCCACTCGGTCACTTTCCCTTCTCGAGCCATGCCATTCTTCTCGATTCTCTGCGAGTACTTATGACCTGCGAACCGCTCTGTTCACAAATGACCTCGAGGCGCTTCCTCAGGTCCCTGAGAATGGCCTGAGGCCTCTCCCAGTTCTTGTCTCGTGTCAGGCTCGATTCAACTATGGAGCAGGGGCTCCCGAACGCCATGATCCACAGATAGGACTCCTTCCTCCTCATCTTCGGTCTCCTCTAGTCGCGGTGGAGGTTCCTCTTCTTGAGGTTCAACGGGAAGCACTCGGTGAATGAGTGGACCTTCCTCCCGAGCCGCCTGGCCCAGTACAACAGCTGCGAGAAGTCATTCCACAATGTCTCCGTCCACGTGGTGTGCCGATCGTTCAGCATATGGCCGAACAACAACCATCTGGAGAGGCTGAACGGCAGCGTGGCGGAACGAGAAGAAGTGGTCTCCATAGCATGATGAGTGCCAGAGACATCCTGTTCGGCTGGACGGTCCGCAACAACTTCGTGAACAGGCACTCCGGGTTTGGGATCACTCCCGCCGAAAAGATTTGACTTCGCCTGCCAATAGAGGGAGACACCTGGAAGTCCGGACGGGACCGACACTGCGGGAACCGTTCGAGGACCTCCAGAATGGCTCACTAGCTCTGTGAGTTTCTAGAGAGGAGGACACAGTAGCCAGGTCCGATTCCAAAGAGTCCCAGGCTCTCCGAGTCCTTGGTTATGTCGATATCGGCGCGAGAAGGTCCAAGGAGTATGGCCCTGTCCCTCCAGACCGCAAGGGAATCCGAAAGATCCACATTCAGGGCGCGGAACAGAGCTTCTACCCCCTCTACCGCGAAATCAACGACAAGATATTCGAACTGTTTCGTCACATGTCTTGAGTGCCGGATCGGGGGAACACACACAATACTCGCGGGTCCGTCCAGCTTGACGAGCAAACGCCAGAACCTGTGGTTCGCTACCGGAATTTGTGCAATCTGCACGATGGTGCCTTCAGGAATCTGCGCTGGTTTCGCAACCTCTCCTGGATTCTCACCGACACGGACGCGTTGGCCAACCAAGGTTTGGGGGTCCATGGTGTCATCTCAAGGGATGACCAAGGCGATGACGAAACTCACCATGCCGCCATCGTCGTCCATCACAGTCAGCGTCAAGCTGTAGTCACCCGCCATGGAGTACATGTGCTGAGCGGAGTCGGTCGCGGTGAACGGGTAAGTCCCGTCCGGGCTCTGGTACGGGTCTGGCCCGGTTCCGTCGTTGAAGTATGTCGTCGCGATCGCGGGAGTCCCGTCCCCCCATTCCCAGGTGAACGTGAGGTCGTCGCTGCCGACGTCGCTCGCGGTCGCATCGAATGTGATGGTCTGCCCGACGAGGTACGGCCTCAGGTAGTCGATTGTCCAGACCCACGTGTCGTTGTGCTGGACGTTGAAGATGTGATGAAGGCTTGCTTCCGAACCGTCCGGGAGACTGAAGATTACCCACGCGGGGTTGGCGCCATTCGGCTGACCGTTCACGTGGTCGTCGTCCGGCGTGTAGTATAGGATGATCTTGAAGTCACCGAGGAGCTGGATCCTGCCGGTGATCGTCCTGGACTGGTCGTCTGGCGAGCCGGGATAGCGGACGACGCAGGCCTGATTCTCGATGTTGCCGTCGTGCATCAGGTCCATGCAGACGTCGTGCCACTTCTCCCCCGCCACGCGGAGGGTGAGGTTGGCGATGACGTACGCCTGCACTTCGTCGATGACCGGCGCGACATTGTTCACGGTCACGAGCGTCTCGTACGTGGCAACGCCGTCGTCGTCGTCCTGCACTGTCAAGGAGACCTTGAACACGCCGTTATCGCCATACGTGTGTGAGGCCGTATCGGTAGCGTTGAACGGGAAGACGCCGTCGGGGCTCTTTGGCGGATCAGGTCCGATCCCGTCGTTGTAGTGGATGTTCTTGACTGTCGGACCGTATTCGAATGTCCACGTGAAGCTGAGGTCGTCGCTTCCGGGGTCGACTGCGTTGGTGGTTATCGAGAGCGGGTCTGCCTCATTCACCTCGAACGGACCGAACGGCTTGATGGATGGCGGGAGGTTGAGCACCGTCACTTCCGTAGAGTAGTACGCGACACCGCCATCGTCATCGGTCACGGTCAGGTTCAGGATATAGACGGCATTGTCCCCGTAGGTGTGTGACGCCGAGTCGGTGACGGCGAACGGGAACGTGCCCCACGGACTCTTCATCGGATCTTGACCTACGCCATCATTGTAGTGGATGCTTTGAATCGTCGAACCGAGCTCGAACGACCATGTGAACGTGAGGTCGTCGCTTCCCGCGTCTGTCGCGTTCGCAGAGACGCTCAACGGACTTCCCTCGTCGACAGTGAACGGACCGAACGGCTGTATTGAGGGAGGCGTGTTGACAACAGTGATCTCGGTCTCATACCAGCTGATACCGCCATCATCATCCTTCACGGTGAGGTTGAGGACGTAGATGCCGTTGTCGCCATACGTGGTGGTGATGACGTCCGTGACTGAGAACGGGTAGATTGGTCCAGGGCTAGGATAAGGGTCGGGACTCATGCCATTGTTGTAGTATGTGTTCGAAATCGTTGGCCCTAGCTCGAACCTCCAGGCGAACGTGAGGTCGTCGCTTCCCGGGTCGGTCGCTTTCGCGGAAAAGGACAATAGACTCCCTTCGTCCACCGTGAAGGGACCGAACGGTTCTATCGACGGCGAGAGGTTGGCCACTGCGACCTGGCCTGACCATGTCGTCGAACCGCCGTCGTCGTCGTTCACTGTCAGCGTGACGGTATACAGTCCATTGTCGCCGTAGGGATGGGTTCTCGCGTCGATGGCTGTGAACGGGAACGTCCCGCCAGGGCTATTCGGCGGGTCCGGTCCGATGCCGTCGTTGTAGTAGATCTTCGAGTCGGACGAGCCTTCTCCCCAGGACCAGTCGAACCTCAGGTCGTCGCTTCCAGGGTCCGTGGCGGTGGCGATCAGCGAGACCGTTTGGCCCTCGTCGATGTTCATCCCTCCAGAGACCGAGACCGATGGCGGGAGGTTGTCGGGCGTGGCGGTTATCGTGAGCGTCGTGCCGTTCGATCCGCTGTCGTCGTCCTGGACGAAGACCGTGACCGTGAACGCCCCGTTATCCCCGTAAGTGTGGGTCTTCACGTCGGTGATGTCCCTCGGATGAGTGTCGGTGCTCGGGTACGGGTCAGGGCTGACTCCGTTGTTGTAGTAGGTTGAGTGGTCATCCGGTGCTCCGAACCCCCAGTGCCAGGTAAGGAAGATATCATCGCTTCCGGGGTCGGTCACGTGAGCGGCGAACGTGATTGGACCGCCTTCGTGCTGAACATTCGAAACTACTGAAATCGTTCCAGAGGGAAGGATGTTGAGGACAGCGACTGTGGTGTTCGCCTCCACACTTGATTTCCCGTCGCTCACTCTCACCGTGGCCGTGCCGTTGAAGTCGTCGCCGTAGACGTGCGTGGCGGTGCTGCTCGGTCCAGAAACGTCGAACACGCCATCCGATTCGAAGTCGAAGTAGCAGGTCAGAGCATCTCCTTCCGCGTCCGTGGCGCTGACGGCGAGGAGGACGGCATCCCCTTCGAATGACGGCGAGGGGCTGGCAGTGAAGGACGTGATCTTTGGCGGCGTGTTCGCGCCTCCTCCCGCATCCAACTTCACTACGAAGCCATCACCGTAGTCAGGTCCTCCACCATAGGTAGTGTCGAACGATCCGGGCGTAGTGGGAAAATCCCTGGAGCGGGTGAAACCAGTCGCGTAAGGGCTGTCGGAAGAGTCGATGGCGATACCGTAACCGACGTCGTCACGACCGCCGCCCAGAAAAGTGCCATAGTCGAGGGCGCTGCCCGTAGCGT
>JAFNFQ010000004.1 GCA_017885655.1 Methanobacteriota archaeon | reverse complement strand
AAACGTCTCGCTTTCGACGAGGGAGGGGAGGGTGTGCGGGGTCTGCTGGCGGGGACGTTGACGCAGAGCATACAGAGTATCCCAATCCAAGATCTCCCCGAATCGAACGACTCCGCGCTGCAATCGAACCCCGACGAAATCCCTAAGCCCGCGGGCCGAGCTTGTCTCGGACCCGCTGTCCGCAACGCCAACCGTTATCCGACCTTCATGCCTTCTAGTCCCTACAGATGTCCGATTACCTGTCGCAGGCGCGTGAGCTTGCCCAACGATACGACCTGGTCGACCTAGCCACGAAGCTAAGCGCTTTCTACGCGTACAATGACCATATCGCATGGCTGGTTCCACTTCCCACCCTTCTGCAGGACCTGGCGGAACACTGTGCACAGACGGGCTCAAAGCCCAGCACTCCGCCGATAGTCATGCGCATTGCACTGAGTGCGTCGAAGGGTTTCTCAAGCGACAGCCGCCTGCTGAGTCATACGGAAATTAAGACGGAGTCCTCGTTTGCTCTAGGTGAGAGCTTGAACGAAATTCCCACCATGCTCGCGCAGACAAAACGGATCTTCAACCCCGGGACTGGAGGGCAGATGTTGGCGTATGTCCTCGACAAATTTGGCCCACATGATCTCCTGCTAGCGAGGCACCTTGGTTTCACCTCGCAGGAGGCTTGCCTAAGCGTTCGTTTTCTCCATGCTCGTATGTTGCGGGCAATGGCGCGAATACCGCGATCTAGATTCCGACGCGCTGACCGAGCAGTTGTGCCCCCAAGATCCTTCTTCGATGCATGGTCTCTTGGGGCTACCCTGGATGAGGCGGGTCGGAGGCAGCTGGGCGCGCATGGTCTGAGCGAGAAGGTTGTGGGTTTCCTGACAGGCGAATGGAAGAATTTCGCAGAATCAGGTAGCTCATTTGGCCGTTGGGCCTTCGCTAGGAATGCACGAGGCGACCCAGTACTTCTCATTCCCGGTATGCTATGCGACACGTTGGTCAGCTCAATTCACATGGGGCTCCTCGAGAAGCTAAGTGAATCAGAGCAGGGAAGCTACGGTAGAATCCTTGGTCGTCGTTTCGAGGACTTGGTCGCTAACATGTTCCTTCAGAAGTGGCCAGGAGTACACGTTAGTCGGGGGAAGAAGGTTCCGAACCTAGGTGACGTTGACCTTGCGGTGACTCTGCCCAACTGGGGCGCAATCGTTGTGCAGTGCAAGGGGCGTTTGCTCCGGCCGGTTGCGCGGTGGGGCCGGGAGGAGTTGTTCCTATCGGATCTTAGGAGGAACATCATAGAGGCCGCGAATCAGGCTGAGAAAAGTCTTCAGATAATGAGACAGGTCAACGTCAGTGCAGTATTCATCGTCCTAGAGGCCTACTTCCCCGGCGCCACCTTCTTCTCGTTTGGCCCGGGGGAAGTGTCTGAGTCACTTCAGGGCTTGCCCCACCCAGTTGTCCTCAGCTACTATGACTTGGAGTATCTTCTGTCGACTGTGCATTCTGATGCTCTGCCCGAGTACCTGCAGTGGCGCGAGGCTATCCTCAAGTCACGTCGATTCATCGTGAGTGACGAGTTCGACATGGTGCGCCTGTTCGAGAGACGTAGCGAATTGGCCATCGATCGGATTATTGAGGTATCGGAATCCCGCCGGTGGGACGCACAAACCCAGCCCAAGAGGCCGATCCTGGTCGTGATTGACGAGCCAGCGGGCCAACTCCCGAGCCAGTTCCGGGAGGCCCTGCAAGAAGGGGGAACGCTAATTTTCATCGGCGAGGACACGGAGTTCTACATGTCAAGCCTCGAAAGCCTCGACCATAGGCTCGAATTGCCGCGGTTCAGGCGGCCGTGAAGAGCCCCGGCAGACCTATGGCTTCGGTGATGAGGGCGCGCTCAGGCGATCCACGGGAGGCTCCGAGATGCGGCAGACGATTAGCCTGGACGTGCAAGAGCCTGAAACGCAGGCGTACATCGAGGACGAAGACGGACAGGTCGTCGCGGAGAAGCGCTTCCTCTCTTTCAGTTCTTCCGGTTCCAACCGTGCTACTGTCCAATCGGAGAGGGGCGCGTACTAGACAGGAGTCCTTGATCCAAGCTAACCTAGGAGAGTCCCATCCACTGCAGACCGGTCATCTGCCTTTCCCGGCGTCCAATACTTTCAAGTGTCCTGGCTGTGGCACGGAGACGAACCTAGTCGATGCAAGACGGCAAATCGAAGCGCAAAGTAGAAAGCCTGTGGTCGCGTAACTATGTCCGTGGCTGAATACCGGTTCGCCATCGTTTTCAGGAAACTGTCCGAGGCCGTCGCTGACCGAAATCTCGCCGCCGAGATCAAGAGTATTCGAAAGGAGAGCAGAGATATCGCCGAACTTCAGGATATTGTGGCGGAATTGGAGTCCGGCGAAGACGTTACCTATACGAGTTCTTGATGCGACGAACCTAATCTGGACAGCCAAAGAGGTCGTCTTGTGGAATTGAGACGCTCATAGGATTCCGGTACTCGCCCCACTCCGATTGGAGATTGGGCCGGTTGGAACCAGCGAGGCTGATGGAATGAATGCGTTTAAGGTGGAGGTGAAGCTGAGCACTTCGAATTTCGGAAAGCTACTCGGGCAGGCTCTTGGATACTCCCTTTTCGCGCACGAGTGCTATCTTGCGATACCCATGAGGAGGAGGGAATGGTTCACATCTGAGCAGAGAAAGCTTGCCACCCGCCTAGGAGTTGGATTGATCGAGATTCGAGGACGAAGAGCGAGGCAATGTTCCGAGGTGCTAAGTTCGCAATATCATGAACCCATTGATGCTCTCACTCTTCGAGCGCTTTGGAACATGAATTACTTCAGGTGTGCACCCTGCGGCACTATGACGGCGGCAAGGGACGGCCAATTCACGACGAGGGTGGGAGACGCCGTCAAAAACAGGAAAATGCTCTATTTCAACAAGCTGATGCTTGACGGAAAGAGGATTCGAACCCTCATGTTCAAGAGGACTTCTGAAGATAGGATGCACAAGACGACTTTCGTGTGTCCTGCATGTGTGGCGGTTATGTCAAAGAGTCCCGAATGAGGTTTTGTCAATCAAAGACGAATCCGTCGGGGCAGACCATTTCGACAGGTAGCTGAGCAGGCCCACCAGCGCAATCTCATTCGCAATCCCGCAACTTGAAGCGACTCAGTCCGCCCGTTATCATTATCAGAACCCAAATCTCGCCTCGAACCTCGCTCATTCGCACTATCGATTCTGATACCTCCCGATCGGTCTAAACATCCACCAAACTTTTCAAATACTTCCCCGCGAATATCTCACGCGAGGGGACTTGTTCTGGACAAATTCACCGTCGGCAACAAGCTCGTTATGAAACTGTACGAGAAGCGCAAATGCGCCGAGAGTCGCGTCCCCCCTCTGGAGACGACACAACTCGGCCTGTCCCGAAGTTTGGGGATCCGCGTGACCCACGTCGCGAACGAGCTTAAGGACCTCGAGCGCGACGGGTACGTCCAGTCCAGGAAGACATGGGTCGCTGACGCACACGGGAAGAGAAAGGCCTACAACCTCACCCCCGCAGGCTACGAGCTGGCGAGGAGCCTCGCGGAGTCCAGGGGGATCGACCTGAGCGCGAAGCCCGTGAACCCGAAGCCGCCCGATGACGACTGGCTGCCAGAGCTGAAGAACGTGGAGAACGGAGACCGCCCGAGAACCCCTGCCCCGTCCCGGGTTCATCCGCAGGGCCATCCCCAATGAGCGATCGAGTCCCAAGGAATCCGTGTCGCATCCTTTCTCCATGAATGATGCGTGACATAGCGGGATTAACCGTGAATTAACGGTGAATTCACCCTAGATTCACCCTGAATCAACCGTGAATTCACCGTGAATTAGCCGAGGAGTATCAAGTACCCGCCCGCCAACGTCTAACTCACTCCCCGTGGGGGGACGCATACGAACTCCACGGGGAAGGAAAAAAAGAGGAGGTGAAAAAAAGGATGACCCTTTCCGAAACACAGACGCTCGGTTTCTCTTCGACCGTGCAGAAGACCTTCCTGGAGGAGGGCGCTGCGCTCAGAACGGCCGGTTACGACCCCGACGCGATGCAGAGGAACCTGAAGCAGCTCCACGACGAGGTCGTTACCCTGGGCGCGGACCAGGAAGACCTGAAGAGGCAACTGAAGGACAAGACGAAGCAGCTCAACGATGGGCTGAAGCGCCTCTACAACCTGACGTCCGGAGGAGTCGACGCCCTGATGACGGCGGTCGAGAAGTCGTCGCCGGCGGCGAAGAACATCCGGAGGCTCAGGAGCAGGATCCGCAGGTCGGACTACGTGGAGTCCCCGACCGTTCAGCCCGTCCCGATGAAGACGGGATGACCACGACAAGCGATACGTCAGGGGGAATACCCTGCGTCCACAAGGCGGGGGTCGCGGCAGACTCCCGCCATTTCTTCTTTTTTCGAATGTCGATCGAATGTGATGACGGTTCAGGCGGGGGCATTCCCGTCCCGGGATGAACGAGGTCAGAGAAAATCCCCGCCGATCGTGGCTCGATCTTGACGGTATCCCGCATCAACGGCGCCGTTCGTCGTCACACAACGGCATTGGTCGAACCGACCGGATCTATGCCGCCGGAGACCGGTTTCGACAGTAGGGCATCTTGGAGCGGGCGGCAGTCAGCTTGGAGCGACCTGAATCAGATTGAAGGCGCGTCCACTCCATATGGACGTGCTTCCATCCCGATCTGAACGCCTCTTGGGGCAATTGCTCCGGAAGCCGGAACGAATGTTCGTGGACCCTTCTCGATTGCTCCGATATCCATCCCGGTTGCTCCGGCTGTGGGGACGATTGCGCGCGGGTTCCTCCCGATTGTTCCGGCGTCTGTCCCGGTGCGAGTATATTCAATACATTTGTCCGAATGAGCATCCCTATCGTCCCGGGCCTCGGCGCAGTTGTTCGGAGACCCGCCCCGATTGCCCGCAAAGCCAGGACGATTGTCCCGGAATCCTTCGCGATTGTTCCGGACCCTGGAACGATTGCGCGAGGGTCCGTCTCAATTGTCCGAGGTCAAGGAGGCCCTTTCTGGAGTGCACATCGATCGTCCCGAGTTCCATTCCGATTGTTCAGGATATCCTCTCGATTGTTCGAAGTCCTCTCCCGATTGCCCCAGCATCCAGGCGAATACCATGTGAACTCAGGTTTATGAGCGAGGATTCGGTTACGCGAGGACAATTATACGTGGGGAGGCGCCTGGTTTGCGCATTCTGACGCGGAAGACGGGATCCAAGAATTGGGAGTCCAGGGAATCTGAGGAAATGAAGGTGGAGGCAGAGCTCCAGAAGATGCTGGAGGAGTCTCCTTCCCTCATCAAAATCGAGGACATCAGAGAAGGTTCCTCGCCTTTGGTCGTGTCGATACCGGAGTTCGCACTCGCCGATTCTGGCTTAATCGACATCTTGGCTTTCAGTTCTAAGGGTGACGTGGCAATTATCGAGTGCAAACTTGACAAGAACCAGGAGGCTAGGCGAAAGGTCATCGGGCAGGTCCTAGAATACGCGTCCTTCCTCTGGCAGACGAGTTATGAAGAGATTGATGAACAGATCCAGAGAAAGAAGGGGAAACCCCTGGCCGAACTGGTGAGAGAATCCGTGAAAGGAGAGTGGGATGAAGAGGAGTTCAGGCAGGGTGTCAGGGACTCGCTTCAGAACGGGGAGTTCCTGCTCATGGTTGTCGTCGATGGAATGAACGAGCAGCTTCGGCACATCGTCAGGTATGTGAACGAGTGCGGCAAGTCCGCGTTCTCGCTACACGCGCTTGAGATGAAGGTGTTCAAGGCTGAGGGCGTCGAGATTATCGTCCCGCAACTTCACGGCGAGGCGGCAAAACCCTCGACGGCCAGAGGCGCGAGAGAATGGACGGAGGATCTCTTCTTCGAGGAATTGGAGAAGAGAAATCCAGAGGCCGTGATCGTCGCCAAAGACCTCTACAAATGGATTGTTGAAAATGCCGACCACAGCCAGCTCGGAAAGGGCCCGCATCTCGGGACATTTACGTTCTCCTATCTCGGAGACGATGCTCGCCATTCGGTATTCTGCATTCGGACTGATGGTCGACTTGTCATGACATACGAATACTTGGTCAGGACCACGAGCAGGGAGGTTATAGAGGCCCTTAACAGCAGACTGCGCGAAATCCGCCCATTGAAGGGCTTCTCTTCGGAGTCGACCGGTCCCAGTGTCAAGATCGAGGCATTTGCCGACGGTGACTATCTCGAGAAGTTTAAACAGACCATTCTTTGGCTTCGAAGCCAGCTCGGTGCTTGAACCAGAATCGTTGATTTCGGTCGGCAATTGCTGGTCATCACCGACGAACGCTCATCGTGCTGATTTCACATGTGACTGATGAATGTCTCTCACCGAGAAGCTCGGGAAGGTTGAAGGAACCTGCGGGACGTCGATTAATCCGATGCATCATTATCCGCAATCGAGGGTGTCGGGCCAAGAGTCTAATATCTTTGGGCATATGCCTTGCATAATGGAGGTCGAACAACCGTGAAAAGAGCGATTGTGCACGATGTCTTTAGAATGGAAGGGGATGCTCTGCGTGGATTTGACGGACACGGACACGATTGCATCGCAGTCTTCATAGGAGCTTATCCGGTGAACACATTTCTCTATTGCATCGATGCGAGCCACGTATTTGGCAAATCCACCTGCGAGAATCCGAGCCCGTTTGTTCTGAGTAATGCGGTTTTCGAGGCGACCGGCATCTTGAAGAAGAAAAATTTGCGCTCGAAGTTAGCTCGTTTGAATTCTTTCAAGGAGCGATGCTTGCTACTGGATATGTATGAATCGAAGAAAGGCGCCCTCAAGAAGAGAAGATTCCGAAGAGAAGATTACGAGTCCTCGATTGAACGGACGGTGACCAGACTCATGACTCAGATCGGCAGGATCTTGTTGGATTCCCGCCAGGAGCCGTTACTGGTGATTTATGCCATGAAGGCGGAGCCGAAACCGGTTGCATGCCGCAAAATTTGGAAGCGTATTGTCAAGGAACTCAAGAAGCTCGGCCCAAGTGTCAAACCACTTAAGCCTCCGGGGCAGCCTTGGCGCGAAGGTCGACGACGTTGGGTGGCGGCTGTCAGGAAAGCGATTCATCCCGATGATTGCTGACAACGGCCGGCATCTAGCGGCTCAGGTGAGAGCTAGCGTCTAAGATAAAGAGTCCTCGGTTTCAGCGTGAACTTGACATATGGAAGCCGGGCCAGGAATGCCGCCACAATCGAACCATGCCAGCTCTTCTCCTCGCCGCAACGCAGACTCCCCTTCCGAACGAGGATTTCCCAGTCTCCTCTCACGTCTTCTTTCTTCACTAGCCTTTCCTTGCCGGTCCGTTCCGAGATTACGAGAATCTCATTCGGTCTCACTTCGACGATCTGATTCTCCATCCCCAAGTCGAGTGTTCGTATGCTGCCGATTCCACGTGCGATTTGCAGGATTTCTCTCCACACGTCTTCGAATCCAGGTACTCGGCCAATCATTCTGACCACCAAGGATGCTATGCGAGACAGGTCGACTTTCCGCGATCGGACGATGAGTTGAAAGACTTTGCGACGGCGAGTAGAAGATCTGGGTCTTTTCACGAGAGAGCGTATGCCACCTAGCTTTGTTCTGTCTGAATATCAAGAAGAAGGACGGACACAAGAATCGAATCAAGGTGGCGGGGGATTGAGGCTCTGCGGAATCGCAGGGTCAGAGCAAGACAGATATAGCTTTGAGGTCCTCTGGATTATTCGAGGGAAATATGGATTGTCTCTACTTGATTGCTTGTAGTGGCGAGAAGGAGGAATCTGGGAGGGCTCCTGTTTGGATGAAGGCACGAAGCCGAGAAGGCTGGAATGCTTTTCCGTCCTTAGATAAGGAAAGAGATGTTCTGGTCAACTTCTACAGTTCTCTGACGCGTGCTGCAGCCGATTCGGCATATGTCGCTCCTCGCGGCTCACGGACTGCACGGCCTGAGAAGATCGAGAAAGCATGGAAGAGGAATCTGCTCCTTACAACCTGTCCCACGATGCAGGCTATTGACAGATATGCCGGTGCGGTCTATGATATCCTAGGCCCCGGGGTCAAAGAAAAGCTCCGTTCGCGATCCATCGACAACGTGCTGATAGTCTCGTCGCTGTTCGGGATAATCCATCCTACCGACATGATACCGGATTACGAGCTGATGATGAAGGACAAGGGTCCATCTAAAACGACGGTTCATAGGTGGTGGAGCGATGCCTTGAGGCGGTGCGGATTCCGTGCAATCCTCGAAGGCCGCTATCCAGGATTGAAGGAGGTGTATTGCTTCATGAGCGACACAACCGGCTACGTCCAGACAGTGGAGTTCCTGAAAGCGAGTCTCAGAATGCATGTGGTCCACGTGGAGGAGGGTAGCACCGGGGCCAGCACGAGGGCCTGGGGCAACGGGCTGAGGTCGTGTCTGGAAGAGTCCGCCTCTACCCCGGAGGATGTCAAGCGAATCGTTGAACTGGAGGGTTGCAGGTTAATCCAACTCTAGAAGCCAGTCCGATGGCGGATTCGGATGGAAGCATTTCAAGTGCGCGCGTCCACAAGTCGCTGGAGGCACTGCCGTTGCATTCCATACCTCGGGCGAATCTCCCTCGTAACGGCCTCTACTTCTTCTATGAAGAGGGCGAGGTCAATGGACATGACGGCGGTCCCCGGATCGTGCGCGTTGGAAATCACCCACGCTCGCAAGATCGGCTGATTGGCCGACTCCGCGATCACTACACAGGCAGCAAGAATGGCAGCGTCTTCAGGAAATTCCTCGGGGGAGCTCTGATGAGAAAGCTGGACCCCGATCATCCCTGCCTCCAACCTTCTCCTGGGCAAGGACACTGGGAGAAACAAGACGCGCCTACCTGCGAGGTCTGTCATCCTTTGGAGACCGATGTCAGTCGGATTCTAAGGGAGAAGTTCTCGTTTCGATGTGTTCGGATAGATGACATGGAGGAGCGCAACAAAATGGAGGAGGGACTGATAGCGGCCCTCGCCCAATGCCCGGATTGCGTTGCCTCACCTAGACGGCTTGGGCGATTCACCTATAGTGTGAAAGTTCAGGAATCTGGCCTCTGGAACTCTAATCATGTTAGAGGCTCCGATTCACTCACTTCGGAGGAACTTGCCAGATTCGAGGTCCTTTGCCGATCATCCCGCTAGTAGGGCCATTGCATCGATGACGCATTATTACGGCTTTTGTTGTCCCAGCAAGACTTTAATGGCAGCACGCACTATTGCCCTCAGAGAGAGGAATAGGATTCAGGTTGCCAATTAGAAGACTGCCCTGATTTCGACCTTCTCCTCGGAGGCGAAGCCATGTTGGTACAGGAGAGCGTCCAAGATCGTGTAATGGTGTTTGTGGATCTGCGGAATATTCTGTCGGCCGACCTCGTCAGGGCTCGGCGGACGCAAGGCTGGGAACTCGATCTAGTTGCCTTGGTTCGCAGCCTTCCAGGGAACCGTCGCCTTGTTGGTGCGTACGCATTCGACACGCTCCGCCGTCAGGAAGATGGTTATATATCGCGATTGTCGCTTGTCCGCGCCCTCCGATTCCAAGGATTCCGGGTCATCACAACCACGGATGAGCCTGACGAGCCCGAGACACAGAAGGAGGCGGATGTAATGCTGGCCACAGAGCTTCTTGTGCAGGCGTACCATGGCACCTACGATGTGGCTATTGTGGTCAGTGGCGACCGCGACTTCATACCGGCGATTCGCGCAGTTCAACACCTCGGGCGTCGCGTAGAAGTCGCGGCACTTCAAGGTACGTATGATTCAAAACTCGTTGAGTCTGCTGATAAATTCCACATTATCGATGAACTACCAGTCCTCAGGCCCATGGAGGTGACGGCGTGACGCCACCCACCATTGGGGATCTGAATCCCGAAGTTGCGAAAAAATACGGGCTTGATGTCTACCAAGCGGGGATGCTTACCGAGGAGGTCAGCCGATGGGATGGCCGGGTTACAATGGTGACCTTTGTGGCCCCGCCTCCAAGGGAAGATGGCAAGAGCGATCCCATCGCGTACCTGCCTCCGACCTACAGGAAGCATGGAATAGTCGATAGAGACCATCGCAACAGGGTCAATGTCGGCGAGACGTGGCTGGTGGAGGTTGTGGAGAAAGGCACAGGGGCCTTTTTTCTCATCCCACTTTTCCGGCTCGACTTGAAGAGTCTATTGGACTTGCAGCCGGAGAGAATGAAGCAACTTGCCGAGCAACTCGCCTCCAAGAATTTGGAACTGGGGAAGGCCTTGGCTGACAAGATACCCAAGGCACCGAGTCCGGAAGTAGTTAAGGAGCTTGAGACCGCACGAAGCCAGACAAACGAGTTGCGCACCGCAATCGATACGCTCCGCAAGGAGAAAACGAGTCTTGAAACGAAGCTCGAGCATCTCGAAGCCCAGCAATATCAATCCCGACTTGTCACCTTCATCGCACAGCGAGTGGCTCCATCGACATCAGCCACAAAAGCAGGGAGTCATCTCCAGGCGGCGATGACTACCTCCCAGCAGCCTCCCTCTGAAGTAGTGGACGAAATGACACTCCGGCGCGTAGATCAGGATATCTGTGAGTCAAAAGCGCTGATCCATAACGCGTATGAGATTCACTTCACCGCTGATCTCTATAGGGTAGTCCTGAAACCGAACAGAGGAGGAGTCCCGTGCAAATCGGGTCGACTGGTCGTCCAAGGCCTGTCTCGTGTCGATTCCTCGACTGCCCCAACGACGTACAATATGGCATGGGACGAGCGATTCGGAGGATTCGTCGCCTACATAGGCCAACCTTCGGGCACGCCCCTTAAAGCCACCGAAGCCTGAAAGATATGCTCCCCTGCACTCATCTGTGAGTGGCAATATCCACGGATCATATTCAATGGCCGGACTGCCGCGACAGAACTCAGGCTAGATGCATATATTCCTCAATGATAGTGGGATTCCTAGAGGTGGAATAACGGCAAAATGACCTCGCTTACCCTCTCAAATTCAGCGTCAAGAAATATCGCGCCGAATACCGCTTCCAGAGTCTCGGCAAGGACGCGCGGTTGCTCCTTCACTACCTCCTCACTCTTATTCGTGATTATGTATTTTTGTAGCCGGAGACCAAGGGCTGTCTTGTAAAGCGTTTCCTCTCGAACGTATTCCTTCTTCTTTTCGGTGATTTCTCCTTTCGAAACTAGGCTTTTATTGATCAATGCGCCTGTGATGACAACGTTCAGGATAGCATCGCCGAGAACAGCGAGAGCCTCTTGGTGTTCACAATCCGTCCCGTGTTCCTTCTGTTCCTTTACAAACGCTCTGCGGGTCAATGCGCGAGTTAAGATTTCCTCGTGAACGAATTCGTATTTCATGCTCGTCTGTAGTTCGGTCGTTTTTTCAGTCATCTGAACCACTTCCCGCCTGACCTCGGCTCCTTATTGATTAATGAAAGGGTTATCCGCTTCATGCTTGAGCTGAATGCTCTTCATTTTATCGTCAGGCTTGAGGTCTTCAGTCCTCTCATCGCTGGCGAGTCTCGTCCTGACTTTTGCCCACTCACGGAGCTTCATAATGTTGCTGGCCATGACCTTGGAAAGCGGATATGTTGCCTTGACGGACTCCATCAAGTGGCTCGCCTTCAGTTCTGTGCCGTCATTGTAGGCATGATAGAGGGCTTCATTGATGGCTTCTTCAATTTCCGCGCCAGAATAGCCGACAGTTTCCTTGGAGAGTATGTTGAGGTCGAAGTTACCTTTCTTGAACCTGTCGTCCTTCAAACGTTTGACCAGATGAATCTTCCAGATGTCCTTGCGCCCACTGTCTCCAGGAAGGTCCACGAAGAATATCTCATCGAATCTCCCTTTCCTCAGCAACTCTGGAGGTAGCTGCTCTATGTTGTTCGCTGTCGCAACCACAAAGACAGGTTTCCTCTTCTCCTGCATCCAAGTCAGCATGGTAGCGAAGACTCTGGCTGATACGCCGGCATCCAAGGAATCCGAGCTTCTCGCACCAGACAGACCCTTTTCGATCTCATCTATCCAAAGTACACTTGGCGAAATTGCCTCAGCGACGTCGAGGGCTCTCCTTATGTTAGCTTCAGACTCTCCAAGCAGGGACTGAAAGACCTTCCCGAGGTCGAACTTGAGAAGAGGAAGGTTCCATTCGCATGCAATCGCCTTGGCGACCATGCTCTTCCCACATCCTTGGACGCCCAGCAGAAGGACACCTTTTGGAGAAGTCATACCGAATTCCAGTGCACCCTCTTCAAATCCTGCCTTCCTGCTCTTCAGCCAGGCTTTGAGGTTCTCGAGGCCGCCGATGTCCCTGAAAGCCTCTCGCGGATGGAAGTACTCGAGAGTCCCGCTCTTCTTGATGATCTGCTCCTTCGTCTCGACTACGAGAGGAATCTCTTTTGCCGTGAGCCTTTTCTTCTCGATGATGATTTCCCTGAATGTATGATCCGCCTCAAGTTCAGTAAGGCCCAGCGCGGCCTCAGCAATGGCCGACCATTCCTCTTCCGGGGAACTCCTTCTCTCGAGCTGCAATTGACTCACAACGTGTTTGATGACGGTCTTGAGGATGTCCCTATCAGGCAAAGGAATCTCAAGAATGAAGACCTCCTTCTCAAGTTCTGGAGGCAATCTGTGGATGGGTTGAGAAAGAAGCAATGTATATCCCTGCGCCACCCTAGAACATCTCCTCAACCGCCCTATGATTTCATTCCGCTGCTGTGAATCGAAATAGAGATGCAGATCCTCCATCCACAAGATCATATCAGCCTTCGCGGTCAGATACCAATCGAGCGCTTCGACAGGGTCCCTCAACTGGTCATTCTCGGACAGCCATTTTCTATCGATTCTGTCCCATTTTTTTATCCCTTCGGAGTTATTCCAAAGAAAAAGGTCTCTCTTGTTCTCGGCGGCGGCTTTTGCCGCTATCCCGTGCACCCTTCTCCACTCGTAGCTGATTATCTGGACAACTGGTGTTCCTGCCTCGACCTTCAAATTTAGATCTTCTTGATATTGTCGTGTCATCTCAACAACGCCCCCTTCAGACCATCGACCGGATAACCGATAAGCGTGATATGACCGCTTTCTTCTATGTGCACCTCGACTTCGTTTATCCTCTCCAGACTCTCTGAAGTTCTTTCGCTGTATCTGTTCTTGAACGCAACTTTCTGGTTTAGCGAACCTCTCCACTGCGAGAAGAGGTCCCTCTTCTCCTCGACATATGGGCCTGATACGACAATGTCTGCTAGGTCAACAAGCGCCCTAGAGTCCCCGTCCAAGATCCCCTCTTCCTCATATCCCGTGTACAGCATCACGGTGAGACCGCTGCCTTTCAGAGAGTTCACCAGTCGTAGCAGGGGTTTGCTCTGATCCAGAGGTTCACCTCCCACCAAGGTGACACCTTCGATTCCTTGTGTCGACTTGATCCTTTCAACCAGGTCATCCACTCTCACAAGATGCTTCGTTGCGAATGATTGCATCTCTTGGTTCCAGCAACCCTTGCATCGAATCTTGCATCCTTGCACCCATATCACAAAGCGTTCGCCCGGACCGCAGATATGGCACCTTTCAAGTATCGCCGAAATGTTGAGAAGCTCGTTTCCCTGCAAAGACAAATCTCTACCTCTTGATTAGCACTAACACGACCTCTTTCTCCCTCGTCTCTTCTTTGACGCCGTATCCAAGATGCTTCGCCTTCTCTTTTATCGCCGCCACCTTCCCGATTATCTTCAGTCTGAGGCTCTCCTCCTCCCGCCTTTTGATTGCTTCCAACCGCATCCGCTCATTCCTCAGCCTGACCTCAGTCGTCCTCCGCTCTTCCTCTTTGAACAGCCCCAACACTTCATTCTCCCTTGCACGCGCTTCGTTCATCTTGAGGATTTCAATCTTCTGCTCCAGCTTTGCGGCATAGGTCTTGGCCAATGTCTGCATGAATGAATTGACATCTTCATTCTGCCACGAATCCCTCAAGTTGTAGCTTACTTCAGCGCCATTCGCAGTCAATGTAATGGTGAGGTTTTGTCTAATCCGGATGATGTTACCTTCCTTCAGATAATCGCATTGCATCTCCTTCAAGGCGTCCTCAACACAGCTGGAGTCGAGAAGTTCTCTCATTACGAATGCTCTCACGAGGGAGCTCATTGCCTCACCTTCTGCTTGGCCTCCTCGCGAATCTTTGCTCCCGGCTTCATGTAGTATTCGTCAGTCTTTCTGATCTCTGTTACGGCGGCATTCTCCTGGAGTATCTTTAGGACTTCATCTAAACAAGCGGGTCCAAGCATTCCGCGGGTCTCGACTTTGATCTCACCCTTTTCGTCTATCTTGATAGTGACTCTGCCTGCCCCCATTTAATCACCTTGCCTTGCCACCAACTCCGCTCTGAATCGCTCCGATATCCTGGTCGCCTCTGGAATTTCCTCCATGAATTCCACTTGAAGATATGTTTTCGTACCTTTTTCAAACAACGTTCCGACTTTGGGAAGTGTGTCAGGGGGTATGTCGATTCTCCTTTCATCGATAGTGTGTCTGAGAACCATTTGGAGTTCGTTCGGTTCATCTCCTTCCTTGGCATCGCCTTTGACACCGTGGACATCCTCGTTGAAGATGCGTCTAATTTCGTCGAGGCGATTCAAACCCATTCGGACATCGTTGATATCCTCTTTGTTACGCCAGTTCTCCCGTCTGAGACTCTCGAGGTCTTGGACGAGTTGATGCCATTTGGAGATCTTCACTATGGTTTTCGACTTCTTTTCCTTCGTCGACTTCTGCTTCGCCATTGCTTCAGTCAAACCTCGGACTATCCTGCTTACTTCTTCGCTGAATTCGGAATCGTATCGATCCCAATGTCTGTAAAGCCTGTGTTTCGTGGCACCGGTTGGCAATCTAGGAGGGCTGAGCGTCCATGCGTATTCCACATTCCTTAAAAGACGGGTCTCGTCGGGAATGGCGGCTTCGGGTCTCTCATCGAGCCAGTCCTTCATTGTTGCGCTCTCGAGCTCTTCCAGCGACACCACATCATTGTCTTGAACGCTCCGCGATGGCGGCTGATCCCAGTTGTCCGTGTTTAAAATCACCTGTCCCGATACTTGGCCGAGTGGCTTTTCCTTTCTGAATTCCCATTCCAATCTTGGCCGCGAACTCTCAATCGCCTTCGCCTGCGTCTCATCAAGTGCAAAGGCGAAGTCCCAGTCAAAAGCGATGCAATCACCCTTGGCGGTGTTCAGCTCGGCATATCCGAACACACGGTCTTTTGTAGCTTTAAGTTCCGTCCAGCCGAAGTCCAGAGCGCGGATTGTCTCCCTTGCACCCTGATCTAACGGAATTGCGAGCATTTTGGCAGAAGTGTGGCATGTGAAGGTCGGCGGTTTGCCGCGTGGCAGATACAATCGACTGATTTCCGACTCCTCAAGTTTCTTCAATCGTCCATCCCTCGCAGTCCAACTCAGCTGTGCCGGGATGTCTGGTTTCTCTCCATCGAGGTTGGCAATCGTCCTCATTTTGCCGTAGAATAGCTCCTGCCCGTCCGCCCGCCAGAATCTATGACAGAAATGCGCCTGAGCCTCCGATATCTGATCCCCATTCAGCCTGACGATGGTCGCGGGTTTCGATTCCTTCGTGAGATCTCCGGGAAACCAGACACCGTCTGGTCTCTTTCCCCAGTCAGCCAGGACGTATGTTGATGCTAGGGCACTGTTCTCCCTCATAATACCACATGTGAAGAAGTTCCTGTGATTCTCCACGCTCGTTGTAACCGCGTATATCCTGACTCCACGGGCATGAGCTTTCTCCATAGCGACCTTGGCATCCGCTAAAGTAACTCTCGGTGAGCTTATGATTATCGTCTCCTTGGCCCCCCCAATCAGATCTGTCATCTCGTCAGAGAGTGCTCGGCCATCCTTCGGACGGGGCACCACCTGCGTCCCTTCCCAGAAACCGCGAAGTAATTTCAGTTTCTGATCAAACGGCCCTCTTCTTATGGTCTTCGGCCTGATAGGAGTGCCGCCTTCAGTCATGCTTTTTCCCTCGCATGCGCCATTGACACGAGAAGATCCTCCACAGCCATAATTCTGTCATACGAATCCTTCTCCTCACTCCCTCTGAGGAATTTCATAATCTCCGAGCCTGACTGAAAATAGCCTTTGAAATTACCGAGTATGGTCGTTCGTCCCAATAGGCTTTTTTCAAGCTCCTCCAGCTTCCCGATGGACAGGTATCTCGGATTCGCTGTGAGATCTTGCTTGATTAGATTGCACACCCAGTCATCCGCGTCCTTCTTTCTCTTGGGGACGACTGGAACGGTCAGGTCGATCTGCCAGTTTTCGTCAGTAATCCCCTCGGGTAGAAAGATTCGCTGTCCCTCCAATCTCTTTGTCATTCGGAAATAATTCAACATGGAAGAATCCTTTTCCGCATCCGCAAATTCGACTTCCAGGGCGGCGATTCTGGAATTCCAATCCTTGACCCATCTAGAGACATTGTCTTCTGGAGTGAATCCAACGAATTTCTCTTCATGCAGGATTCTCACCGGTCCGTGGGATAAAGAGAATTTCAGCTTGGTCTCTCCATTCTCATGTATAAGTTCTAGATCTGCATCATACTCGCCCGCCATGCAGATTTTTGGCACTTCGCCGTTTTTCCTCAGGAACTTCACCCGGAATTCCTCGGTCGTCTCTCCTCCTTGTGCCAGCTTTACATGCATCTTCTCGTCCAGCAACTCGTACTCATCGAAATCCTCGACCTCACCCTCAATGACATCCCAAGGCTCTTGCCTTGAATAGAAAATAATGTGGTCACCAAACGTCCTGTCATGTGTGCACCAGATCTCATAGAGACCCGCTTCCGGGATCATGACCTGTTCTGTGTTTTTCGCCTTATCTCCGTCTTGCGTCAGCCTTCCGTCGCGGACGAGATCGAGGTATTCGAGATAGTCCTCCATATTCTCTCTCTCGCCGGTTGAGTAGCCCGAGAGACCATCTTTCTGATAGGTCCTGAGCAACCATGCGATATCAGGGCATCTTTCTCTGACCATCAACTCGAGCACGCAGAGAATTCTCTTGACGCTGAGCTTCTTGCGCGCTTTGACGACTATCATAGGAATCCTCTTTGCGGCCAGGGTTTTATTGCCTCAGCCACCATCTGCAATTCGGGACTGTGGCCTTGCCTCAGGAAGTACTCTCTGTCTCCAACAACAATGAGCTGATACTTGGCCCTCGTGATTGCTACGTTGAGTCTGTTGGGACTATCCATGAAACCAACCCGCCTGTTTTGGACCATAGACAATATCACCAAGTCTCCTTCCTGACCCTGCACTTTATCGACTGTATAATTTCTCACTTGAACGCCCTCGATGTCAAAGCGCGTTTCTTTCCTGCTGTTATTGGGGTATCTATCACGCAGGAGATCCCTGATAAGCTTCCTTTGTTTCTCATAGAATGAGAGCAAGACTGCGGTATAGCCTGCGTTCGACGATTTCACCCATCTCACGAATTCCGCTAGTTCCTGAAGGACGATATCAGCTTCTCTCCTATTTGTGTTCTTGATGGGAGGCGGGCCCTTGACGTCATACCAAAGCGTCCTCCTGTTTTGATATCGGTCGTAATCCCAATCTCTCCCACCCATCTTCATGCTATCGTCATCCAGAAGGGCCTCCCCTTTGTAGAAAATCTGCCTCGGTATCGAGGAGATTTCTGGATGCATCCGGTGTTGATATGGCAGACTTGAGTAGCGTGTCGATCTATCGCCTTCCTCGAGACCGTGCGAAATGGCTGTCTTGTCTTCTTTATTCATCAGCTCCGGAGTGACGCCCTTCAGAATGCTGCTCAGAATGGAAGTCAACGCAACCTGACCGATTTTTTTCATCGCGAACCAGGCATACTTGGAATCCTGTGTATGTGGAGGCATTAAAGCGTGCATGCTAGCAAGATAATAGCCCTTTGAGCCTCTTCCCTTGTCTTCACCGGCAGCCATCGACAACTCGTGAACTCGTTTCACTCTCCAAGACAGCTCACCCGCCCAACTTTTCCTGAGCGAATCCATAACCTCGTTCTTAATATCCCAAGGTTTGTCTATGACTTCCCCGCCGAAGAGCATCGCATAAGGCTTCGCGTCTTGGGCAAGATACCAATGAAAATGCCTGAACTCATGTTTGACCAAGTCTTTTCTGTCTCCGCGATTGATGAGAATGTGCGTGTGCGGCATGCTGCCCCATTCTCTGAGGTAGATATCTTCCTCGACGAACACCATATCTTTCGAGAAAAGCGAGAATTTCCGGTGAGGAAGAGTTTGCTCGTTGATGACCTCGATATTCTCATCCGAAGTTCTCTCTGTTTCGCTGACCACAAACGCGAACCTGTAGTCACCTAATGTCGCTCGTCGTCTTCCCTTGCTTCTCTCGATGTCTGCTTCAATCTTGAGCGGCAATATGCGGAGTATCTCCCGAATTACCTCGACGCAATCTACATACACGAACCTCGGTGGCGGCACCTCTCTCATGTCTATCCTCACGCTCTTCCTGTCGAAGAGCAGTTTCATGAACACAACTAGGGCCGTCTCCAAGGCACTGTTGTCAAGGATACCGTCAAGATTCACCCGGACTTGAAGGGTGTCTGCAGCGGGGGACAATTGCCTGACGTCTCCGACTATGACCCATTTCTTTGCGTAGATCGCTGGAACTAAGAATTCCTGGAAGGTTGTCTTGCTGGCCTCATCGATTATGAGGTAATCGAATTCAGGTATCACATATGCCCCCCAACGCTTCTCTTTGAACCGGGGGTACTGCAATATGCCTATCGTAGTACCGCATACAAGGTTGGAAGCGTGCAGGACCATTTCCTCCAGATACTCATCCTTCGCCTCCTCGTCGGCTGCCTGGAACCAATCCTCGTTCTTGATACGTTCCCTCATGTCCTCCTTCCTTTTGCTGATTTGATACTTCAAGACATCTTCTGAGATACTCTCCTCGCGTCCGATCCTGAGAGGGACGATACCGTTGTTCATCAAGCCACCGTTCTTGCGGAACTTCGCATCCAATTTCTCGAGGACGTTGTCGACAGCTACATGTGTTGAAGCAGAAAGCAGTACCCTTTTCCCTTGTTTAAGAAGCTGGAAAATCAGTTCGCTGATCGCCATCGTTTTTCCCGATCCTGGAGGCCCCTCCAGCAGCGCGAAATCAGGAGTGTTCATCGCTTTCAGCACGAAGTCGACTTGTTTCTCAGTCCCTTTTCTGTTCCTATGTTCTTCGAGGAACTCCCACGTAATCGACTTCTCGGTGTATTTGGCGGTAGGCGAATCCCATTTGACTGTGTCAAGAGGCTCAAACAGCTTGAGAAGATTTCTGTGTTCGGGCGCAGGGTACATGCTTAGTGTTTGGATTGCGTTCAACTGCACTCCGATTTGGTAAGTGTTCTTCGGAGGATAGATCGTGTCGCTGGTCGGTTCTCGCTCGAGGCACAGGCGGTGTTCCTCCGCATCAGGTGCCCGCACCCGAATCTTGGAGGCACTGTCATCTTTTCTGAGGTCGGGTTTTTCCCAGACCTCGAAGTTAATTGCAGAGTAGATCAATTCGAAAAACAGATCGACCTTGGTTCGCTGATCGTCATCGGCACTCGCGTACTCCTCCTCAGCTTCCCTCAGCCTGATCCAATACCCATTGTCACGCCTTTGGGGGTGACCTTGGTAATCATAATGTCGTCCTGTCTCGTCTACCAGCTCACCGAGCAACTTCCGTTTCGTGCCTATTTGGTATCTTCTTCCACTCTCCTCCACCGAAAAATCGAATTCCCCCAATCCATCACGAAGCCTCCGATTCCTGATGGTAGTGAATCTCTTGACTTTGCATTCAACTCTAACGCCGCCGATGAATAGTTGTGCGTCGTCTTGGACTAACTCCCTGCTCGTGAGCTGCACTTCGTAATGGTCTGGCTTTTCACGCACTTGACGCGGCGTGTATTTCCTTCCTGTTCTATCGGACAAACTCTCGATTGATCCGGAAAATCCGGACGACAGGGGTTCCCAGTCCACCTTAGTCATCCCATAAAGAATTACATCCCCCGTCGACAATCTCTCCACTTCTTGCAGCAAGAGGACGACACCGCCATCCACGATTTCGTGGTTGTCATAGAGGATTCTTTCACCATTATCCCTCATGATTGCTTTCTTGGCCGAGAATTTCTCGTTGCGAAGTCGCAACAACACGCGATTCTGCGGCTTGGGAATCTCTAAGAGCTGACACGGGAAAATGTCATAGACCATTTTCTCGTCCGCCTCCCACTGAAGGCCGTATCGCCTGACATCCATCGAGCGTCTAGCCTTCTCGAGATATCCTCTGAAATAACCCAGTTCGCGCGAAACGGAATTCTGCAACTCTCCAGGCCTCTGATGTTCGATGTTACAGTAGAAGAGGTTCGGCACCGGATCCCTGTCCCCCGTACAATTGCCACGCATCTCAGTTTACCCTATATCAATTTTCTGGTGTCTATTCATTCCATCGAGAATAACGACTCTCGCCTGAGAATCTCGATCGAGAAGGCAACGGACCAAGTGGCTTCCTATGAATCCGGCACCACCAGCGATTAAATATCTCGTTCGCACGATATTTCCCCCCTATCCTTTGACTCCTGCTGAGCCATCAACAGGGACCCCACAGTCCCGACTCCACGTCGAATCCCGGATGGCGGGGGGCATTGCACAACTTTCGTTCCCGGGATCCTTCACTTCGCAGGGGGGGATCATCGATATGGCCTCGTCTGCGATTGCAAGCAGCCGCGGGGACATCTGGGCGGGGTATGACATGACCACGACCTTCTTGCCAAGCCGTCTGATCGTCCGAATGGCTGGAACGTAGTCTGAGTCTCCACTTGCAAGCAGGAACGTGTCGGCCACGTTTTCGTACGCGGCCACGATCATATCCGTCAAGAGTAGGGAGTCGATGTCTTTCTTTCCATTGCCATCTTTCGGCGACACGCATCTATGCACGGCCTCGAAGCCGACATGCTCGAGGTCTATCACCCCAGAATTCACTGGCCGCCCCCACTGGATGGCGGCATATGCCTTTGCGAGAACGACCCGACCGTAGGTCTTTGCTGCGTCGATCACTGGTTTCGTGTCAAAATCGAAACCATTGTCTTTCGCAACGACCCAGAGGTTTGGCACGTCAACGAAGACGGCCACTCTCTTGGCTGACGTTCCCACATCCGCGCTCACACCTATTTCCGAATCTGCTTCCGTGTCTCGCATTTTTTACACCGAGACATAGAGGCATGAAGAGATACTAGGGTTGGCAACGAACGAAAATACGATTCAGGAGAACATCAGTTCACGTATGATGATTTCCGCGTCGTGGAACTAGAACGAAATTCCAGTACCGGCTATATGTCGCCATTTCATATTCAGCATCGTGAATAAAGCAGGCACTCCTCCGGTACTTACTCTCTTGGAAGCGTCAGAAACCCTGTTTAGCCAGCGACAGAAGCTCAGAACTTTGGTACTCTGGGCGAAAGTATCCAGCCTCGTCATGATAATCACATTGATTCTATGGATTCTGGCAATGGTCCTTGAACCGGAAGTGTGGGGGCCGTTTACGGATTTGGCTGTTCTTATTTCCGGGTTGGCCGGAATAATCCTGGGCTTTTTCGGACTCTTTGTGATTGCCCCGTCCATGAAGTTCGATAAACCTTTAGAGCACTTCTTTGAATGCTTCTACCCTCTTTGGTTCAAAGTCAAATTCGAGATGTTGCCGACTACGAGCGAGGATTTGGATAAGCAGATAATGGCCAAGCTCACGGAGCTTCATCCCGAGTTCTCAAAAGCTAAAGTCACTTTCGACGCTGAAGTCCTTGGAAAGACTGGCTCGCACCGTTTCAATATCTATGCTGAATTCGGAGCACGATTGGCAGCCATAAGAAGGTTCGAAGGGCAAAGTCCGACGACCATGGCGGAACTTGTCGAGTTCAAAGCGGATGTCATGGACGTTGCAAGAAGACGTGGCAGGGGACCTTTCGTGATATTGGCTGTGTCCAAAGCCGGTTTCGAGGCCGACGCGGTCGAATGGACTCGGAGTGAGGAGGGATTGCCCACAAAGAATGTCTTCAATGCACTCCTCACGCATAGTGACGGCAAATTCACTTCAATCTGGGTCAGATGAAGCCCCTTCTAAGGAATCTGAACACAGCTGACTGATCTAAACCCGACCGAATAATATCCGGGGCAATATTCAAGCGAAATCCGTTGCGAGTCAGTCCTGAAATCCAGGATAAATCGGCCCGAGCACATCATAGAAACGTTTGACGATATCCTTGTACCACTTCATCCCATCATCAGTAATCGAGAAGTAGCTTGCTTTCTCGTAGCGCTCGCAGTGGACGATTCCCTGTGTCTCGAGATCCCTTAGAATCTCCTCGATTCGCTGCTGACGCTGTGTGGTCCTCAGCCTAGGTGCATTTTTAGCGATGTCGTACGCGGTGCATCCTGGCTTGGTACTCTCCTTTCTTAGAACCAAGTAATCGACAATAACGCATGCGAGTCCCTCGCGGCTCAGATGCGTCTTTGCGTGACGGAGCGTCGCGCCCCCCTGCGCTTCCATTTAAATAATGAATGGCATGCCTCGCTAAAATGCTATCGCCCATCCGTCTGAGACATCACTGGACTTGTCCAGAACCCATGGGAGTCTCGGGCGGAATGATCGAAAGGATATTCGCACTCTCTGGCGGGATTGAGTAGGTGCGAGGCACATGGTCCATACCCCAATCCTGCTCTATTGATTCTTGAATCAATGAGAGAATATAGGATAGGCAAGACTATCTTGAACCATGTAGGGGGTCGAAAATTCGCCCTCTCACTCATGAAAAGAGACTCAAGCCAACGCCCCTTCTCAATACTCACCCCGATTCGCCGTAGATGTGCGTTGCAACTCGGACCGACCATAATCGGACGAGAAGGCTTTATCTCCATAGCAGGCCATGAAGAGCCTGTAATGAACGTGAACAAGGCAGAGATACTCCGCTCGATTCGAAGAGAGCAGCGGAACTCGGCATGGATCGATAGGTCCATGTTGACCCTGCGCAAGAAGTTCGGCGACCGCTACATCGCAGTGAAGAATCGGAAGGTAATCGACTCCGATGAGGACTTCGAAACGCTCCTCTCGCGGATACGCAAGGACGGCAATCCGGAATCGGCGACCTTCGAATTCGTCACAGTCGAAGAATGCATCTGGGTACCCTAAGTCCAACCCGTTCGCGCGGAAAGAAATGCGGATGCGATCTCGCTTGAACATCACGGAGAAAGACATCAGGGATTCCTCCGACCGTGTACTCAATTCGGTTCGCGACATCGTGTGCGGCGCACCTTGATGAATTGAAGCATAAAGGCTTCAAAGTCCGAAACGAATGAGGTGTCTGAAAATAGCTCTCCAGACGACGGCTAATGCCTTGACGACAAGTGTTCGCGGGGATGGCTTGTCGGTCGTCTGGTAAAAAACCTTTACCAAGTCAACAGATCACGGACCGTGTCATCGCCGCCAACGATGCCTATTCGAGAATCATGTACTGCCCCTTCGAGATAGCCCCAGGAAAAAGCTTAAGATACGCGGGAGTCATAAGGGTGGTGAAACAACTTAACAGGTCGGCGGAACCAACATGCCCTGGCGGGGAGACGCTTTCGGTATCTCCTCGGCGACCTGGTGAAATAACTACGTCTAAACACTAGGTGCCGATCTTGTTGATTATCGGTTCCAGAGGAATGAAGCGATCCGCTTTCCTCTTCAGTGCGCCGCTGATCGCCTGGATGCTCTCGAAGAATGCTATCTCGACCCTTTTTGGTATCCTCTTCACTTCCTCAATCGCTCTGATGTAATCCAGGTCGCCCGCGACCAGCAAGGCCACATCGTAGCCATCGCGGAAACCGAAAGCAAGCATGTCAGTGACGAGCGCGACGTCCACCCCCTTCTCGACATTGCGGCTGAAAGCCGATTTTGCCCCACACTTTGGACATTTAAAATTGACCTCCCGTGTCTTCAGCGGAATGATGCTGACATTGATTCCCCCATATTCCAGCCTCATATGGAATCCTTTCTGCTTCTCCACCTTGTCGTCGTCTCCGCCAGTGGGAATGGAACCATAGTAGTAGGTCCGGACGAGTTGTCTGTCCGCGGACAGTTCGTTGCATAGGTCCTCGATTCGGTAATGCTTCCCGTACAGTCGACCGGTGTGAAAGAGATTTGAACCATCGATGAAAATCATCAATCTCTCAGGCATCGAATGTTGCATGGGCCGATTATCCCTTGATGATATTCACCATTCGCATCAGAGCCTCCAGCTTAGTACTTCATCTTCCCGCTCCTTCTCCTCAGCACCTCCCATGGGAGCGGCACGCGCGCCCTCTTGAAGCGGTCCACCGCCTGACCGTACTCGTGTCTCTCCAGGCACCTCACCCCGCGCTCGAACCACACGTTCTTGTCGTCTACGTTGATAGGCTTCAATCGAATCACACCTCCTACATTGATGTGTGGAAATGGAGGAACATCAACGTGGTTGGAGACAGTTCGACGGTATTTCTTGCGATGAAGTCAAGTCCTATCCGGGCGTATCCGCATCAGGGGGAAGGAGATGATCATGCAGAAATCGCGGATTTTGCCTCAGTCACTCCGTCATCGATCGTTGCGAGAATGCGAACGCGGACGACCTTCGAACTCCTTCACGATCTCCGAGATCCTCCACTTGTAGACCTTCATGCTCACATTGGAGGGGAATGGGACGATCCTGTGCAGTGCCTTAATCTCCTCCTTCCACAAAGCTTCATCCACGATGTCCGAGATCTCGGGCCACACCGTCACGACACGTCCAATGTCGGCCTTACTGACTTCCAGCAATGACCTGAGCTCGTCGATTCCTTCGTATATATCGTCCCAACGTCTTCTTCTTACTTTCTTGCCTCTCACAGCGTAGAAATCGTGAAGATAGAACCCTTTAGATTGGAAGCTATTGAGGAACAGGAGCTTCTGGTCTTCTCCTTTGCCATAGTCCTCACCATATACTTCCTCAAAGACTTCAGCGGTACCGCGAGACAACGACTTCAATGAGCTTTCAGGATCATAAAAGAACCCTTTCCTGGGCGGTGATTCTCCGACCATCAGAAATCGTATCCTATCGGGCTTGAAGTCCTCCCTCATTTTCGCCGGATTCTTGGTCATATGACGGCCTCGTTGGTGCGCCATGTTAATGGGTGGACAAGAATCTTGCCATCGCGTCCTTGTGATTCGGCTTCGGTTATGGGGCGCATTCTGGATCAAACAATCTCAGCGTAGAGGTCTCCTTCGGGCGTCAGACTCGCGATCTTGTTTCGACCTTCAAGTGTCAGGTGCAATAAGCCCGCCCTCTCGAGCCTCCTGAGGTGGTAGCTCACGAGCTGCCGCGACATCCCCAATTCGGTCGCAATCACGCTGTTGGCCGGAGCGAACTCCGTTCCTCGATTATGTATCAATTTCAGAATCCTGCGATGATTCTCGTCGAGGCTCTCAAGAGAAACGCGGGGAACCGGAAGCTCGATGATACGATCAGCGAGCGGTATCTTCGGGTTTGGATCCTTCCGGATATAGTAAACGCGTGCCCCGACCACGAATCCCGCTATCAGGGCCGCAGATGCCATGATGTTGGTTCCGCCCGTTATGTTGATGTGGAGCACCTCCGCGGGCATCCTTTTTCGATATGAGACGATGGCAGTCATGATGTCGCGCATGTCGAACGGATCGATCTCCTTCAGCTCACAGATGTCTCTGCCAATAAGGCTCTTAATCCTCCTGCGAATTTCGACGGCAACACTCTTTGTCTCGCGACTATGCAGGAGCACCTGCAAATCGACGCTGTGGTGTCTGACGCCTTCTATGATTGGCTCGGGCGTTTCGCCGACCGTGGCTATATGGACTGCGCACATCCGTCAGTAAAATGCAGCATTTTACTATAAAAGAGAACCGCTATAGGTGTCTGCAATACCTGACAATCTAGATGAATGGGGGCGTGGAACCGGTTTCGGTGAATTGGCATATATGGCCATGGTGCAACTATCGCTGCAGATTCTGCTTCGCCCATTTCAAGGGAATCTGTACCCCGCTTTCGATGAATCAGGCGGTGAAGATTCCGGAGATTCTCCGCAAAGCGGGGACGGAAAAGTTGACCTTGGCGGGAGGGGAGCCGACATTGTGTTCCCACCTCCGAGAGGTACTTCAGGCTTCAAAAGAAGCTGGCCTGACAACGATGATCATATCGAACGGGACGCGGCTGAATAAGACCTATCTCAGCACGATTGCAGACCTAGTCGACTGGATCGCTCTGAGCGTTGACAGCGCATCAGAGCAAGTGGAAAAAGCTCTCGGGCGGGGTGATGGAAATCATGTCGCACTTGTTCGCGAAGTGGCAAAGCGGATTCATGAATTCGGCATACGATTCAAAGTCAACACTGTTGTCACCTCAATGAATTGGGGAGAAGACATGCGATCCTTCGTTGCCGAACTGAAACCTCGGCGGTGGAAGGTCTTTCAAATGCTCCCAATAAAAGGAGAGAACGATGACAGCTTCGCAGACTTGGCCACTATGAATGGGCAGTTCGAAGCCTTCGTCGCTCGCCATGAATGCCTCAATCCAGTCAAAGAGGATAATCGGGCCATGACAGACTCATACCTCATGATGGACCCACTCGGTCGATTCTTCCAGAATACGGGTGGCAGTTATGGGTTCGGACCGTCGATTCTCGAGGTCGGAGTGCAAGATGCTATTCAGAGAGCGGGATGGGATAGGCGAAAGTTTCTTGTTCGAGGCGGCCATTACCAATGGCGTCCCGGGGGGAAGGTCATCGCTGATGACAAGGAGATCTTCGGAGTGTTGAGGGAAAGGGGAAGGGAAATTGGATGCTGAACCTGCACTTTGCTAATATGCCAAGAGTTCCTAACACAGACATTCAGGTTCTCTTGGAAAGAACCTACAACAACTACCGACCGTTCTACAAGTATCTTAGCAGCGCAAAGTACAGGATTGAAGCGCAGGCATTGATGCTCGCCTGGGAGGGACCTATTGACCCAGAGATTATCCGAAATCGAACCGCCAATGGATCGATGCCCTCCGAACAAAACATTCACCAACCGGCACAACGAAAAACGAGTGCGATGGGATTTTGGATTCGTCTGAGAGAAATCGACGCTGAGACTCCCGAAGAAGTGTTCGATGAGTTCTTCGATGCGGATTTCATTTCCGATAAAGCAAAGGCAGGACGCGGCGATATTGAGGTGCTTGACAGGGAGCCCGAAATTGACGCGATCTGTGTGTCCCGATTGCCAGCTGCAGAGAAAGTCTACATTCACCCCAATACATGGAACCTCTATCGCGAGCTAATGGCCCTGGAGAATATTCGGCAGAGTCCTCACCCTGCTCACAGGCCTTTGATTTCATTGGCCGAAGGCTACAACAATGTTCGATGGGAACCAGTTGCGGCTGTCTCCCCCATTAACTGGAGAATACTGGTCGATGACGACTTTGCGGGAGTCGATGAACAACGTGACTTTGTGGAGAAAGCCCTTGGCACCCCGGATTTCGCGATTCTTGAAGGGCCCCCCGGCAGCGGAAAAACCGTCACCATCTGCGAGTTGATTCTTCAAGAAATCGAGCTGGGACATCGAGTCCTTCTTTGCGCATCCACGCATGTGGCGGTTGACAATGTCTTGGAGAAGCTTGTAGATCTGGGGTGGATGGAAAGGTCCGTCGTCGCGGTGCGAATTGCCTCGAGGGATTTCGACGTTTCCGAGCAAGTCTCTCATCTTCTGCTCAAGAACCGGCTCGAGACTGAGAGGAACGAACTCAAGAAGAAACTCAAAGGCATTGCGCGGAGGACCCCCGCACAGGACTACCTGCTGAAAGCTTTGGAAGAAGATGGCGAAAAGGTTCTTCAGCGATTGATCCTGGATTCTGCGAATCTCGTATGCGGGACCACCATAGGCATTCTCAAACATCCTGACATAGCGGTGGGTCTCGTGCGGCCGGCGTTCCCGGAGTTTGACACACTGATTGTTGATGAGGCGAGCAAGACCCCATTCCAGGAGTTCTTGGTTCCAGCACTCTATGCGAAGAAATGGGTCCTCGTTGGAGATGTCAATCAGCTATCACCCTTCGTGAACAATGTCGAGGTCGAGGCCAATCTTGCGGGCATCCTGGACGAGAGGGAAAGCCGCGCGATACTACCAGTGTTCAAGGCCTTCGTGCGGGCGCGTCGCAAGAAGGGCGAGAAACGCAGCTTTCTCCTTTGCGACCCCGACCCGAAGGTCAGGGAATGGGCAGTAAAACAAGCGGAAGCGCTGGGCATACCTACGGTACAATTGTCGCCGCAGACGATCGATAGTGGAGACCTGGGGCCACTTTGGGCCGACCTGATGGTCGCTGACACGAAGGATTTGACCGTCATCGGTCGTTTATTGCCTCTGAATGTTCAAGTTCTCTCCGAGACGGTTATCACGTCACGCCTCGAGCGAAGAATGGCGTACTGGCGAGTGCGTCATCCCGAGGAGGCCGACAATGAGGAACAGATGGAACGCGAGGAGAAAACGTGGGCTTCGGAAATCGGATGGCGCCTCATTCGTCAGTTTGAACTCCGCCGTCGGCCTGAAGAGGCGAAACGGTACGCCGCAGATGTCGACGCGCTCCTGCCAAAGTGGCTCGATGAAAAAGAAATGAATCGTATTTCATATGAAGTCAATTCAATCAAGCGCGTAGCACTGCCTTCTATCCTGGAAATGCTTCAAGTCGGATTCGAAAGGGAGCAGATGAAGTATGAGCCAACGGCAATCACCCACGGGCTGCCCACGGAAGTTCTGAGCAAGCGACACGCGGTCTTGACGTATCAGCATCGAATGCATCCTGATATCTCCCGGTTCCCGCGTGAGAATATCTACGAAGGCCAAAGCCTCAGAGACCCACCAAACATTGCTTCACAGCGGTCTCTGAATATCGGAAGATACGGCGCCCGATCCGTTTGGATTCATGTTCTAGCGAATGAAGATCCGAACGCCAACCGCAATTTTGCCGAGGCCGACATTATAATGGATGAGCTCCAGACCTTCCTTTCGTGGGCGACTAGCAATCCGAAGAAGAAGAACGGCACTATATTGCCGTGGGATGTTGCCGTGCTGACATTCTATCTCGCCCAAGAAAGCGAGCTGAGACGACGATTGCGTAGCTTGTTCAAGTCTTGGAACAGGCAGCATTTCAAGACCGGCGATGGCAGGGTCCGCGTCTCTCTTGGATCTGTTGACCGATTCCAAGGGCACGAGGCAGATTTCGTGCTTTTATCCTTTGTTCGGGATCCACTCGGAAGAAAAAGCATTGGATTCCTCGACAGTCCTCATAGATTGAACGTCGCGATAACGAGAGGGCGATTCCAATTGGTCCTAGTGGGGAATTGCAGGGGCTTCGCCCGCCAGTGGAAATCTGATTTGTTGCGGCGGCTCGGGACCCAGATACCAATAGCCTTCTCATACAGTTCAAAAGAAGGGAGGTCGAACACAAGATGAAGATCATCCTTAGTCGAAATGTGTCAATGACCGCGTATGAAGTTGTTATGGAAGTCGGGAGGGAGGAGAGGCGCAAGGATGTCATCTCCGTTCTGATGCGAGCGGAAGAACTCGGAGGACAAATCAGAGCAGAGGACATCTGCAATTCCCTCCTCATTGATCGACCGATAGCCGTTGGCCATACGGTAATTTCGCGCTGCCGAGATCTCGGGCTACTTGACGATTATGGAAGTCTCACGCCTTTAGGGAGAGAATCGCTTGAGCGAAAAACTGTGCCATTGCCAGAGCATGGACGTTATAGAATTCTTTGCACGACCGACCCGTTGGTTCCTCAGCGAATCCTGGATTTGGAAGGCACGCACGAGCCCATGGTGGAGGACATCGTGAACGCGCGCAGGGCGGCGAGGAGGCTCGAATCGAAAGGCAAACAATCTGAGGAGGTCGAGCAGGTGCCGCCATGGCTTGTCGAATTGAAAGACCAGTCAATCATGCTTCCACGATTAGGGGAGCGAATCCGCATCATGTCAGTCGCTGAACGATGCGTACGTTCGCAGGTGGAACAGAATGAGAGGCTTTCGCTGAAATGGATCATCCACCCTGATAGAGAATCTGAGCTCATGGCAGAAGGTTTCGCAAAGTGGGATATGGAGTCGCCCAAGGTTTCCCACGAAAGCATTTTCCTTGAGTTGTTGGGCGACACTCGCCAGGCATGGGATGCTCGAAGAGGGGTCTTGCGATGCGGCTTCAATGAGGTGTCGGATGCAGAGAAGACGTCGATGTCGAGGCAACTGAAGTTAGATAGGCCGACCGTGAGTGAATACGGCACGTTTGATGAAACAGAAATCCGTGACGTGCCAATTGCCCCGCGAACGGTCAAAGACGCACAAGAATGGGGGGAGTGGGTTCTCGAGCATGAAATCACCGAATACCTTGATGAAAACAGCTATCCTAAACTAGTCCGCGGTGTCACCGACAGATTCCCAGATTTCGATATCACATTGCCTGAACATGATAAGATGGCCGATCAGATTCGGCATGGCGCAATCCTTCGTGGTGATTTATTGCCAGCGGCATATTGGTACTTGCGGGCACCAACCGACCTGGGGAAGCAGGAGGCGGTTCGATGAGCACTTGGGCGCTAGAGAAGAAGATGATCAAGCCTTTCAGGGAAAATCCTCTAGGGATTGCATGGATTCCTTTGGCGCCTCAGATGGGATCGCCCGCAGTGCCGCCGAGGCGCGACGCCACCATATGGCCCACCGAGGAAACTGGGTTCGCCCGTTCGATGATCGTCGAAGCCATACGCTCTTCTATGGAAACGGTATGCCTTTGCTCTTTCCTGTTCTACGATCAGAATATCGGCAACGCGCTCCTGGAGGCGTCGAAAAGAGGTGTGCGCTGTTACGTGCTGACGATGTCGGAGCAACATCTGCTCAAAGACCTTTCTCAGGAATCGGAATTCGCTAAGAGGCAGGTTGAGGAGCATAAGGCGACATTGGACGCATTGGCGGGCAGAGTATTGGTCCGCACAGCAGGGCACTTCCATTCGAAATTTGTGATCGTCGATCCGCGGAGTCCTGGCAAGACGGCAGCCTTCCTTTCCACCGCAAATCTTGCCACAGAAGCCTTGACACGGAACGTTGAGGTGGTTATCCCCTTGAAAGGTGATCTTGCGAAAGCGCTTTTCGAACAGTTCAGAATCGGATTCTGGCAGGAGAGCGAACACGAGCTGTTCCGAGCTGGACGCCTAGAACCGGTCAGCAAGTCCGGTAGGATGGAGATAAAGTCCGTGTTGCCGTCTGACCTGCCCGTGACGACGCAGAACATGCAAACCCTCAGGCAATCTCTGTTGGACTTCGTGGAGAGTGCACAGGATGATTTCTGGATGTCAATCTATAATCTCGATATGAAACACGAAGTCACACAAAACCTGCTGAAGAGGGTCAAGGGTGGGCTGAGAACGCACATTTTCATGCGACCCCGCGTCAAGAACATGGAGGCTGCCGTGAATCTGATGCGCGGAGGCGCGGATGTATATGCTCACAGGTACCTGCACGCGAAAGCCATGTTAGGCAAGATGAGCGGCAAGATGCGTGGCATCGTGATGACGGCCAATGTAGAATCACGCGGATTAGATACCGGGTTCGAGACCGGTGTCCAACTCACCCCCGCCCAGTGCGAGAGTCTTCGAACCCTGATGGAGTCATGGCCCAAGACATTCCACTTCAGGCTGACGGAGAACCTGCCCCGCGGCCAGGTTACCGGCGAATGCCTCCTCTGGGACGGCAGGGGACTGTCGCCGGCAATCGTAGGAGGGACAATCGAGAAAGACCTTGGCACAATTCAAGCGAAATCGTTGGACTCGATGGCGGAGACCGAGCCCAAGGAATTCCCTATTCCCGATGAGGGGGAGGTGCAATCATTGCCCCACGAGATCGTGTACCGTTGGACAGTGCTCCCTCCGACTCTTCCAAAGGGTGCCCAGAGGTTGAAGTCAGAAGAAGATGTAGATCTATTCCAACACAAAGGGAAGAAATACATCCTGGCCAAGTCACCTGATGATGCTAAACGTGTCACACAGAGAGCGAAGGATCTAGGCGCCGACATAGTCGCTGAATCCCACGATGGCAAACCGTCAGCCGCTAATTGACACTCCCAAGACTTTCGCGCAAATCCGGAAGTCCCTGACCACTTCATTCGCTATTGGAGCTTTGTCGTCGAGAACTATCTTCACTCTCTCTGCGCCGTAGTCAGACGTGGTTTTTCCGGCCCACTCGCCGTACACCCGCGTCCCGAAGGGCTCTATGTCAATCACGCCTAGCGCAACGGCCAGATCGTGGAGCAGATGCCACAGGGAGTAGTGCAGTTCGACCTTCTCCAGTTCCGAAGCTCCAGGGACCCTTAACGAGAAGGACATAATCTGAGCATTCTTCGCGTGGTCCACCATGTTCTGGTCCATCGTCAGCAGCGCTATGTCCACGTTTCTGTCCCGGCTGAATGCTCCGTAGGTCTTTGCGATGAGAATATCTCGATCTTCCTTGTCTGAGGGGAACTCCGTGCAAGGAACAGTCAAGGCGTTGAGCGTTTTGTCAAGGTAGTCGATTTCATTCTGAGCGAGCTTGGCCCTTCGCGCCACGAGGACATTGCGTCCTCCGATTTCCTTGAGAATCGATTCCTGTTCAGGATGGGTGAATATTTGGTTCAGTTCCCCGCGATATTTTCGTTTAATCTGTTCGTCGACTTCTCGACGGACAACATCGCATAACAGGAATCTGAAATCTGGAGCTCTAACGACGCCGCTTGGGCCATCGATTGGAAAATGCCGCGTGAACAGGCGATTGTAAGCTACATTCGTATCGATTGCCAGGAAGAATGGGCGAGCTGCCAATTCCGGACGTCTCCTATCCTCCAGTGTCTTCCTGGCCCATACAGCGAAATCGGCGAGGTTCTGAGGCTTCAATGTCCCAGAGGATACGAACGAGTCCATCACTTGGTTCCACTCGGGCGCTTCGTGACTCAGCTCCTTGCTCCATGAGGTTGCAGCCTTTCGCGCTTCGTAAAACTTGTGCTTGGATGAGGCGCTCTTGACTTTGAATGATGAATCGAATGAGAAGAGCTCCGTGCCATAGAGTGGATATCTGATTGTGATTACCCCGCGTCCATATCCAAAAATCCTGTTGACCAGCGCCATCAGGAATCTGCTGGGCGCGCACCATGTGCTCATTTCGGGCGGAGCTCCTTCAAGTCGAGCAATTCATGGAGATCCCTTGCTATGAGGGGATAGGGACAATCGGCGTCCTTGAGACTTCTGAGGTAAACGTAATGGATTCTATTCACCTTAGTTTCCCATGCGGCGACCATGGCGACTGTGGCAAGCGACTTTCTAGCCGGAGTGATATTGAGAGCGACTTCTCCCTCCGACTTGGCCTTCTGCATGATTTCAAACAGCTTGTCGTGTACCTGGCGCAGGTCATATTCGGGGACGACGATGATTTCGGGGACGCTGGTCATCCCATAGAAGGAAAGCAGTGTCTGCAACGAATCGGAAGCCCTCTTCGCGACATCTTTGTGGCGGCCGTTAGTTATGAGAATGAGGTGGCTAGGGACTGAAAGCCCCTCATACAGAAGAGACCAGACGCTGTTGACGACCGCCCAGTAGTTGTCCCCCGACAAGGTCAGGCACGTAACTCCTGCCATGCGCAATCGATTAACCGAATGTGAGTGTCGCGTATATAGAGTTTGATAAAGGTCGCGATTGACATTCTCAAATTGACACTTAACTCAGCAGGACGATCTAGCGGTGGGCGGGATGTCACCATCATGCGCAAGCCATCTTTGAAATAGGACCCCATGCATTTGCATGTCGGCGAGGGGAATAGCAATGGAACACGACAGGATTAGCATGAACAGACATATGTGCGAGGTGATTGCTTGAAACTCGAAGACCCAATGGACAAGATCATCAAAGCGAACGAAGAGGAAGGAATTCTCGGCCATCGATTCGGAAACACAGATATTCTCATCCGTGCATTGACCCGTCAGAAGTTTGTCGAGGATCGGGCGTTGCAGCAACCGAAATGTGAGGATCAGACAGCGCTCGCGACCTTGGGCGATGCTTTGCTCAAAGCGGCACTAACCGATATCCTATATCACTCCGGCTTCGAGACAGGGGACAAAATTACCGTGGAAAGGAGAAAGATGGAAGAGAAACCGACGTTAGCAAAACTCGCACTGGAAAAAGGAGTCGGAGGTCTCATTCGGCTGGGAGGGTCGGAGAGAGATAAGAGCCTCGATGTGCAACCGAGAATTCCGGCCGAGACGCTAGAGGCGCTCATAGGAGCCGTTTACTTAGATACTGATCGTGACTTTAAGAAGACTGAAGAATTCGTGGCGAAGCTGCACGGAATGCAATCGCCATTTATTGACTAGTGGCGGGAGGAATGCCTTCCGGGTCGGCCCCTTGTGCAACAGCTCCAAGGGCGCGCGGCGCCTCTACGAGTACTGGACCGCGCGCGGGGGACTGAAGGCGGCGAAGTACGACGTGCCGCGCATAGCCGAGGGCAAGTACCTGAAGCTCCTCCACGACATGTTCGACCAGGCGGGCCTCCTGGGGCTGGATGAGAGCGAGATCCGCGTGCGGTTCTGCCCCGAATGCGACCTGAGGGCGACGTGCGTCCACGAGGGCTCGGAGGGGAGGCTGTCGCCGCTGTGCCTGGACGGTGTTGCGACCGCGATACTCCGCGCAAACTTCGAATCGTCCATCTAGGCTTTTGCGCGTGGAACCTTCTTGGAAATATCCATCAATCGCTCACACGGACGCTTGCCAGATCAGGCTATCAAGAGGCTGACTCCAAGCGAAAGAGTTTTAAGCAAGCACGTGAATTAAGAATGCGAAAATAACTCTCCAGACGACCGCCAAAAACCATAACGACAAGCGCACATCATTTGGCTCGGTCGTCTGGCAAAAAAGCTTCCTCAATGCATTTTTGATTTCACGACTTCCTGAATTCCTCAAGATGCTTATCCAGCGAGACGAACGAATGTGCAGCCCGTCTCAGGTCGCCCGCACATAAGGGGAGATCGTAGAATGCGACGTGAATCCTGATGCCCTTGCGTTCTACCTCTTGAATCGCCCTGACATAGTCGGCATCGCCAGCCACGAGAATGCCGCACTCGTAAGCTCGATCGAACCCAAGCGCCAACATGTCGGTAACAAGGGAGACGTCGACACCTTTCTCCACGTACTCCGCCCCTCGCCTGCGCAGCGGCAAAATCACCGTCTTGAAACCGCTGTACTCGAGCAAGTGATGAAAGGCGGTCTGTTTCGCGATTCTCTCCGGATTCCCAATCGGTATCGAGCCATAGTAGTATGCGCGTATCAGGAGCCTGTCTTTCGCCAAGAAATCTCGAAGTTTCACGAGATCGATTTTCAATCCAGGGTCGAAGTCCTTGGTGGAGTGGAAAAGATTCGATCCGTCCATGAACAGCATCGTGCGCTCTGCAGTCATGTCTCATCCACGCGAATGGCAACGCATTCGCGGCCATAATGATTCTGTGTACTTTCATAACGCAATCGGCCTAGGATAGGAGAATTCCGTCAGAGTAAATCCCGTGTGCGGTTCCGCCCGGAGTGCCGCAGGAGAATTACGCCTCCGCGAGGGCTCGGAGGGGCAGCTGTCGCCGCTGTGCCTGGACGGGATCGCCACAGTCATCCTGAGAGCGAAGTCGGAGTGAGACATCAAGATCCGGAACGACCCGCGCGATTCAGGCTGAGGAATCCCGCGCCTGCGATTCCCTTGCCCGATTTCGAAAGAATCGTTCAAGGTCTTTCATTTTCGCAGCAGCTAGCTTTGGAAGGAATGTACTTATAGATGCAGCTCGTTATTCAATAATGTCAATAGAAAATTAATTAACTGTTAAAGCTTCTGAATTGTGAAGGCTGGCTTAAATATGGTAAAAACGACCGCGCGTGCAGGTCAATATGCGATGCAACCGGAAGGCTATCGCACATATGTCCCCAAACCGCTCCCGCCCAATCCTCCGATCGACTTCGACAGCTCGATGCTGAGCATCCTCTCGCAAGCGGACAGGAACCTTGGGAGGCTCAGCGGGGCGACGGAGACCCTGCCGAACCCGGACCTCTTCGTCTTCATGTATATCAGGAAAGAGGCCGTACTGTCCAGCCAGATCGAGGGCACCCAATCATCGCTGATCGACCTCCTCGAGTACGAGGCGGGCGCGCGCCTGCGCGGTCACCCTCGCGATGTCGTCGATGTGTCCAACTACATCGACGCGATGAACCACGGTCTGGGTCAGATCGCGAGGGGGAGAGAGCTGTCTGTCGCGCTCGTTCAGGAGATACATGCTCGCCTGCTCAGCAGGGGCAGGGGCAGCAGCCATAGTCCTGGCGAGCTGAGGTCGGTGCAGAACTGGATCGGCCCCTCGGAGAGGGGGATTGAAGATGCAGCCTTCGTCCCGCCTGCTGTACCCGAGATGAGAAAGGCCCTCGACGATCTGGAGCGCTTTCTCCTGACAGAGAGATCCTTGCCGCCGCTGGTCAAGGTGGGGCTCGCGCACAGCCAGTTCGAGACGATCCATCCGTTCTTGGACGGCAACGGGAGGATGGGGCGTCTGCTCATCACCTTCCTCTTGACGGCGGAGGGCTATCTCGAGCGGCCCCTGCTCTACCTTTCACATTACTTCCGCCAGAACAGGTCTTCGTACTACGACACGCTGCAGGCGGTCAGGGACGAGGGGGACTGGGAGGGCTGGCTGAGGTTCTTCCTGAAAGGCGTCGACGAGGTGTCCAGGCAGGCGACCGAGACAGCGAAGAGAATCATCCAGCTGCGTGAGGAGCATAGGCGGTTGATCCAGAATGCAATGGGACGAAGGGCGGGAGGCGCACTCATTCTCATCGAGTTCATGTACCAGCACCCGATGGTCTCGGTGAACGATATGCAGAGGGTCACAGGGCTGTCGTTCCCGAGCGCGAACGAACTCGCGGTCGAACTGGAGGGGCTCGCGCTTTTGAATGAACAGACGGGGAACAGGCGCAATCGAGTTTTCGCCTATCGGCCCTATCTCGATATAATCCTCGATTAGTCGCGGTCGTCTCCGAGCATCGGCACACCGCGTCAATTTAAATCGGTCGGGCTCCATGTGCAGTTCTGCCCCGGATGCGACCTGAAAGAGACGTGCATCCATGAGGGCTCGGAGGGGAAGCTGTCGCCGCTGTGCCTGGATGGAGTTGCGACCGTCATTCTCAGAGGCGGTGCGAAGTCACGTGCCTAGGGCATCGCGCAGTGATCTGTCAGAGCCCTCGAGTCAGGAAGGATATTAGGAAGATGAGTGCCAATCCAAAGCGAATGCAGGGACGGCGAATCCGGCCCAATCTCCAACTCAGGATGAAGAAAATCTGCCATGGACGGTCCATGAGAACCATGGGGGAAACTGGCAATCGGCCGGCTGGCTTGGTCTCGCGCCACCACGATCTCTGGATGATATCCTGAGACGCGCCGCCCTCTGACCGGGGTCTAACCCCGCTTCTCGAGGCGCTCGAACCCCTCCAGTATGGCTCTTGCGATGTCAGGGCCGATTCCCTTCAATGTGGTCTCAAGCCCGGAAAGGCGAACGACGAGCGTCTTGTCGAGCGTGTCGATCCTCGAGACAAGCCCCGTCATTCCCCCCACGCCTCTCACCAGCTGTTCCGCCGTCAGATAGCCGGCGAAATCCCTGATGTCCATTATGTTCCCGTCATAGTCCTGTGTTTCCACATCGAAGCCCTTGGGATTCCCCGTGCGCATTCCCTTCACGGTCTGGATGTATCGATCGACGTCCTTGCGGCGGCCGCCCACCAGGACCTCGACGGTCTTCTTGTCCTGGAGGTTCTCGGCGAAGAAGCGCGTGATGAACTGCTTCTGCGCCTCCTTCATGAGGCAGAGCCTGAAACCAGCGTCCTGGATCTTCTCTCGTATCGTCAGCTTTACTTTCTTCAAAGGCAAACCCCCGCAGCACGTCCCGTTAAACCATTCGCTCCCAAGAGCTCGTATCCTTTGCCTCTCTGTCCTTCTTGGACGGCGTCCATCGTCCGGTTCCCGCTCTTACCCCTAGCCCCCAAACCGTATGCAGTTCCAGATGCGTCGTCTATGGCCCGGGCGCCTACTTTTACCTTCTGCCCGGATTCTCGAAAAGACATCTCATCCCACCTTAAATATCCTGTGTTCATCCGTAGCGGGCATCTCCTGGAACATTGCCTCGTTGAGGCTGCGTCCCAGAAGCAGATTCAGACGCTGGGGAATGTCGCGCCCGCAACGTCCATGCCCCGATGATTCGACTCGTGATCACCGGAATCCCGCCGAGCAACCTATCGGCAAGCTACACCAACGAACGACCTTGATCACCGAGTCCAATGTCGTTAAATACCCATGAACCCATTTGATTTCGAATTACACGGTTCCGGAATCGCGGAACCCACAACCACATCGATTACACGCCTCGGGATCCTCTGGGTCGCCGAGGCCTCAATACGGCTGATCGATTCTGTTGATTCTCTCCTAATGGAGGCTTCCTGATGGACAAAACCAGGTCCATCAGCCTCATCGATGGCGGGTGGTTGGAGAAGGCCCGCCAGGGGCTGGTCGCCGATGCTGGGACGGAATCGTCGCGATGGTCCTGGAAGACAAAGTCTCGTAGTGCGGGGCTGACAGGGGTTCAACCCGGAGCGACGGCTTCCGTCCGGACGGCAATCTGCCGAACATATCGACCGGCCGCCGCGAAAGGGAGATATACCAACGAGAGGGATTGAGGCCCGATGCCAGAGAAAGACCCGGCGCGGGAGAGGCTCGGCAGGTGGTTCCTGAGCCTGACACCTCAGGAGCGACTTGCGCTCGCTGAGGAGGTTGAGGGGTTCAGAAGGGAGGCGAGGATTGCTAGAGCTTCAGGTGATAATGAGGACGCTGAATAGGAATAAGGTCAGGTACCTCCTGGCGGGAGGCCTCGCCGGCGTCCTCCACGGCGTCCCCCGCACGACGGTCGACGTCGACATCATGATCCACCCGGGGCCGGAGAACGTGTCCGCAACCGTGAAGGCGCTGGAGAGCCTGGGGCTCGTCCCCGACACGGACGTCGTGAAGGACATACGGGGGATGGGGCACACCACGTTCACGAACGACAGGGAGGTGGACATCATCACCAGTCCCGTCCTGGGGTCTTTCGACGACCTCTGGAAGAGAAGACAGACGTTCTCATACAAGGGCGTCAGGATCCCCGTGATATCGCTCGATGACCACAGGGAGACCCTCAAGAAGCTACGGAGGAAGCAGGACCTCGAGGACCTGAGGTTTCTCGGAGAAGGGTGAGCTGCCGGACGATGACCGAGAGAGGAGCACCGACCCCGCCGGGGACCGCCTGATCCCGGGGGATGGAACCTGAAGCTCCTCCACGAACTGTTCGACCAGGCGGGCCTCCTGGGGCTGGAGGAGAGCGAGATCCGCGCACGGTTCTGCCCCGGATGCGACCTGAAGGAGACGTGCGTCCACGAGGGCTCGGAGGGGAAGCTGCTCAAATGCATCCCGGATAGATACAGGTTCCAGTGAATCCGGGCGAGGGGCGTCCAAGGATCGCCTGCATCGATTGCGCAGGATCCGCGACCCCGAATACCCGGTGACGTGTGGTGTCTGGAAACATTTAAAGCTTGTCGAGACATCTTCAGCGCAAGGAGCGTAGATAGATGGCGCAGCCTCAGCCGACGCAACAAGCACAGCCCAAGAAGCACACTGGTGTTATCATCGTGGTCGTTATCGTGGTGGTTGTCGCACTAATCGGGTTCTTCATGATCTCGAAGAGCGGCAAGATCGTTGTGACCGTGTCGAGCACGCATCTGGTGAATGATGTGGAATACCGGGTGTTTCTGGACGGTCAGTTGAAGTACAGCGGGACTCTCTCGCCCTTGGGGTCCATCCAGTACACGTTCGATATAACATGGCTCGTCGACTCCTGTCAGACGCACCAAGTGTCCGCGGATTCGACAGGCGGGGTATTGGGCCCGCAGAGTGACAGCGAATCGGTCGAGCTCTGCGGCGGGACGGTCGAGCAAGCCGCTCTGTTAATCTGAATGAACTCGATCGTGCACGCTTCGTGAGATGACTGAAGACGAAGCGGGAGATCCTCAAGAGGTATGGCATCCGCGTGATTGGGTCCGTGGACCGCGACATCGAGGAGCTTGACGGCAGGCTGCCGGGGAAGCTGCTGAGATGCTTCCCGGAGGGATACAGGTTCCGATGACGATTCCGCCCTAGGTGCAGTCTGTGACGGATTAACAGAAAGTGCCAAGAACTGCCTCTTTCATTAACCTGTTACAGAATGAACACTACGGAGGAAAAGGAGATGGAAAGTCGGCCAAGAGAGCGAAGGAGATCCTCGGGGACATCGAAGCCGAGCTTCACTGAGCTCCCCGACGACGACCGGCGGCTCATCGAGAGGTTCCTCGACGGCCTTCAGGGAATCGTCCGAGCTGGCGGGGTAGTGCTATTCGGCTCCCTCGCCCGCGGCGAATTCGACCGCAGGTCCGACATCGACCTCCTCGTGATAGTCGACCGCAGGGTTCCCCAGACGCTCAACCGGCAGATCGCGCGCATGGTGACAGCGCTCAGGCCCCACAGGGACATCAACGCGATCCCCACGAACCTGAGGGACCTCGACCCGAGCTTCCTGAGGAACGTGTTCCGGGAGGGAGTCGTGCTCCAGGGCAAGTTCGTCCTCACGCCCGACCACCTCGCGTTGAGGCCGATGGTCCTAGTCTCCTATGACCTCACAGGCCTCCCGCCCGGCAAGAAGGTGCAGGTGTCGCGTAAGGTCCACGGGTCCGTCTCGACGAAGGAGGTCGGAGGGCGCCGGACGATCTACAGGTACGAGGGGCTCAAGGACAGGTACGAGGCGACTGTCGTCTCCCCATCAGTCCTCATGCTCTCGGACGAGGACGCCACCGCCCTCATCGAGGAGTTGAGGTCGGCGGGCGCGAAAGTCTCGAGATGGGACGTGTTCACCGCCGGATGAGGGCATCTGGGTGCTCTGAATCTTCCGGGCTTGTGCAAGGGGCGTCAAGTCTCGAATCACCTTCATGGAGAGACAGATATCGGATTACTGTCAATCTTGCCGATACCGATATATAACCGCAAGGCTATCGGATAACACGGAAACATGCCGATACCGATATCCGTCTCCGACCTTCCTCCTGTGACATGGCGGCGGGTCCAGTCGAATCTCAAGGAGCTGCGGTCCCGCAGGCCCCTTCCCCGGGACGTCCTGGAACGATTGCGGCAGCAGCTGCGCCTCTACCACACCTACAACAGCAACGCCATAGAGGGGAACACGCTCAGCCTCAAGGAGACCCGCCTCATCATCGAGCAGGGGATCACGATCGGGGGGAAGAGCGTCCGCGAACACCTCGAGGCCACGAACAACGCGGAGGCCTTCGACTGGATATGGGAGAGTGGCCGTCCTGGCCTGCGGTTCGACCATGCCCCCCTCAAGAAGCTCCACGAAATGGTCACGAAGGGGACGCTGGAGTCTCCAGGGGAGTACAGACGGCAGCAGGTCCGGATCGGCGGTTCGGCGCACCTCCCGCCGCCCCCATCCGAGATCGTCCGGCGACTCGACCAGCTGTTCAAGGGACTTCCCGCCATCCGCGAGCCGGTCCTCCGCAGCATCTGCCTGCATCACCGCCTCGCATCGATCCATCCGTTCCTCGACGGGAACGGGAGGACCGCGCGGCTGGCCGCCAACCTGGTGCTCATCAGCGCAGGATACGCGCCTGTCGTCCTCCGCGTGGAGGACAGGCGGCGGTACTACAAGTGTCTCGATGAGGCGGACCGGGGCCGGTACGGACCGCTCTCGGGCTTCGTACTGCATGCTGTTGACGAGGGGCTGGCGGTGTTCCTGTCCGCGGTGGATCCCGAACGTGCTCTCGTCCCCCTGAGACAGCTTGCCCGGGGCAGCGCGTATTCTCAGGAATACCTCTCGTTGCGCGCGCGGCAGGGAGTGCTCGAGGCCGTCAAGATCGGCCGCACATGGTATTCAAGCAAGCATGCACTAGCGCGGTACGCGGAAACGGTCCAGCCGGGGACGCAAGCCCGCTGATTCCCTGTTGAAGGCTTTCCGCGGAAGAATATTTACGCCCACGTTTCATCTCGCCGCCGCCATGAGTAAGCATGCTGACAGTGGACTGACCATCGAGCGAGTCAAAGGAGACAACTTCCAGGAATTCCTCCTTCTTGTCGAGAGCCTCCCGAATCCAGGAACCTTTAAGGGTAATAAGCATGCTCTCGGTGCAGGGAGCGACGGATGACGGCGCAGCCCGAGCGAAAGGATGCCAATGGAAACGAGAGGAAATCGAAATCTCGCAGATTCCTGTACGCGGTTGCCTCCTTCGTAATTGCCGTCCTCTTGGTGACAGCTGTCATTGTCTGGTACACGCTGACCGCCCATACCCCCGAATATTGCGGTCCGTGGGTAGATGGGGCTCCGATGTACTTCACCGAAATCGACATCGGTGGACTCTCGGACAACCTCACGGCTAGCTGGAAGGCGAAATGCGTGACGGAACGCTTTGGGGAAGTCTCCCACATACGAATGCGCATGTACGCGGATTTCAGTCCCCTACTCCCGGATTATCAAAGTCTGAGATTTAACACCCCATTCAGCTTCGGCCTGACAGTCAAGGCAATCGTCCACGACGAGGACAGCGACGGGAGGTTGAGCACTGGCGATTCTTTCTTTGTCTACGGAATGTCGGGTTCCCATGACTGGAGGTTTGAGCTCGTGGACGATTCAACGATAATGCAGATTGCGGCGTGGGATACGCCATAGCCGCGCTCGCGCGATTCATCGTGGAGTGAAGAACCCATGACTCCTGCGTGCTCTAATATTGGAATGAAGGAATCTTAAAGAGCGGATGCCCAGTCTCTTCGCCGGAGAGCTAGATACCGGATTGCTGGTAGTTCTGCCGATATCGATATCTCTCGTGGATCTCCCTCCGATGATGTGATGGCGGGTCCAGTCTGATCGGGGATACAAACGCGCAGATTATCGATTCCGCTCCGAAACCGTTCCGCGGAAGGATATTTACGCCGACGCTTCATCTTACCGCCGCCATGAGCAAGCATGCTGACAGTGGACTGATCATCGAGCGAGTCACGGGGGACAACTTCCATCACCTCCTCCTTCTCATCGAGGGACTCGCGAAGTTCGAAAACCTCGCACCTCCGGACAAAGCCGCCAAGAGAAGACTGAGGCGAGACGCGCTCTCGAAGAACCCTAGATACGAGGCATACCTGGGCAGACTTGACTCCAAGTACGTTGCCTACGTCATCGTCTATTTCACCTACTCCAGCTTCCGCGCCCTGCCAACTCTTTACCTTGAGGACATCTTCGTGCTTGAGGAGTACCGGAGACAGGGCATAGGTCAGGCCATGTTCGACTTCTGCGTGGAAAGAGCCAAGAAAGAGGGTTGCGGGAGAATCGAGTTCACCGTCCTCGACTGGAACAAGTCCGCCCAGAGATTCTACGAGAAGAACAACGCGGAAAAGACTGACTGGAGCTTCTACAGGATAAATCTGAAGTAGAACGACCGATGGCGGGCAGCTCGGCTACGCTGGACGGTCGAATTGCAGAGGGACATCCGCGTCAGGTGGAATAGGTGGGTTCTCACGTGCCTGTTCCTCCATGGGGCTCCTCTCCGCCCAGACGACCAGCCCCGCGCACACCGCCACCGCAACCAGGATAGTCACGGTCACCAGCCCGACGAGCAGAGGAACCGAGGACGCTGGTACGACTCCGCTCTCGATCGCGATGAGGATGAGCACCACATCGGTCATCCCGCGCGCCATCGACGCGATGAGGACCCTCGTCTCCCTCTTGCTGAACCCGGATAGCCTGCCCAGAGCGATCGAGCTCGGCACCCTCGACACGACGAACACCAGCGTCAGGAGGAGAGCGCCAATGAGCGCCACCGGGGTCACGCTGTCCACCGTCACCACGAGACCGAGGTAGATGAAGAAGAACGTCCTCATGCCGAAGGTGATCTCGGACTGGAACTCCTGGAGGCTGCCCTTCCCCTCCGGGTCCGGAGCGTCCTCGGGCTTGCGGTATGCGAGGACGAGGCCGAAGACGAATGCGGCGACGGCGCCGTTCCCGTTGATGAGCCCATCGGCGATGCCATAGATGACGAGGGCCCAGGCGACTGTCGCGATGTACATGAACTTGCGTGAAGGCGAGCGCTTGATCGCCATCCTCCACGGAATCCCCGCCGCAATCGCCACGATCGTCGCGAGCGCTATCTCGAGCGCATACTGATGGAGGAAAGTCGCCGGCTCGGCGCTCGCCGACCTTATCGCGAAGAATACCAGGATCACCGCGATGACGTTCGTGACCACGGCGTCGAGCACGACCGCCCTCTCCGCCGCCTTGCCGAGCTTGAGACGCGTCGCGAAGCTGAGGATGACGGCGGCCGACGGACCGCAGAACGCCCCCGCCAGAACAAGCGCGGTGACGCCGTCGAAGCCGAGGAGGCGCGTCGCGATCAACCAGATAAGGACGACCGTGATGAACACCGAGACCGCGACGTGAGCGAGGACCCCCGGCATCCCCCTGCCCGAGCCCTTGAGGTTCAGCGAGAGGCCCCCCTCGAACATGATGAATGCTATGGTCAGGGCCGTGAAGACCGGCAGTATCGGGGTGAGCGAGGGCACGAGACCTGGTCCGAAAGGCTCGACAGGTATCTGCGCCAGGAGGACACCCAGGAAGATGAGCACGATGAAGTCGGGGATTCGGAACTTGTCGAAAATCAGGGAGGCGCCATATCCGATGAGGAGCAGAGTCCCGCCGACGAGCAGGCTGACCCAGACCTCGGCCATGTCCGTGGGAACTCCCCGCGGATGTTAAACCATGCGATTCCGGCGATGACGGAATCTTGATGCAGATGCCTTGTCTGATTCCTTGAAGTAGGGACAATGAAGGACGCTCAGACCGCGCCGCCCCGGCAGCTCTCAGTGAATCCTCACGCCGAATGTCGTCTCGATCTCCCGCGCGAAGCTCCGGAAGTCAGCGTCGTCGGACAGGATGCCCACGCCGCCGAACCCGGGCAGCGGCCCGTCAACGAGCGACGCCGCCTCGGCGAGCAGCCGTTGGTCCACCGCCTCCGGCATCGGCGCGCGCCCCGGCTTGCCCTTGCTCACTCCCCGCCGGCCGAGGATCTCCGACGACCGCTCGGGCCGCCTGCTCACCTTGCGCCGAGTAATCGCACGCAGGCGCGGGCCCATTGACCTATAGAATGACCTCACGCGCTCCGAGTACTCCGGTGGCGGCCTCGGCGAGAGGCCGGCGACCTTCTCCACCCGCATCTCCGACACGAGCTGCTCCGCGCGCCGCATGACCTCCTCGAGCGCCTTCTCCGCCTCCTCGTCCTCCCGGACCGCCATCTGGTACTTGAGCAGGGACCTCAGCTCCCCCGCCACGGTATCCGTGACCGCGAGAACCGCGTTCCCCCTCTGCGACCTGAGCGTCTCGAAACGCTCAACACCCCGCGGATTGCCGAGCGCTTTCAGATCGCCCGGCAGGGGGACGCCCTCGAGCACCCTCGACAGCAGCACGTTCGTGTCGCACAGGACGAGCGAGGGCATGCGATCTCGGACGATGCGCGCCTTCGCGCGGACAGGCAGGCGCCCCTCAAGGGCCCGCACGCGGTCCATGAGCTCGCCGACGCACGCTTCATCGCGCGCGGCGATGACCGAGAGCGCCTCCAGCTCCGCCAGCGCATCCTCCCGCTCGCGCGCCTTCATGATCAGAGAGCGGAGCATCGCCTCATCGACATACAGCCGCGCCGCCAGCTGCAGGTCGCCCTTCACTTCGGCCCACAGCCCCTTGACATCAGGGTCGCTCCCCAGCTCCGGCTCCTCCTCGGGCTCCAATCGGTCACGGAGATGCTCCAGAGTCTCGCGGGCATCCTCGAACCTCCTCAGGCGGACGAGGCTGCGCGCGCGGCCCGCCATCGAGGCTGCCGTCTGCGGCATCGCCTCGTAGCACCGCAGGGCTTCCTCCCCCTCACCGAGGGCCTCATGAGCCCGGGCGAGCAGGTTCCAGAGTTCGCCGTCCCTCACATTCTCCTGCACGCTCTGCAGGGAATCCCTCACCTTCCGCCAGTCTCCCGTCTTCGCGGCCACGCGCGCAACTGCACGTACTCTCTCGCGCTCCTCGACCGCCGCGCGGTACGCCTCCGCCTCTGCACGGGCAAGGGCGGTGCGGGCGAATTCGTTCTCAGGTTGCCGGTCCAGCAGCAGTCTGGCCAGGAGGCGCAGGGCCGGCGGTGTGGTATGGGACTCGACAAGGCGCAGACCATCCTCCCACAGGCGGACCGCGTCCGACGCGACGAACAGCGCCTGCACCACCGCGACCGCGCGCCTCTCCTCGCCCGCCGCCATGAAGCAGCGCGCGCTCTCGAGGAAGTGCATGGGCTCCCTGTGGCCGATCGCCGCGTACGCCTTCGCCGCCTCGGCATTGCGGCCGAACGAGGCGAGCACTGCCGCGTACGCCGACATCACGTCGAGCGACAGCGGAGCGATGCGGCGGGCCAGAATGAAGAGGTTCAATGCTTCGCGTCCTTTCCCCTCCGACCACCGCACGGCAGCCTCCTCCCCGAGACGCCTTGACAGGTTCTCGTCGTGCGATCCTTTCGCCGCGGCCTTTATCGCTATGTCCGTCCAGCCTGGATCGTGATCCTCGTCGCGGAGGCGCGAGAGCCTCTCGAGCTGGCCGAGCTCCAGATCAATCTCCGATGAAAGGGCTTTCAGGGCGGCGAGCTCGACCTCGCCATCGCTTTTCTTCCTCGCAGCCTCGCATTCCCCGCGCAGGGTCGCGACGCGCGCCCTTTTCGCCTCCGACGCCTGGCGGCGGCGGATCCTATCGGCCACCTCCTGCGCCCTCTCGTTCCACGGGGCGGCAGACCCCGAGGCGACCTTCTCAACGAGGGCCAGCGCGGCCGCCTCGTTCTTCCCCAGTTCGAGTACACGCCCCCTGTGATATTCGACGCAGGCGGTCCAGCGCCCCGCCTCCTCGGGCGCGAGCGACTGCGGTGCCGCGGCCGCATCGTAGTAGACCTGCGCGCGCTCGACGAGCCTCGCGACGTCCTCCCCGTGGCGGGCCCTGAACTCGGCGAAGTGAAGCGCCGAGATCCCGAGGATCAGCGCGTGCTCCGGACTCTTCCACGTGAACTCGAAGAGTATCGTCCCGGTCAGCGCGCTCAAGCGGTTCAGCGCCACGTTTGGCGGCTCCCCCGGAGCTGGCTCGAACCACTCCTCCAGGCAGTCCGGGCAGAGGGAGAACTCCGCCGCGAGCCCCCAGGTCGTCGCCTCTATGCGCGTGAGGTCGTCGCCCAGACAGGCCGCCCGGTGGTAATCTCCCGCAAGAACGAAGTCGACTATTGTCCGGAAACCCGCTTTCACCATTTTCCGCCCCATGCGGACGGAGGCGAGAGCCCCGTAGATGGCGGGCTGCTTCTTCGCCAGCTCGCGCATCAGGCCATGCACTGGCCCCCATTCGACCCCGTCCAGCCGCTCCTCCGCGCGCTTGATGAGCGCCTCCCGCCGCTGCTGCGCGGCGCCTCTGACCTCTTTCTCTCCCGGCTGCTTGGAAGCGATCGCGAGGACCTTGAGGGCGACCGCCTCGTCCTCGGTTCCAGGTCCCGCCATGGCCAGTGCCGCCAGGGCCTTGCTGGTCGCTCGCTCCCAAAACCGGCCGTGATAGCAGGCGAGCGCGATGCCGAGAGTGTGACCGGCTATTCTGAAGTGGCGCTCCGCTGCCTCCACGTCGTTCTCCGCCAGGGCCGCAAAGCCCTCCCGCACTTGACGTTCGATCCTTTCCTTCTGTCGTTTCAAGCGCAGGGAGAAAGTGCGCGGCGGCTCAAAGGCCTATCGGTGTCGCTGTAGCATCGCGACATGATAGGACGACAGCGCTCCGAAAATGGCGGGAATTCCCCATGTCGTCGGCATCCGCGTTCAATCGCACCTCCTCGACATTTGTTATTAAATAGTCGGATATCGCTTTGACTTTCGATGCCCCTGATAGGGCTTCGATTGGAGGAGGCACGACGATGTTACAAGAGCTTAGACTCTGTAGAGCTAGCGCTCTGCTTCTTGTCGTTGTGGCCCTCTTCTCCTGTCTTGCTCCGGTGCTCGGCGCCAGGCCGGACACGGGAGCGGACGCAGTACGCCCGGACTCGTCCGGGCTCACAACGATTCCACCGCCTGAAATACAGCTGGACATGGGGTCCCCCATGGCGGCTGACCCGGGCGGTGTCACAATGGTTCTGCCGGAAGCGCAGATTCAGGAGAAGGGCGGCCCAGTCCCGGACGACACGCAGCTCGAGCTGAACGCGGGCACCCAGGGCGACGTGAAGGAGCAGACTGAATCGAGCGGAGCGACCGATCAGGTCGGTGCAGGTCAGACTGATTCGACTAACGCGGCAATAAGCCGTTCTAGGAGCGCGATTCAGGAAGAGCGTCCGAATTCGGGGACCGACCCGACACTTGATCAGGATGTCACAATCACGATTGACACGATCCCGACCGGGTTGATGGTCGGCATCGACTCGAGTCCGCTGCAGATTGCTCCGACGAATCTTGTCCTCCAGAACGGCTCGGCGCACATGCTGTACACCGTTTCGCCACAGCCGTCGAACCCGGTGGACACGCGGTATCGGTTCGACCGGTGGATCGGGGGACCCACTACATGGGGCTGGAACGTGACCATCAACGGGTCTCAGACATTCGTGGCCAGCTTCATCAAACAGTATCTGATAACGATCCAGTCGAACGTCCCTGAACCTCTCTTGATAGGGAGCGACATACCCGGATGCGACGTGCCGATGACCACCCCAGTCCACTGCTGGGCGGATGAGAACTCCTCTCCGAGTCTAATCATAAACTCGCCACAGCGGTTCGACGATTGCAGATTCACATTCATGCAGTGGTCGGATGGCTACCTCAGCCAGATTCGACCCATCGGCCCTGTGACGGGTCCGGCGACGTACATCGTGATATTCAACGCCGAATGCCTGCTCACCTTGCAGTTTATATGCACGGGCGATCCGCCAATCACCATTTGGGTAGACATGGGGACGGACGTGCAATTGATGTGGGTTCCGCCGACAGTTCTCCCGCCGCGAACGCGGTACCGCTTCGAGATGTGGATTGGCGATGGACCCGGGAACTACACGGGCCCCGACCCGAACGCGACGATCACGATTCTTGGCAGTATCACAGAGACGGCCGTGTGCTATCTCGATTTCCTTGTGAGGGTCGATACCAGTCCAACGAACATCGACTTCAGCGTCGACGACGTGAACTGTAACGGCCTGACGTCCTTATGGTGGGAGAACCAGTCGATGCACTGGCTCAACCTGACGGTTCTGAATTACGAACTCGTTCTGGTCAGGTACGCCTTCACTCAATGGTCGGATGGAGTCTTCTTGTCGCAACGCCGAGTCCTCATCGCCGCACCGGAGGACTATATTGCATTCTACGGTCGCATGCAGGTGAAACTCACACTATCCCCTCCGATAATCGGAGACATCCGCTGCGTCGAACGCACAGACTGCTGGTACGACCTATCCGAGCCCGCGACGGCGCAGGTGACTTCGCCGTGGCTGGACGGTAACGGCGGCCGCTATGAGTTCGTGCAGTGGTCCGGCGACGCAAGCGGAACCGACACGTCTGCCCAACTGTTGATGATTGCTCCGATGACGGCGGTCGCCGAATGGACGATCTTCTTCCATTTGACGGTGCTTTCCCTTTATGGGAATCCCCAGTGCTCGAATGCGGATTGCTGGTATCTGAACGGAACAACCGCGTCTGTGACATTGGAGGATCCTTTCGTCATCAGCACCGACACCAGGCAGAAGTTCATCGGCTGGGGGATGGACGCCTCCGGCACCTCGAACCCTCTGGTGCTGACGATGAACGCGGCCAAGGAAGTTTCAGCGGCGTGGGAACCCCAGTTCCTCCTGACCATAGTATCGGAGTGCTCCTCGATCACCAACTGCGGCTCGCCGACCGGAGCGGGCTGGTACGACGAGGGGTCGGAGGCCACCGTCGCCATTTCCGAGACTGTCAGCGTGAACGGCGGCACGCGCTGCATATTCACCGAATGGTCGGGCGGCGCGAGCGGCACGGACGATCAGGTGACCGTGACAATGGACACGCCCCTGACGGTCACCGCCAACTGGGCAGTGCAGTTCCGGCTGACGGTGTCGTCGGACTGCGGCGGGAGCGCTGAATGCGAGGAGCCTGCGGGCGAGGGCTGGTACAACAATCAATCGGTCGCCTCATTGACTGTCAACTCCACCTTCACGGATTCCTACGGCACGGTCTGGGACTTCAACGGATGGACCGGGGACGCGAGCGGCAGGGATCTCCACGTGGCAGTACTCATGGACTCGCCAAAAGCCGTGACTGCGACCTGGGTCGAACAGACGCCTTCACAACAGCCCTCTCCATTCCCGACAGCGTTGGTCGTCATCGCGGCAATCCTATTGGCGGTGATCCTCACCGCGCTTCTGCTGTTCTATTTGCACCGCAAGCGAGCAAGGGAAGAGGAGTCGGGTCGGAAGGCCGGGAGAGCGGACAAGAAAATCGTGCCTCCGACCAATCCTCGTGGCGGGGAAGGATCATCGAGAGAGCTCGGATCGCAGGAGGAAGGAAAATGAAAAATGAAATCGGATTCGGAAGAGCAGGCATGGCCCTTCTCCTGATTGGCCTTGTCGTGACCAGCCCGTTCGCGTATCTCGGCACTGTGCCGAATGCGGGGGCTGGAACATCGACGCACCTGATGACTGGCTACGCCTATATGATCCGCGTCAGCAGCGACGTCAACTGGGCCGTCCCTGGCTACTAAGGAGAGAGCAGAAAGCGGATTCGCGAAATGCGCAGCAAGCTTTGCAGGCCCGAACCGGGCTTACCGCCATCGAGAGGATGCTCGACGTATGTCCCGCATGAATGAATACACCCACTCCTCTGGCGCAAAGCATTTGACCATGGAGCATGCTTCAGCCGCTGCAGGGGGCAGGATTCATGGGGATGACTCCGAGGACGCAAGGTTTCTCACCTCCCAGGGCGGGCAAGCCCATCCCGGCCCCGCCAACGACGGTGAGGCCAGAGGCCGCCGGCAGGATCTGGGCGATGGCTGTTCTCTACGGTGTCTTCGGCGTGGTCTTCCTCTGCCTCCTCGTCCTTCTCCCCAACAAGGAGATCCTGCAGACCATGTTCATGGTGTTCGTCACGGTCCTGCTCTTCGTCGGATTGGGGATCTCGCTCATGACCGTCTACCGCATGGGGAGCATAGAACCCGCCGTTATTGCGGGAGACTTCGCATGCAAGCACTGCGGCAAGAGGTTCAATAGCAGGAAGGTATGGGAGAGTCATCAGAAGAGCTGCGCTGAGATGAGACTGTGATAGAGGATATCGCGATCTTTGCAGTCGCCTTCGGCATTCCCCTGGCGCTCTGGTACGGAATCAAGCGCTACGGCAAGGTGGTCCACAGCTGGGTCAAACTCGACAAGACGCAGGTCAAGGCCCTGAAGGAGGCCAACAGGAGATACAGGGCGATGAACCCTCAGGCGAGACCTCAGGGATCTCCTCTGTACAAGCGCAAGCTCGTCTCGCATGAAGGCATTGCGATCTACCAGAACGGCATCTACGCCAAGTTCAGCGTGGGCAAGAAAGGAAAGTACATCTTCGTGCCCTGGTCGGAGATATCCGACATCTACCCAGTGAAGATAGAGAACCCCTTCACGAAGACCGACTCGATCTGGACCGGCCCCGCATCGTTCAAGGCTCTGCAGATAGAGACGGAGAGCTCCATGGCGCTCCTCGTCAGCTCGAGAGCGCACGACTTCGAAAAGCTGATCCCGATCCTCAAGCAGGCGATGGGGCCGCGATGGTACCAGACCTACCGCGAGAACGAGACTCTCTGGGGCAACTTCATGGAGGGCGACCTCCTCATCCACAAGAGCATGCGGGGTCCGGGAACCCCGCGATCGGCCGAGATGAGACCGTTCGGGATGCCACCGCCAAAGCCCGCGGTGGAAGGTAAGGGCAAGCTGCTCCTCGAAGAGAGCCAAGAGGACATCGGCGAGAGGGCGGAGGCTTTCATCAGAGGCGGGGCTTTGCTCATCGGCGTCGGCATCGCGATCGCGGGCATAGGGGTCGCGCTCCTCGCCATGGTGCTCCCGACGCTTTTCTTCTTCCTGCTGATGATGTTCTTCGTTTTCGGCCCGATGCTTGCCGCCGTCGGCATCGTGCTCATTTTCATGAGCCGGAGACTGAAACCTGTCAGAATCTATGAAAACGGGATCGAGGCGACCGCGCCGTTTGGCGGGCGGACTTTCTTCTACTCATTCGGCGAGTTGCGCGACATCACGGAGATGAGCAATTTCATAGACGGCCAGGTCTACATCTTCAGGACCGCCAATCCGAGGCAGAGCATCGCGATCAGGAAGAGGATGCGAGGTTTCCCGGAGATGCTAGACACCATACGGGCGAAGCTCGGGCGGGAGGAGTTCATCGTGAAGGGCGAGGTGTCGCCCGAGGAGGCCGTCTCCTCGAGGAAGATAGAGTACGGGCTCTACGCGACCGCCACCGCTCTTGCAGCCTTCATCAGCGCACTGTTCATCCTGTACACGTTCTCGGGTCAGCCGATCTCCCTCGTGCTATCCGGTCTCGGGCTTGTCATGCCGATCTTCGTCATGCTCGCGGTCACCTACATGACGTTCAGGATGACGAAGATGCAGAAGATTGTGCCAAGAAAGCTGAACATCAAGGTCCCCGCGGCCATCATTGCGGTGGCGCTCGCCTTCTTCTTCGTCAGCATAGGGCTGGAGATGGCCGTCTCCGCTCCCGCCGCCCCGCAGTCGGCGATTTACATCGAGCCGAAGCCGGCCTCAAGCAGCCTCGCGCCGGGCACCTATGTGAACGCCACGATCAACGTGAACGATTGGATTCTCGTCGACGCGGGCCAGATCCTCCAGCTCGTCAACACGTCGCTGATCATGAACCTCACTTCCGACAAGGAATTCGGCATATGGGTGGCCGATGGCGGGACGCTCTTCATCAGCGCCGACTCCAAGGTGCTGAGCTCGAGCCCCGATTTCGCCTACACGTTTGAAATCATGGGGTCCGCGGTGATCGACAACAGCCTGATCTCCGGAATCTGGGCGGACCCGAAGCAGGAGAACTATAATGGCGGTCTCGAGATCTATTCCAGCGACGTCATCATCAACGCGACGAGGTTCCCCAACGCCAGGCTCAACGGAATCCTGATCATGAACTCGAATCCGACCATCGCCAACTCGACCATTTCCGACGCGGGTGACGACGGGATCGAGATGCACGGCGCCAAGGCGCGCATCGTCGGCAACAGGATAGAGAACTGCAACTATGCGATGATAGTCGCGGAAGGCTCGGACGCACTCATCGAGGACAACTCCTTCATCGACAACCTCCACGGCGTCGTCGTGCGGACCTCAAGCCCCATAATCCGCTCCAACTACTTCCAGCACAACAGCAACTACGCCATAAGGTACGACAGCGCGAGCCACATGGTCCTCGACAACAATCGCTTCGTCAACAACCAGGCAGACACCGTGGAGGAGTCGGGCCTATACCTCGTGAGCGCGTGCGGGGTGATCACAGTCGCCCTGGCGGTCGGGTGCCTTCTGGTTCTTTTCTGGATATACAAGGAACAACTCAGGAAAGAACAAGGCCAACTGGGCCGCTTCGGGCGTCTGAAGGAGCCTTGAGGGATTGTACCAGGGCAGGGTCCTCCCGGGGAATTAGCAACCGTTTATATATTCGGGCAGCCTAAACAAGAACAAGATAAACCGGGGCAAATAACATGGCAGCAAATCTGAAGAAGATTGAATGCGAACCTGAGTGCGGATTCATGGTGAGAAGCCACGACGAGAACGAGATAGTGAATCTCGCGCTGAGCCACGTGTCGAACATCCACAACATGAGGTCGACCCCAGTCGAGATGAGGGGCAAGATCGAGCCGGCCTAGAAAGAGAAGCCATGGGCTGGTTCAACGAGGCCTACCGGGGCACGCCGCCCTGGGACATAGGCCACCCTCAAGGTGAGATAGTAAGACTGGCGCAGTCAGGCGAGATTCGAGGCGCAGTTCTGGACGTTGGCTGCGGGACCGGCGAGAACTCCCTGTTCCTCGCGGCGGAGGGGCACGAGGTCTGGGGGATCGACTCGGCCCCACTTGCCATAGAGAAAGCGAGACTGAAGGCGAAAGACCGACGGCTAAATGCCAAGTTCCTCGTCCACGGCGCGCTCGATCTCCCCTCCATAGGCCGAAAGTTCGATTCGGTAATAGACTCGGGTCTTTTCCACGTCCTTTCTGATGAAGAGCGAGAGGTTTTTGCCAGAGGCCTGGCAAGGGTGCTGAGGCCCGGCGGGACCTATTTCATGCTCTGTTTCAGCGACAAAGAGCCTGATGGCGGCGGACCGAGGAGGATAACCCAGGCCGAGATCCGCCAGACTTTCGGCGGAGGATGGAGGATCAACTACATCAGAGAGACGAGGTTCGAGGCGAGTTTCAACGGCCATCTTCCTATGGCATACATCGCTTCGATCACGCGAATTTAGGCGAAATGTATCGGCGCTTCCTGTCGTCCACTGACCGGCGATAGGTCAATCCTTAAGCCGTTCCGCCTTCTTTGGATGCTCATGCTAGCCGCCAGGGACGTGACCAAGCGCTATGGGGACATCATTGCCCTCAACCGTGTCAGCCTCGAGCTGTCCAGAGGAGAGGTCTTCGGCCTGCTGGGCTCGAACGGGGCGGGCAAGACCACCCTGATGAAGATATTCGCCACTCTCCTCCGCCCGGATTCCGGGGTGGCCGTCGTCGGCAATGCCGACGTAGTCCGAGATCCGCTCCGGGCAAGACGGTTGATCGGCTTCGTTCCCGAGAATCCATCTCTCTACGACAAGCTCACAGGCCGCGAGTTCCTGAACATGATCGCCCGGCTGCGAAACATGAAGCAGGCCGATGCCGACAGGGGGATATCCGAGATGAGGGAGCTGTTCCGCATGGGCGCGGAGCTCGAACGCGAGTCGGATGGGCTGTCCAGGGGGATGAAGCAGAAGCTCGCAGTGTCGAGCGCTCTTTTCCACAGGCCACCGGTGCTCATCCTGGACGAGCCCACCAACGGCCTCGACCCCAGGTTCGCCAAGGTGCTCAAGGAATGGCTCAAGGAATATGCCCGGGCAGGAAACACCATCCTCCTGAGCACGCACGTGACTCAGGTGGCGGAGGCGATCTGCGATAGAATCGCGATAATACACGACGGAGGCCTCGTGGCGCTCGGGTCCGTCAAGGAGGTCTGCGCGAAGTCGGGGGCATCTACCCTGGAGGACGCGTTCACCGCGATAGTGGGAGACTCATGAGCGCGTTCTCAATCCACGCTGCGGATGTAGTGCAGTCGATGCGCTTCTCCACCGCGCGCTACAGCAAGCACAAGATCTCGTTCCCTCTGTCGATCCTCCAGTTCCTCGGGAGCATCTGGCTGATTCTCAGAATAGTCGAGCTGGTAAACACATCAAACGCTCCGATTGCCATGCCGATCACGCCGGGCTCCCTTCTCTTCGCGGCGTTCATGATCGCCCTCGGGAAGGGGGCGATAGACGGCTACAACAGGATGGTGCGCAACCCTTCTCTGGTCTTCTTGCTCCAACAGCCGCTCTCCCGCCGCTCGATCGTGGCAGCCAAACTGGCCACGGTGTTCTCGTTCAACTTGGCTTTCGTGGCCCTCGCACTTGGCAGCGCGACCGCCATGATAGCGGGGCTGCACATGCAAATCCCCGCCACCGGCCTGTTCATCCCGTCCCTTGTCCTTGCGGCGATCGGAGGACTCGCCTCGGGGTTCGCCTTCTCAGTGGCGGCCTCGCTGTCGACATGGAGAAAGAAGATAACGGGCTTGGCGTCGCTGGCGGTAGTTCCCGCAATCGCTTGGCTCGTCCTAGTACAGAACGAACCTCCCTTGGGCAATATGTTCGCATTCCTCCTGGCTGTAGTTCCGCCAACAATGGCTTCGGCTTTCGGGACATCCGAATGGTTGGCTGAGGCCTGGAATGTCCAAACCTCATCCCCGGGCAAGTCGGGCCTGAGGAGCTCGAGGGCGTTCAGGCTCCCATGGATGACAGAACCCGAGGCCGCCCTTTTCGACAAGGAGATCAAGACCGCGTGGAGGCGCCGGGAGATCACCATCTCGATCGCCACACTCATCCTGCTGACAGTCGCTCTGGCGTCAGTCGACTTATTCCTTGGCGGTCCGCCTGCGGGCCCTCTCGCGAGATTCACCCTTCCTGCGCTCGCGATGGCGGGAGCCTACATAGGTGCGGCGCTCGTCCTCACCTCAAAGGGGCTCTCCTCCATTGGCGGGGAATTCGATTCCATTTGGATCGTCCGCACGGCTCCAGTGAATGGACATGCCGTGGCGGTCGGCAAGGTGTCGGCCTACCTGATCGTCGTGCCAGCTGTAGTGGCTGTTACTTTGCCGCTGTCATTGATGGCGGGACTCCCATGGGCGGTTACCGTCATGCTGGCGTTCGGGGCGCTGGTCGTGAGTTTCCTAATGATCGCTGTGGGGCTCTATTTCGGGGCCAGATCGCCAAGCTTCGACAGGAACACTGGCGGTCTTCCTGACTCTTTCACGATGTATGCTGTCTTCATCCTCGGCCTGATAGCCTGCGTGGTGGTCTTCGCACCAGCGCCGCTCGTTTTCATGAACGACAGGGTTCTGGGAGTACTCGTTGCGATTCTCATGGCAGATCTCTCGGCGCTACTGCTCACATTCGTTGTTCGAATCGCGGGCAATAGGATCGACGCGCTAGAAGTATAGGCATAGCCAGGGTTCGATGCCGTTCTGTCAATCTAGGAACCTTCATGATTCGCGTATTGATTCTTTCGATGAGGACTATGACAATAATCCCTCTGGATAAAGCCCAGCATGATTCCCTGCGATGCGTACTGAACTCCATGCGCACTCATTGAAAGTGGACCGAGTGGGATTTGAACCCACGGCTTCCGCCTTGCGAAGGCGGCGATCTTCCACTGATCTATCGGCCCTTGGGCGGTGCCTAACCGCCACCGGTAGAATAGCTTTGCGCCCTACGCCTTCCCCTTGATGCGGGCCAGGTTCTTCTCGTAGATCTCCTTGCTTATCTTCCCGTCCTCGAGGGCCTTGCGCAGCGCAGCCTCCCTCTTGTCCTCTGCGGGCTTCATGGGCTCGGTCTCAGGTGGAACCTCTTTCTTCGGAGCCTCTTCCTCCTTCGGCTTCTCTTCGGCCTCTGCTTCCCCGGCCTCGCCCTCCTCGGGTTCGCCCTTCGTTCCACCCTTCGGCTTGAAGAGAATGGAGAGAACCAAGCCAATCACCAGACCGATGACCACGGCAATCGCCGCCCACACCCCCGGGGACATGTTGAGGTAGCCGCCTGGCGCCCCCGATTCCGGCGCAAAGCTGGAGGCGTAGTACACCCCGACCTTCATCTCGTTGACGTTGTCGGCGTCGTCGGTCACCCTGACCACGATGCAGTTCATGCCGTAGCTGAGCTGCACCTGCTTCGAGAAGGTCCCGTCAGGGTTCACGGGAGCCTCGAACCCGTTCACCTTCGCCCTCACTCCTGGCGAAGTCCTCCCGGAGACCGTGACCTTGCTCTCGGTCACGACGCTCGGCATGTCGTCGAGGATTAGGGACGGTGGCTCGGTGTCCCTCACGACCGTGATTTCCTGGCTGGCGGTGTTGCCCGCAAGGTCCGTCGCGGCGACCGTGATCCTGTTGTCGCCTTCGAGCAACAGCGTGACCCACACCGTGAACTTCCCGTCCGCGCTGACGTGGATGTCGTTTCCGTTCACGGTCACCCTCACCGTGGTCGGGTCCAGTTCGATCGTCGAGGCGCTGTCGCTCACCTGTCCCCAGACCATGACGGCCTCGCCACTCGTGACCAGGGATGGCGAGATCGCCGCCTGCAGCTCCGGCGGTACGGTGTCGTAGATTATCCTGACAGCGGCATCGGCGTAATTGCCGCTGACCTGCGTTCCTCCCGTGCCTGCTGCGAACCAGTCGGTCGCCCTCACGGAGTACTCGTTGATCCCTGGAGTGAGGCGCACATTGAAGGAGAAAGCCCCGTCCTGATCGGCCACTACTGAGGTGTTCCCCATGACGACTGTCGCGCCCGGCTCCGTGGTCCCGCGGATCTCCGCATCAGAGACGTTCGTGTACCGGACCGGCGGGCCTTCTATGGCTATTAGCGGGGCATCGGGGTCGATCACTATGACGTAGTCCCTATCGACGAAGTTCCCCGCAACATCCGCCACCGAGACCTTGAACAAGTGGGGCCCCGGGCTGAGCGGCCTTATCGGCACATACCTGATGCTCCCGCTCCACCGGCCAAGGACCGCGCTGGTCGGGTGGGGGCTGAATGCGAAGGAGACAGAAGTCCAGGCTGTGACGTTCTCCCCGTCCATGTATGTCCTGACGCTCGCGGGATCCAGCTCGCCCCTGTCGTCGTCCCTCACCTCGAGGACGAGACTCGGCATCCTGTCGTTCGTCGTCCTGCCCGTTGCGGCGTCCACGCGGCTCTCGCCTGTCGCAGTGACGGAGAATTTGGTAATCTTAGGTGCGGTGAAGTCGATGACCAGCGTTATCGGGACCAGTATCATGAGCGGCGCGTTCGAGGGACCGATGTAGAGAGCGCCGAGCATCCTGCCAGGTTTCGTGCTCCCCTGCAGGTTCCAGTTCAGGTACACCCTCGATATGTTGTAAGGGTCGACGCGGAGCTTGGTCGCACCCTCGACACTGAAGCCCACGCCCTGCACGAGGGTGACGTCCACGTTGAACGTGCCGTAAGGAGCCCAAGGGACGATGTAGCCTAGGACCTTTATCAGGTAGGGCGCGCCGACCTCCATCTCGTTGATATTTGGAGTGTCCGGGTCGTCCTCGACGGTTGGCCTGATGAGCCTCACTTCCTCCGTCGCGCTTTGACCGGCGGAGTAGACGACGAACTCCTCCGGCTGCGCGATGCCGTCAGGGACGTTGCCAGGACCTTTGCCGTCGAGGAAGACGCCCAGGTCGAGGTCGGAACAGGGCTTGTCGGTGTAGCCTTGATCGCTCGATGTGTTCGCGCTGAAGATGAGTGCACTCGGCTTGACACGGACGAGGCGGGTGTAGGAACCCTTCGAGAGCATCGAGACGAAGTCCGTCCCCTCGGTCGAGTCCTGCTTTATGTGTTCGTTCATATAACGCTCTGGCGGCGCCGGGCCAGCTGATACCGCTCCGATGCCTGGCCAGCTCATCGTGCTGAATATCTGGAACGCCCTGCTCCCGTACAGCTTGTTGGTGACCACGGTCAGTTCCTTCGGGTTGAGGCCGAAGAGACCGACCTCCCCGGAGACGTTCTCCCTGTAGCGCAGACCGTTCATGTGCACGACGTGCACGGCGATTATGTTGAGCCCACCGGCGAAGGCCGGCGATGCTATCTCCATGTTCCCCCCGCTCGTGGTGAACACAAGGGCGGTAGTCGTGCTGCCGCCGTTGTTCCTGCCGACGAGGAACGGCCCGTATCTCTGCGTGGACAGGTCGGAGCCCACCGCGACGACGGAGCCGCCTGGGCCGAACGAGAAGACGTCGATGTCCGTCCTGTTCAAATCCCAGCTGACCTTCGCGATGAATCGCAACGTCTTGGATAGGTCGTACAGCCCGCCCTGCGGCAGCAACGTCGGGTAGAAGCGCCAGTCGCCAGACTGCCCGCCCAGCCCGAAGCCCGCGGAAATCACGTTCGAGTAGAACTCGTCTTGGCCGGGCACTTGGCCCGCCGACCAGTTGAATATGACTCCATGAGCGGGCACCGTGACAGAGACAGGGATCGTGACTACCTGGTCGTACCAGTAATCCACCTTCATGATGTTCCCCAGCCCCAAGACAATCTTGAACTCGACGACGCCGGTGTCATTGTAGGCGACATAGTCAATGCCCGGCCTGAGCTTGACCGCCCCCCGCCAGACCGCGATGCCGACTATGTTGAACTGGTTCAGCGCGGCGTACTTCGTGTTCGTCCTCACGACCTCCCACGTCTTGATGTCGTGCTGCGGGTTGCCCTTGACGTATATCGATCCCTCGTAGCTGCCGATCGGGATGTCCGCCGGGACGTTCACGGTGGCGGTGAATGTCGCATTCGAGTTCGAAGGGACGTTCACCGAATTATTGTCGAGCGTGAGGAACGGGGACCACGTCGTCTTCTCGAAGAATTCGATACTGATACGGAAGTAGATGTCCTTCGCGCCGTACGGGAACCTCCTGATGCCTATCAACAGGCCGTCGTGCGTCCTCATCGCGGGGTTGCGGATCGTCGCTTGGACCACGTTCGCGGTTGGATGGTTGATTGTCATCCTGTTGAGGTCCGCGAAGTTGCCCGTGTGCGGCATTATCGGGTTCAGCCCGTCCCAGGTCCAGTCGTACAGGTCGATGTTGTAAGTGAAGTCCTTCGACCCGCCAAGGACGCCGTCACCATCCCCGTCCAGCGAGGTGAAATTGGCAGATATCGTGACCCGCAACAGGTCCGCCCTGATCCAGTCTGCCACGTTGATCGACGCGCGCTTCTTCATCACCGTTGGAGGGATGAGCTGGTACGCGCCTGGACCGCCGAGGGTCTGCGCGGCCGGACTGAGCACCGACAGAGTGACGTAGTTGTCAATCGCGGCACCGGTGAAGTCCGCCAGCGTGTTCACCGCGAGGTCGACTTGTGAGAACCTGTGGAATATCTCGGCGGACAGGTTGGCGGTCCGCGCGGCCGTCTGATGAAGGTTACCTATCGTGAATGTCTGGGAGTCGGAGGAGCCCGGGTCGAGGAGGGATGTGAAGGCCTCATACTTCTGTCCGGAGTAGTTGCCCGGGGTCCAGAGAGAGGGAGTGACGTAGAATCCCTCGCTCTCCTCCGCCAGCTTCGTGGCGCGGTCCGCGTTGAGGAAGCCCGCGCCCTGCGAGTAGGCGTCGTAGTTGATGTCGTCGCACGAGCTCATCAGGAGGGACTTGGCGGTTGCCGCATCGGGCCAATGGCCGTGCTTCTGCTTGTAGGCCTGCTCGGTCATCGCGAGTATGCCCGCCGCCAGTGGCGATGACAAGCTCGTCCCAGACCAGAGCTCGCTCGCTATCTGTCCGTTGTATGGAATCACGAGGTTGAGCGGGGTCGAGCCGTAGGACATGCGGCCGTTCGCGAGCATGTGGGGATCGGGCGCTCCAAGTGCTGTCGGGCCTCGGCTGGAGAATGGCACCACATCACCGTAGCTCTGGCTCGAGCCCCCTTCCAACCCAGATGCCTTGCGGTAGAAGAAGTCAGTGCTGGCCCCGACGCTGATCACTCCAGCTCCAGAGCCGGGCGATGTCACGGTGCCGTAGCCATTACCGTCATTTCCCGCCGACATCGTGAAGGCGACGCTGCCACTCGCGTAGACCATGGTGATCCAGTCGGCGAACCGCGAGTAGAAGTCCCAGCCGTCCTCGAAGGTGCTGCTGAAACTCAAGCCGTTCGCTGCGATCTGCGGCTCGTCGCCGCTACTCGGCGCGCCGTCATATCCCTGGACGGCGAACCACCACCCTTCGAAGACGCTGCTTGTGTACACATTAGCTATCGGGACCAGTTTCGCTGCGGGCGCGATGCCGACCACCTGCGGCGCAGTCGGTTCCTTCATCGGGTAAGGTATCGTCGTGGTAGAGTCATAGTACTTCGAGGCCCCCTTGCCGACGATACTGGAAGCCATCAGAGTCCCGTGCTTGTTGCCCAGGTCCATCTCGCCCATGAAAGCGACGAGCGTGCCGTTGACGGGGATGAAGAGGTTCTCCTGGCCATTTCGGCTCTTGTAGGCGTCAGAATACGGAATCGGCGTCCCCCAGCTGGTGGTGGCGGTGTAATAGTAGTTCTGCGCGATGAAGTAAATCATCCCGCCGGAGATGTCAGGTAGACCGTCGCCCGCATCCCATATCGTGTAGTCCGTGACTCCTATGCGGTGCCCCCTGAGCGTGCCCTGAAGCCTTAGGTTGTTGTCCCACAGCTTTATCGAGCTGCTGCCGCAGGCCGATGCGACCTGTGTGCCATTCGCCGCGAACGCGCCCGCAGGCGACCGGTATCCCCGGGCGCTCTCGTAGCAGGCGCTCGCCCCCGAGGCCCTCGGGAAGAAGTTGTCCCATGCAACGACGTCCCAGGTCACCACGGTCGCGTCGAAGTCGCCGGTCACGTTCGATGTAGTGACGAGCCCGGTGCCGGAGCTGTTGAACTTGACGCTGAGCACTCCGTTGCCTCCATGAGCCGCTGCGGCCGAAAACAGCCGAGTGACGGTGTTCCAGAGCGTTACGTTGCCATCGAACGATGCGGCCGCAAGGATCGTGCCGGTCGGGTTGAAGTCAACTGCGGACAGAGGCGGACCGTAGACGAGCCTTGCGGTGCTCGTGCCCGACGAGTCCCACAGGCGTATCGTGCCGTCCAGAGAACTGGTCGCGACTATGTTGTCCGACCACCTCCACGCTACACCAGTCACGGCGTTGGTGTGTCCTGCCAGCTCAATGTATGAACCCGTGGCAACGACCCATATCCTCCCTGTGCCGTCGGATGACGCGGATGCAATCTTGGTCCCGTCCTGCGACCAGGCGAGACCGTTCACGCTACCCGCGTGACCGGCGAGCGTGTGCGTGATGGTCCCAGTCGCCACGTCCCAGATCACGACATAGTACCTGCCGCCCGAGGCGTCGTCGAACCCGACCGCCACGCTGTTGCTGTCAGGCGAGAATGCGGACGAGACAGGGCGGCCATCGCGCGGGTTCGTCGACCACTTGATCGCCCAGTTCGACGTGTCCCATAGCACCACCTGGTGGTCTTCCCCGCCGGACACGAACCATTTGCCGTCGGACGAGTACGCAACCGTCCTCACCGCCCCTCCCGGATCGTAGAAGTCCATGTACGAGGTCTCGTCGTAGACGGTCCCCTGGCCGTTCCAATCGACCGGGTGCCAGTTCAACGACGCATCGTACTTGCCGAGCTTCTTCAGCGCCTTGTCGTTATGGAAGTCCTTGTTGTGATCGAGGTCGACGTAGACCGTGTCGTAGACCCCCGCCGCCGCCTCATCGACGACGAGTACCTTGGTCTGGGGCAGGTTCTTGTCCGGGTGATCCCCGAAGAAATATGAGCCGCTCTTGCTCGTGCCGGTGGTGATGTAGTGTATCGGCCATGAGAGCGTCGCCCTGTCGCCGACCTTGTTCCTCGTGTGATGCCAGAAGCTGCGCTCCACTTGCACGAAGGCTGACAGTTGAGTGGGCGTGCTGGACCAGTCAGGGTTGGCGAAGTTTACGTTTGGATCCTCGTAGCACGTGTCCTGCGCGTGCGAGACATTCGTGCCAGTTGTGAAGAGCTCCACCGACACCCCCGGCGGGTTGCCGAGGTAGGACTTCGGTATCATGATCTCGACGAAGCCCACGCCTTTCTTGAAGTCGTATTTCCCGTAACCGAACTGCCCGTTTATCGGGGAATCGGTGACGTTGACCGGCGATCCCCATGCAGAGCCGGTCCACTTCCACACCGTCGCGTTGTCGATCGTGTCGTTCTTGTCGTAGTGTCCCGGCAGCTGTCCGCCGTTGTGGGTCATGTAGATCGCGAACTCGGGGGTATGGTTCGAAACGGCCGTGATGAGATTGCCGTTCACAGGATCGTACGTCGCACCCGCGGTCCATGGCGGCGACGATGTCGTGTTGATGTAGAGCCCGAAGTTCATCGTCGAGTGGTTCGCCTTTGAAGAGAAGGCGAAGTACCAGTTGTTCTGGTCTTGGGTGGCCCAGAGGTCTATGAGGTTGTAGTCCTGCCTCGTCTCGGTGCCATTGATCTCGACTATGTCGCTGTTGCTGTCGCTCCCGATCTTCTCGCTACCGTCGGTCCAGAAGTCGTTCTTGCCGTCGACCTTGATGGTGTGCCATACGGTGTCATCGGTCGAGGTCGTGTTTGCGTACCAAGTGCCCTCCGCCTTCCCTCCCTTGGCGAACCATCCGGACATCGATGTCGGGTCGTAGGCGATCGGCCAGCCGTCGTAAGTGCCCAGCCAGGGCTTCTGGTTCAGCGTGGCCTGAGGGACCTCGCTGGCGTTGTACCTCGCGGCCGTCCCCAGGAGATCCGGATGTGCGAAATCTATCCCGTCGTCGACTATCGCGATCTCCGTCCCCTCGCCCCTGTAGCCCCGCGCCCAGGCGGCAGGTGCCTTGTGATTGTTCACAGAATCTATGTTGGTCGGGACGACACCCTCGCCAGACATGATTTCTGCATCGTCCATTATCTGTCTCTCGGGAGACTTATAGTCGTACACGCCGATGGTGGATGGAAGCGATTTGATCCTTTCGAGTGCCCACGCGGGGACCTGGATGCGGGGCGTGCTGAAACCGCCGCCGCTGGCGGTGCCGACGACCCCCTGGTGAGGCATGCTCGACAGCGCACGTCCGAGCTCGCCTGCGTCGCTTGTGAAAACGACGACGTCCACAAACTGCTTCCCGGCATCCGCGACCAGCGTATCCTCGATGCTCGTCTGCGTCCAGCCCTGCGTTTGATCTGCGGTTGAATCCAGCGAGATCGCCCGGCCGGATTCTTCAACACCCGCAACATGAGTTCCCTGGACATACGGAACCGACGGTACGACCAGAAGCACCAGCACTAGCAGAGCCAAGAGGCTTGTCTTTAACAATTCTGCCCACTCCTCCCGTGCGCGTCAGAGGTTGACTGTCTAAAACCATTACCGCGTATTTATCGGTTTAGGACGGATTGCCCGAGGGAAGACGGCTAGTCGGGCAGGACCTTGACGCTCTCGCCGCCGTGGCGGGTCTCCCTCGGCCTGATCTCCACCATGAGAGGCATCTGAATCCCGCCTCCGGTGATTATGGCCACCCCGATCGGCAGCCTCTGGACTTCGTCCTCCATCGAGGCCGTGAGCCCTTCGACGCTGGCGGTTATCGCCCTCAGGTCGTTGGGGTTGGTGACCTTGAGGATTATCTGCGTGTTGCACTGGCTCAGCACGTTCTTATCCACCTTGGCCGCGCGCTGTGTCACGATGAGCAGCCCCAGGCCGAACTTCCTGCCCTCGGAGGCTATCGTGCGGAGTATCTTGGACGACGCAGCCACGCCCATCTGGGGGCAGAAGTTGTGCGACTCCTCGAGCACCAGCAGCATCGGAGGGACCTTGTTGACCTTGCGCAGCTCGAACAGCGCGCTCGCTATCCTGCTGACGACGAGCTCCTGGATGTCCGGCGGGCTGCCCTTCAGGTTGATGATGGTGCACTTGCCCTTGACGACGAGGTCGTCGATCTTCGTGCCTTCCTTGGCGAATATCTCGACCTCGCGCAGGTATTCCAGCTCGTCGATCAGAGAGCCTACCGTGGTGTCGTCCTCCACATCAAGCAGGGCGATTATCTCCGCGAGCGAGTAGGCCTTGCCCGCCATCCTGAGCGCGTCCAGCACCTTCCTGAGCATCAGCAGGTGGCTCCTCTGGTTTGACAGCTTCGTGAGGCCTAGTATGTCCCTCGCTTCGAGGTTGCCGAGCGTGAACCTCAGAGGGTGGGCCGAGGGATTCACCTTCACATCGGGCGAGAACTCGAGGACTTGATCAGAGTAGCTCCTCGGCTTGACGCCGAACTTCCTCTCTGTCGCCTCGGCCTTCGACTTGTCGCGGAGAGAGGAGTACTCCCCGTGCGGGTCGATTATCACCACCGTCACACCATGCTTCATGAATTCCTCCATGAGCACGCCGACGACGTAGCTCTTGCCGCCGCCAGTCTTCGCAAGCACGCTCACGTGCTTCTGCACCATCGCGTTGATGTCGAGGTATATCTGGATCTCGTGCCCAATGAGCACTCCGATGTAGGCGCCCTTCCTCTCGCTGTCCAGGAGGCCGATGACCTGCCTTATGAGGGAGTCCTCGGCCTTGTACACCGACTCCCCAGCCCTGAACGGCGTCCTCGGCACCTGGAGGAGCCCGCGCTCGTCCCTGTACCCGATGACGTGGATCGCCGCCGAGACCTTCTCGTCGACCTGCACGTCCTCGCCGTCGGAGACCAGCTGGGCCTTCTCCAACGACAGGTCGGTCTTCCTCTGAAGCTCCTCGACCCTGCCGAGCACCATTCCGCACTGCCAGTGCCTGACCTGGACGAACTCGTTGCGGTCTATCGGCGTGATCGCGCTGCACCTGAAGCTCGTCGTTCCGACATCGCCATAAATCACGCCGATGAACCCTTCGGCGACATCGCTGGATACCACTGAGTGGTTTTGAACTCCTGCGTCCATGAGTGCATCCGCGAGTTGTGAGTAATCCTGGCGCCTCGATAAATACTTTGTTCCATGGATGAGAGCCGAACCGCTCGTCGCGTCACGGACACGTTCCACCGCTTGATTCTCACAATCTCGCGAGATAATCACCGGTGATTCTGACAGGCCGAGCTATATGGTGTCACGCGGCCAAGTAGATGCTGGATGAGCAGCTTCCCCTCTCTGCCCAGCTCAAAGACCGTCTTCGGTAGAGCTTTCCTGGCAGAGCTGAGCAGGGGAAACGTAGAACGGGCCATCCTTTTCGCCAAGGCCTTCCTCGCTCAGGAGGAGAACCCGACCGTCCGCATCACCGAAGACCCTTTGATACTCGCAATCGCGAACTGATCACGTCAACTGAATCCTCAACGACCTCGTCGAGAGAGCGAGACGCATCAAGCACGACGAACCTCCTTTCCCCCGCAAGGGCGAGATAATTCCGCCTCACCTGCCTGAGGAACGGCTCGTTCTCGAAGTGCACCTTCTTCTTCCTCGCTGCGATTCTCCTTAATCCACTCCGGGGTTCGATATCCAGCAATATCGTCAAGTCCGGCTCGATGACGAACGGTTCGCTGATTCGTTTCAGCCAATTCATCGGGTCCTTCACCATTCCCTTCAACCTAGCCGCCTGGTAAGCATAGGTGGAGTCGCAGTACCTGTCGCTGATCACCAGCGTCCCCTTCCTCAGCAACTCCTCGATTCTCGTGGTGTGAGTCGCCCTGTCCGCCATGAAGAGAAAGGCTTCGGTGAAATTGCTCACGGGTTCTCTGTAGCTCCGCTTGACTGCATCGCCGAGCCAAGTCTTCGTGGGCTCAGTGGTGAGGACGATCGGCAGCCCCCGCCGCCGTAATCTCGCGGCGGTCTTTCTGGCGACGCTCGTCTTCCCGGAGCCGTCGATGCCCTCAAACGTGACAAAACTGCCTCTCATCTCGCGCGGGATGCGCAGCCCTTGAGAAAAACCTTGGCCTCAGAGACATCATTGTATCTCGCTGCGCGTCTCCTTAGTCAGGAACTTTTTTATAGACTCGGTCCTCTCCCCTGCTTGCCCGTCTTGCATGCAGGAGGAGAGTTCTTGTTGCGGCTTCGTCCAGATATTCGGAAGTATGAGCTTGACGACGAGAAAGTCAGCTACTGTCGGCGTTGCGGGATGAGGCTCGTGCTCCTGCCGAACGACAAGCGGCAGGGATTCTGCTTCGACTGCATCGAGAGCCTAATGGCGCCGGCTCCGTCCGCCACCTAGGCGCGGTACTTCTCCGCGAGCTCCCTCTTCTTCTCGCGCCTGCGCTTCTTCCAATCCTCCAAATCCCTCATTATCCACTCCTCGGGCCTTCCCGTCACCCTTAGGTGATCCACGTCAGGCTTGTTGATGCCGTCCCAGAATCCCAGCTCCTCGTCGATTCGCGATTCGACCTCGGATGCTTTGGGAGCGGGCGCCTCGTCCTTGTCCCCCTTCCCGCCAAGCTCCCAGACCCAAGCTTTCAACTCCTCCATGAATTCAGTCTTCTTGCGGCCCTCCCAGACCAGTGTCGCGGAGATGGTCAGGTCCTTCTCCGGATCCCGTTCGAACTCCGCAATCACCTTCTCCCTGTCGTTCTCCCAAACAAAGTCACCGAAGGAACCCTTGAAAGATAGCTCATGTTTCCTCAGCAGCTTCTTGAACGAGTTCTTGTTCTTCGAATAGGCTTGGCCATCAAGGAAGAAGCGATACCTCATTCACCGATTCGATGAGGGTGGAGGATATTAAATGTGCCGCGAGAGAGCGCTTGAAGATTGGCGCCTGCGCGGTCATTTGGGGGTGACGCCCCTTTCGCCCTTGGAAATCTTGCCCCTCAGGACGCTAAATGCTATGATCGCGAAAATCCATGCCGCCGCAAATCCGAACAGATACCCGTTGTCCCCGAAACTCGATTTGTACAGCTCCCCGAAGGACGCGAAGAAGTTGTAGGAAGCGTGCATGGCCACCGCAATGAGGTAATAAGGCGCCACGCGATTCTTCCCGCCGGAGACGAGACTCTTCCCGATGCCCAGGCCGGTCGTCGACGTCGCGCTCGCGTGCAACAGCGCCGAAGATATGCTCCTCACCACGATGAGCGTGATCGAGCCCGCCGGACCGAGCATCACCAGGGCCGCAATCCCGTAGAAGAGGTTCTCGGTGGCTGAGAAGCCGAGACCGGAGGCGGCGCCGTAGACAATCCCGTCCTCCACCTCGTTGATATTATACGCCGCCGTGTAGACCCCGATCGCCTTCGCGCCCTCCTCCACGAATGGAGCGACGACGAGTACGACCACGAGCGACTCGAGAGTCTGCTCGCTCCCCAAGATGACATATGCGGGCGCGAATCTGTTGTAGAGCCATGTCAGGCCCAGGCTGAGGAATATGGAGATTATCACCGCAAACACGGCACCCCAGACGAAAACCTTGATGACGGCGAACCAGGGCTCCCGACCGTACCGTTCGGTGTTCCTGACCCAGATTAGAAAGGCTATTGGCGGCAGGAAGGCGAAAATCAGCAGGACTACGACTACCGCATAGGGCGTGTTGAGGAAGTCCAGCAGACCCATTTCCTAGACTCCTCTGTTCTCCGCCTCCTTGTGTTTCAGATTGGCCTGGGCGGCCGCGAGACGGGCCACGGGGACTCTGAAAGGCGAGCAACTGACGTAGTTCAGCCCGGCCTTGAAACAGAACTCGACGCTGGCGGGATCGCCGCCCTGTTCGCCGCAGATGCCGATCTTGAGATCCGGTCGAGCGGCCCGGCCCCTGTCCACAGACATCTGGATCAGCTGGCCGACTCCAGCCTGGTCGATGGTCTGGAATGGGTCGGCGGGCAGCAGACCCTGCTTCAGATAGTCGGGGAGGAAAGTCCCAATGTCGTCGCGGCTGAATCCGAATGTCATCTGCGTCAGGTCGTTGGTGCCGAACGAGAAGAACTGCGCGGACTTTGCCATCTTGTCAGCCAACAGGCAAGCCCTCGGGATCTCGATCATCGTGCCGTAGAGGAAAGGCACGTCGACGCCGGTCGTCTTCCTGACCTCGACATGGACGCGGTCGACGATCACCCTCGTGGCGTCGAGCTCGCCTACATCGCAGGTCACCGGGACCATGATCTCAGGCTTCATGCGCTTGCCCGCCTTGATGAGTTCCGCGGAGGCTTCGAGGATTGCGCGCACCTGCATCTCCGTGATCTCAGGATACGTGATGCCGAGGCGGACGCCCCGGTGCCCCATCATCGGGTTGGACTCCCGCAGTGCCTCGCCTCGCTTCTTGATGTCGGACGGCTTGATGCCGAGCGCCTTTGCCAGCTGCGCCTGGTTCTCCTTGCCCTGAGGGACGAATTCGTGCAGCGGCGGGTCCAGCAGCCTGATCGTCACCGGCAGCCCGTCCATGGCTTCCAGGGTGGCCTTGATGTCCCTCTTCACGATTGGGTAGAGCTCATCGACGGCCGCTTGTCTCTCCTCCGGCGTGTTGCTGAGGATCATCTTCCTGAGAAGGAAGAGCGGCTCGTCCGAGCCCTTGCCGTAGAACATGTGCTCAGTGCGGAATAGCCCGATGCCCTCGGCGCCGAAGTCCCGGGCCACCTTGGCGTCGTGCTGCGTGTCTGCGTTCGTGCGCACGCCGATCGTCCGGTACTTGTCTGCTAATTTCATAAAGTCCTCAAAACGGTGCCAGAACTGCCTATTCGCGCTCGGATTTACTAGCGCCAAGGCACCCTTATACACCAAACCCCTGGTCCCGTTGAGGGTGATCAGGTCGCCTTCCTTGAGCTTTGTCCCTTCAGCTGAGAGCCGTTTGGCGCCCAAGTTGATCTCCGCATCGCCCGCCCCGACAATGCAACATTTGCCCCAGCCTCGCGCGACCAGGGCTGCATGGCTGGTCATGCCACCACGAGCTGTCAGGATGCCCTCTGCCGCGCGCATTCCTTCAACATCCTCGGGATTGGTCTCCTCACGTACCAAGATGACCTTTTCGCCCCGGCTGGCCGATTTCACCGCATCTGCCGAAGTGAATACTATCTTTCCGCACGCCCCGCCAGGGCCAGCCGGCAGCCCCTTCAGGAACGGTCTGACTTCTTTTTCCTTTTCCGGATCCACTATGGGGTGCAGCACTTCCTCGATGTGCCCCGGCTCAACCCGTTTTACGGCTGTTTTCTCGTCGATTAATCCCTCCTCCATCATGTCCATGGCCATGTTCACGGCTGCTGTGCCCGTCCTCTTGCCGTTGCGGCACTGGAGCATGTAGAGCTTGCCCTCCTGAATCGTGAATTCGATGTCCTGCATGTCCCTGAAGTGCTTCTCCAGCGTGGTCCGTATACTGCCGAGCTCGCGGTAGAGCGCGGGCCATTTGCTCTGGAGAGATGGCAGGTGCTTGTTCTGGGGATTCTTCGTTTCCTCGTTAAGGGGGTTCGGCGTGCGGATGCCGGCGACGACGTCCTCGCCTTGGGCGTTCGGCAGCCACTCCCCATAGAACTTGTTCTCTCCCGTGGCGGGATTCCGTGTGAAAGCCACGCCTGTGGCAGATGTCTCGCCCATGTTGCCGAAAACCATGCTTTGCACGTTCGTTGCGGTCCCCCAATCGTCGGGGATGTGTTCGATTCTCCTATATGAGACGGCGCGCTTGCCGTTCCAGCTCTTGAAGACAGCACCGACCGACCCCCAGAGCTGCTCCATCGGATCGTCGGGGAAATCCCTGCCCATGACCTCCCTGACTTTCTTTTTGAACTGAGTGCAGAGTTCCTTGAGATCCTCGGCGGTCAATTCCGTATCCTGAGTGTAGTGCTTTTTCTTCTTCATCCCCGCCATCAGCGATTCCAACTTGTCACGGATGCCTTCGCCTTCTTTCGTCTCGATGCCCTCCGCTTTCTCCATGACCACGTCTGAATACATCATGATGAGCCTGCGGTAGGCGTCATAGACGAATCGCTCGTTGCGCGTCTTTTCAATCAAACCTGGGATCGTCTTCGAGCAGAGGCCGACGTTGAGCACGGTCTCCATCATCCCGGGCATCGAGCGCCTCGCCCCGCTCCGGCAGGAGAGCAGCAGGGGCTCGTGCTCGTCCCCGAACTTCAGGCCCATCTCCTTCTCGACATTGGCGAGAGCGGCATTCACCTGCTCGTCGAGCGTTGGCGGGTACGCGCCCTCTTTCGTATAATGGACGCAGACTTCGGTCGTTATCACGAAACCTTGAGGCACGGGCATGCCCAGGCGCGTCATCTCGCACAGGTTAGCCCCCTTTCCCCCGAGGAGGTCACGCATTCTTGCACTGCCTTCGTTGAAGAAGTAAACGTACTTTGACATCAGCTCACCGATCGGTTGGGACACGAGCCGATTACTTAAGAATTTGCGACTGCCCAGAAATACTGGCTACAGGCCCGTCTCGTATGCCTTGATCTCCTGCCTCTTCCGCTCCAGGAAACGGTAGACCGTCTTGTGCTCGCTCCCGCCAAGCAGCATCTCGACCGCCTGCCTACCGATGTCCAGATGGAACGCGTCGCCGATTATGGCAACCGTGTGCCCGGAGACGGAGATGTCGACTCCCGCCAATTCCTCGAGAAGGCGGCGGGTCTTGCCTCCCGCCCCGATGACGCGCCCCTTGATCTGCGCGACCCTGTCTTTGCTGTCGCTCGCGAACTCCTTGATGTCGAAAGCCTGAATGTACATGTCATCGTCCATGAGCAGGAATGCTTTCTCCTCAGAGAAACCCCGCCCTATCGCCGTGACCACGTCCCTCACTTTCAGCGAGAACGTTGGATCTTTTGCCCCGGTTTCATCGATTGTGACCTCGCCGGTGTTCGAATCGACAGTGATCTTGACCCCGGTCAGCTCCTCGAGGCGGCCCTTCGTCTGTCCCTGCTCGCCTATGAGGACCCCGACCCTGTCGACAGGTATTCTCACGTAGAACATCTTACACACCCCTGACTCGCTGATTGACCGCTTCCGGCGTGATGTCGCAACCGAGGCGGCGGAAGTACCGCGCGACGTTTTCCACATCCCTCTTGAACCATTCATTCGCGTTGACATGATCCAGCGTGACCGCCTGCCCGACATCGATGATGTATGTCTTCCCGTCCCAGATGAGGATGTTGTACTCGCTCAGGTCTCCGTGTACCAGCCCCGCTTTTTGTATGCATTTCATGTTGTCTATCACGTCGTCCATTACCGACTCCGGATCCTTGAGCTTCACGCTCTTGAGCATCGGGGCGGGCATTGTCTCGTCACCTAAATAGCCCATGACTAGTATATTTTCCTCCACGGCGATTGGCCTCGGGACCCTTGTCCCCGAGAGGTGCATCCTCTCGAGGTTCTTGTACTCCTTTGTCGCCCAGGCGCAGATGATTTTCCTCTTGCTTCCCTTCAGTCCCTTGAAGCGAGGATCGCCCAGGATGTAGTCTGAAAGCGCGCGGAAGGCCGCATTGCTGACTCGGTATATCTTGAGCGCGACAGGCTCGCCGTTCGCCGTCGCATGGAATACATTGCCCTCCTTCCCCGTCGAGACAGGATAGTCAACGGTCGAAACGGCTCCCTCGTTGATGAGCTTGTAGATGACCATGAGCGTCCTCTGGTCGAAGACCTCGCCATAAGTCTTTGCCTGGCTGTCGTCCTTGACGCGAGCGCGCCATCCGTCGATGCGCTCCTCGAGAACGAGAAGCTTCTTCTCGTCCAGTCTGAGTCTGTTTCGGGATAACGGAGGGCACATTGGAGGAGCTTTCCTCAAAAGCCGTAAGTAGCGACTAGAATATATCGATTGTCTTAGGTATCGCCCTACGCCTGCTCAGGTAGCTGGCCTCGGTCTTGGTGTATCTGTGGATGATGTTGCATTTCTCGTCCTGGAAGTCCCAAGGCTTGACGACCAGCAAGTCCCCCTCCCTTATCCACATCCGTTTCTTCAACTTGCCAGGGATTCTCCCCAGCCGGCTCTTGCCGTCCGCACACATTACCTTGATTCGCGATGCGCCGAGGAGCTGGTCCGCGATTCCGAAAATCTCTCCGCCTCTCAGCTGTGGGAGCCTCACTCGGCCCGCTTCATTTTCAGGCATCGAGCCGACGATGTTGTTGAACCCTATAAGGCTTTCTTGGGACGGGGATACCGCAATGGAATTCAGCTGCTTCCGACTCGCTTCACCGTTTGGGGCAGAGGCACGACGTCGTCCCGTTCGAAGAAGCGCTGATCGACCATGCTAATGCCTTTGGGCACTTCGAGCTTCACATCGTCCACAAAGCCGAACCAGTAGACCACTATCCCATCCCCGAAAATCTCCCAATACGGACCTAGCTGCTTCCTGATGTGGCGCTTTATCTCGACGGGGTCGCCGACGATTGCCTTGCTCTCTATCCAATAGTTCTTCGACCCGTTCCACTCAATCGGTTTATGCAGCAGCACATCAGGTGTCTTGTCGTACTCGGACTTGAGCTGCTTCTCCGTCCTGTACTGGAGACCTCGAGCATCGAGCCAGTCAGTGAGCATCTTTTCGCCCCATCTCCCTCGAGCGTATTGCGTCTCGACTCCGGATGGCGAGTAAACGATGTCATCCTTCAGGGCCTGCTGCAAATCCTTCCGGAGACCGGCGTCTCCCGACAACCCAGGGTCTGACACGAGCTTCCAGAACTGTTTCCGCGAGACCTTCCTCTGCTCCATTATCATCATGGCGGTGAGCACGGGCGGGAAGTCGTATCTCCTCGCTATCTGGACGAATGATTGTCCGTCCTGCCACATCCTCAGAAGGCGTTTCGCCTGGTCCTTGACACGGTAGTAGCGCTTCGTCGCGTCTCGTGTCACTCGCTGCGTGTAGATGACCAGGAGGAGTTCTTTGCCGTATCCAAAGTTCTCCGCCAGAAAATCGATATCTTCGGGCGTGGAGAGCTTTCGATAAAGCTCCATATATTCGCTATGCTTCATCGGCTCCACTGGAGGATTCCTGTTTGTATCTGGCTGATTGATAAAAGGTGTTCTACTTAAAGTTTCGGGACTAGCGATTCTGGCTGAGAGGATCCTGCGGAATCGGCTCGCCGAGAAAGTTAATAAGCGGATGGACGATGAGAACGGTCGTTGCCTGTCGATATCTCCAAGATGCTCAGCGATGCTGCATACCAGGCCTACGAGAGGAACCTAGTCCAGCAGGTCAAATCGCGACCCGTCCCCGAGCATGTCGCCATAATCATGGACGGCAACCGGCGGTTCGCTGAATCGATAGGGCTGAGGCCGCTGACCGGGCACGAGAAGGGGCGGGAGAAGCTGGAGGAGGTCCTGGAGTGGTGCCTCGAGGCCGGCGTCAAGATCCTTACCGTGTACGCCTTCTCCACCGAGAACTTCTCGAGGGACACGGAGGAGGTCGGGCACATCATGCGCCTCTTCGCCGAGAACTTCCGCAGGGCGGGCGACGAGGGGAGGGTACACAAGAACCAGATACGGATCACGGTCCTCGGGCGGCGGGACATGCTCCCGAGGGAGGTCGTCGAGGCAATCGAATACTGCGAGGCCAGAACCAAGGGATACGACAAGTACAGGCTGAACCTCGCTATCGCTTATGGCGGGAGAGAGGAGATCCTCGACGCCATCAGGGGGCTCGTGCGAGACGCGCGCAGCGGGAAGATTGCGCCGGAAGACGTTGACGAGAAGTTCTTCTCGAGGCGATTATGGACGGCCGATATCCCGGACCCGGACCTGATCCTGAGGACCAGCGGGGAGGAGAGGATCAGCAACTTCTTCCTGTGGCAGCTCGCCTACTCCGAACTGTACTTCGTGGACGTCTACTGGCCGGGCTTCAGGAAAATTGACTTCTTGCGGGCCATAAGATCCTATCAGATGCGCCACAGGCGCTTCGGGAAGTAGTCACTTCTTCTTCGATCTGGATGTCTTTAGCCGAGCGCCGCAAACCGGGCACGCGCTGTGCCATTCGGGCCAGAACTTGAGACAGCCGGTGCAGCGATACCGCCAGTGGACCTCCTCCTTGATCGCTGGCATCATCACCGTATCGTACCGGATGCCCATCGCCTTCGCCGTGTTCTCGATGGAATAGTCGTCTGTCACAAGAGCCGCTCTCAATTCGACCGCCAACGCGAGGATGCCGATGTCCGTCGGCGACAACCGATTGACGTCCCCCGTCTCTTCGGCCTTGCGCTTCACCACATCGACTGACTCGTCACCGGGAGTGACGATTCGGACCTTGTTCTCGATGAAGGCCTCAAGCTGCGGGGTAACGCCGAACCTCCTGAGTTCGCTCAGAACCTCCGGCGTCGTGTACAGATCGCCCTCGAACGTCTTGCCGCTCATGAGAGCCGAGGTGTCCAGGACGAATCTCACGACGGTGGATTCGGAATGCATATAGATAAGCATTAGGCGGGGGTCTCGGCCTTCTCTTCAGACAGACCTAGGATCCCGTAGACTGAATCAATCTGATGCTGCGCCTCATCCTTGTCGTTCGTCTTGAGGAGGATCTTGCCGCTCTCGTAGACAGTCATGCCCCCCGGGCCCTCGAGGATGAGCATGACCTCGACATCGGTTACCTTGTATCCCGCCGCCTCCAACTTCGGCTTCGCGTCCTTGAGATTGAGCTTCGTCCTCTTTTTCAAGGTGCTCGTGAAGCCCGCGGAGGTCTTGCAGGGCTTGAGCAAGTAATAGGTCATCCAGCGGCCTCCCTCTTGTCGGCGGCTTTGGCGTCGCGAGGTATCGCTCTCTCTTCCATATCACCGACCACTTTCTCGACAAGCCCCTCGCCGTTCAGATTAGTCTCCTCTTGAAGGATCTCCGGCAGAGTGGCGGCTGTCGACGGCTTGTCGGGGCCGAGCGCGTCGCATATCTCAGGGCCCTTCGAGGTCTCGTATGTTCCCAGCTTCTTCGCCACCGAGATTATCTCCTGCTTGTCGAAGCCGAGAAGCGGACGCAAAACCGGGATCCTGGCGGCATTGTCGATGACAGTCAGGTTCTGCAGCGTCTGGCTCGAGACCTGTCCGAGGTTCTCCCCCGTGACGAGGAAGCTGTAGCCGTCGCGCCTGGCCACGGCCTCGGCCACCCGGACCATCAGCCTCTTGCTGAGGACGAAATAGAATCGGTGTGAGCACATCGCCGCAATCTTCGTGAATGCGTCCCCGACTTTCGCGACATACACCTTTCGAAGCCCGACTATCCTCGCGAGCTCCATGCACTTCTTCTCGGCTGCGTCGTCGGTGACGGGTTCGAGCGAGAAATGGATCGCGTCGATGTCAAGGCCCTGCTGCTTCATGAGGTGGCCGGCCACGGGGCTGTCGAACCCACCACTCAAGAGCAACAACCCCTTTCCAGCGATGTTGGTCATCATTCACTTCCTCAGGTCACAGCCCGACGTACTTCGAATAGAGGGACCTCGCCTCTCCCGGGCTGCGCGCGCCTTTGATTAACGCCCGCCCATCTTCAAATATCGTCATTCTGTGCCTGCCCGTCTCGAAGACCACCACCCCGCCCGCCACTTTAACCTTCCCAATCTTCTCGAGTCTCATCGCGATTCCCGCCAAATCGACCTTGCCTTTGTGCAGCGGGTCGAACGATATCGTGTTCCCGCCGCAGAGGGCGGTTATCACCTGGGGTCTCCTCCCGCCAAGATACTCCCTCTTGCCGCCGACGCAGACCGGACAGGTCCTGCTCCGGGGCATCTTGATTCGCAGCAGTTCGGGGGACCATCCGTCGAGGACCATGAGATGTCCAGCAGGTTCCTCCCCGACCATCAGCTTGATGGCTTCCGTTACTTGCAGAGACGCGGTGGCGGCAGCTACTGAGTTGAGTACCCCGGCGGTCTCGCACGTTGGCAGAGTCCCAGGGGCCGGAAGGCTTCTGGAGAAGCATCGGAAGCACGCGGTCTTGCCGGGGACTATCGACATGACCCGTCCCTCTGTCCCTATGACCCCCGCATAGACCCACGGAGTCTCGGTCTCCACGCAAGCCTCGTTCAGTAGGAATCGCGTTTCGAGGTTGTCGGTGCCGTCGAGAATAAGCTCCGAACCCTTGAGGAGTCCGAGCACATTGGCGCTGCTCACATCCTTCGCCATGCCCTCGACCTTGATCGAGGAGTTCATCTGTCTCAGTCTTGCGGCGGCTACAGGTGCCTTTGGCAGCCCGATGTCATCCTCTCCATAGAGTACCTGCCTCTGGAGGTTGACGAGTTCGACGACGTCCCTGTCGATGACGGTGAGGTGCCCAACCCCGGCCCTTACCAGCAGAGTCGAACTCACGGTTCCGAGGGCCCCGAGGCCGAGAACGGAGACATGTGCATCGAGCAATCTCTTCTGGCCTTCCTTGCCGACCTGTTCGAGGACTGTCTGGCGGCTGTATCTATCCAGATTGGGCATGCGGTGGATGGACATGACTGGTGTGGCTTATTGTCTTTTTCCCCTTGGCTAGCAGTAACTCATCCTGAGATTGGAGCGCAGGGCGGCAACTTCCCGCGCTACGTCCTCATCTTTCAGGGCACGAAGAATCATGTCTGCGATCTCGGAGGTGGTCTCCTCCCGCCCGCCCAACCTCGTGAGCTCATTCGTCCCGATGCGGCCGACCGCGTCGACGATCAGGTTGCTCCTCTCCAGTTTCTTGGCATACTGGTCCAGGGTGAGATTCCAATCCGCCTTGAGCGCGCGCTCATCGACGTGCATCTGGTGGCATTCGGTGAAGTCGAGCTCTGGAAACCTCAACTCCAACCCGCCACGATGCAGGGAAGACGCGAGGGCCTTCGAGTTCTTCACGACCTGCCGCGCATACTTCGCCCCATGTCTCTTCACTTCCGACAGCGCCTGCGTCAACGCGGCGATCCTGTTCCAGTGAGCGTTGTCCATGACCTTCCAGTAGAACGCCTTCCGGACGTCATCGGCCAGGCTGTCATCCCGGCAGACCACTAGCCCTCCCTGCGGCCCGAACAATGACTTGTGCGTGCTCCCCACAAGGATGTCGACACCCTCTTCGAAAGGCTTCTGGAATTCGCCTCCCGCCATCAGCCCGAGGACGTGGGATCCGTCGTAGCCGAGCCGCGCACCGACGTCGTCAGCAGCTTCTCGTATTGGCCGAATATCGTATGGGAACAGGATGAAGCTGGCCCCCAGGACCACGAGCCTAGGTTTCTCCTTCCTGATCTTGCGAGCCGCAGCGCCGGAATCAACATTCCACCTCCTCTTGTCGAAAGGAAGGAAACCCGCCTTGAAGCCGAACATGCCGGCCATGTTCTCTGGAAGATAGCCGTCATACCCGCCATGCCTCGCGTCCACGACGAGCATCCTGTTACCTTTCCTGCAAATCGCAGTGAGCATGATCATTGCGGCAATGTGGCCCGAGAGCGGCTTGACCGTCGCGAACTTCCCGCCGAAGAGTTCTGCGGCCAGCTTCTCCCCCAACGCCTCTATCTCGTCCATGTACCGCGTCCCACGGTACGCGTTCTCGACAAATGACCCGTGCACGTCCTGGTTGATGGGCAGCGTGTACCTATGGCCCATGTCGGAGGATAGTATCTTCCTGACCGCCTTGCTCGTGACGTTCTCGGAACACTGCAGGTTGATGCACTCGCGAAGCCGCCACTCGTCGTGACGAGAGACTAGAGAAGTAATGTCGCTCATGCCGTCAAGCCGGCAAGGCATCAGTTGTAGGCGTTAAAGTCTTCGCGGTGCGGGAGCGTGTCCCAGTCTTCCTCGAGATCCTCGAAGACCGCGTTGAACAGCGCGTTCACCATCTCGCGCAGCTGCTGAATCTCCGTCCTGAGCCGTTGGATCTCCTGTAGAAGTTCCTCAGTGGATTGCGGCATCTGCTACCTACACCCTATGCATATCTTCGCGGGTTCATATGCTTTTGGCTGTGAATGATAATGCTGATTATCGCACTCATCACTCAGTGCCTGGGGCCATCGCGCCTCGGCGGCCTGCCTCTCCCGCCGCCGCCACGGTGTTCGTAACCACCTCTCCGCGGGGGACCTCGGCCTCTCCCGCCTCTCTGATCTCCGCTGTCGCCCCTGTCCCCTCTGTCCCCTCCGCGGTACCCGTGCCCTTCGCCTCTGCCCTCGCCCCTCCGCTCTCTGCGGTCGCCGGAGAATGCGATGCTCAGCTGCTTCGCTGGCGAATCGAGCGTGAGGTCGCCGTAGTCGGACGTGATCTTCCTCTGCTCGCTGTGTTCGCACCTCTCGCAGTAAAGCTCATTCCCTCTCCTCACCAAGGGACCCCTGCACTCGGAACATAGCGCCTTCACGACGCCCAATGTCGGACCGGCAGTCGTCAATTGGAGCGAAGGCTGAGCCTGGATCACCTGGGCGCGGATGATGTCCCCAAGGCAGAACACCTGCCTAAACTCCTCGGTGTAATCGGAAGAGACGTTAGAGATGTGAATTGCCGCTTCTGTGTCGCCGCTGAGCTGCCTGTCGACGCCATGGAGGACGACGACTTGCGCCGTCGCCATAGAACTCCTGATGTCGCTCACCGTCGCATACACTATGTCGCCGACCTTGAGCTGCGCGGGAGGGTTGAACATCCTGACCCGGGCGACCTTGCTCGCGTCGTCGAGATTCAGAATCCCCGGCGCGGTCGCATAGATCTTCCCGTCGCGCTCGTAGGTCCCCTCTCCCGACTCGTATTCCTCGCTCACTGCAACCTCGTCGCCCGGCAGGATAACGCGGCGTGCAGGCTTCTCAGCCGGGGGCGGTATTTGTGCATCCAAGGTAATCTCCGTTGAGTAGGTGACCCGGTCATTTATAGGTTTGCCCATCGGCAAGTTCTGTTCCTCCAGAGAGAAGCGGGGGATTCAGCCATGCCCAAATGCCAAGAATCATGTACTACCTGCCCATTGAGGAGAATCCGAAACCCTAAAGCCGCACCGAGTGTTCGGTATCGAGCAACGCATCGATTAGGGAGCATTATCAGAGGCAGTCGATGAAATACACGCGCTTCGAGAGAGCAAGGATACTGGGCGCACGGGCACTCCAAATCTCCATGGGTGCACCCGTCTTGGTCGATGTCCCCAAGACCATCATCGACCCGCTCTCGATCGCGGAACTGGAGTTCCAGAAAGGCGTCATACCCATCACGGTGAGAAGGGAAATGGGATAGGCCTGCGCTACGGAGGACGGCAGGAGTAGCCAACGACCTGCATCCATCCATTTTTCCGCCCCGCCATCATGCCGTTCTCGCAGTTGAAAATGGCGGGAATCGACGGATTTGGGGCTTACCGATATTCGAGAGGTTCCATGTGGTGATTCTCTGAAGAGATAACCACCAGATGCCTGTTATATAGAAAGAAGACTGGTAAAATCGCGATTCCCAGCCCAGCAGCCCGACTGCTGGATGAAAGGGGGAGTCGTCGCAATGAGAACCGGCTTGGTGCGCGCCATGGCAATCAGCATCGTCCTGCTGGCTTCTTCGGCGTCGCTAACTCCCTTCTCACGCCGTGTCTCCGCGGACCCGTCGATCACGAATAATCCCGACGGCACATCAGACGCTGTCTGGAACTTCACGAACCCTGCGGACTACACCTTCACGAACACGGAAATCCTGGGCAGCAATGCAACCCTCGAGCGCCAGCCCACCTTCTGGTGGAACAGCACGACCCAAGCAGACTTCTCCGGCCCGGACAGCGCGACGAACATAGACATCGCTCGGTGGCCTGGGGATGTCGCAATGGCGATTCCTTCGGGGCCTGGCACCCTCCTGACCCTCCAGCCCGGGGCGACCGGGGAAGACGCGTGGCTAGAGAAGACGAACCCGGACCTCAACCACGGGGCCGGCACCACACTCGTCCTCGATGGCCGCAACCCCGACGCTCAGCCGATTCTCCGGTTCGACATTTCCGCGATTCCCGCGAGCGCAGTGATTGACGGCGCGAGATTAAGCCTCTACCAGAGCGCGGGATTCGGCAACTCCTTCACCGCGAGCCTCCACCATGTGGTTGCACAGTGGAACGAGGCCCAGGTGACGTGGAGCGATCGGCTCACCGGAATCAAATGGGGGACCGCGGGCGGCGATTTCAGCGTGCGCGTGATCGACCAGACGTTCATCGACAACACAGCTGGCTGGAGGACCTGGAACGTCACCCAGCTTGTCGACCTATGGTACCGTGGGCGGCTGCCCAACTACGGCCTGCTGATCGAAGGGCCGAACCCCGGGACAGACTCGGACAAGACTTTCTACTCCTCAGACTACGCAATCGACTCGACCCGACGTCCGAAGCTGGAGATCTGGTACAGAGTGGTCGGGGCCACTGCCGAGTATATCTCCAAGGTGGGCGGCCCAGGAACCACAGCCGCATGGAAGAACATCTCGTGGAACCCGTCGGTCCGAGACCTCGTCTCGGATGAGTTCAATGGCGCTTCCTTGGACCCGAAATGGGCGTGGACTAACCCGCCGTCCTCATATAATGTCGGCGTGACCACGCCCGGGAGCCTCCATGTCGTCTCGAGTACCGGGACTGACTTCACTGACGGGACGTTCACAGGCAATGTCCTCTCGGAGAGACTCGTCGGGGATTTCACCGCCATTATGAAATACAGCGTGAACCCCGCTGTGAATGGCCAGAAATCTGGCCTCATGATCCTCGTTGACAACCATAATTGGTACAGCATATCGAAGACGAATGTGGGCGGGCCGAGGAACTGGAGGGTTTATGCGACGGACGATGCCGCCACTACGGTCCGCGTAGACGTCGCCAGCGGCAACCCCGTCCCCGCGTGGGTCCGGATCCGGCGCGTGGGAAACACATTTACCGCTTCGACCAGCACGAACGGTGCCGCATGGACCGTCCGGGACACATATACACCCTCGTTCGAGTATACGCTCGGAGTCCGGGCTGCGTTCTTCGTTACCGATGGGTTCTCCGGCACCGCACTCCCAGTTGATGTGGATTATGTTCGCTTCACACTTCCCAATGACGCAACGGTCACTGTTCAGACCCGCATCGGAGACACGAATCCTGTGGACGCCACGTGGTCTGGATGGCCTGCGCCATACCCGAGTTCATCGACTTCCCCGATGACAGGGAGTTCGCGGTGGGTCGATTACCGCCTCCTTCTCTCGGTCACCAACCCAGGGCATATGCCAGTCATAGGGGATGTGAACATATCCTATTTCCGTTATCCACCGGCAGGGACAATCGAGACAAACGACCTCGTGCCGGCGGATCTCTCCGCTTGGGGTAACTTCACAGTTGTGGAGAATCTCAATGGCCAGACGATTTCGTACCAATACTCCCTCGACTCCGGCAGTACATGGATAGCTGTCACGCCACCCGCGAATCTCCGGACCGCAAGCATCGCGACTGGAAAGATCCGTTTCCGTGCCAGTCTATCCACGGCCAACACCCTAATCACTCCCGTGCTTGAGGAAATCCGGTTCACATACACCCACCGGCTCGACCACTTCTACGTGACTGCCCCGTCGTCCGCGGTCGCCGGAGCGCCGTTCGCGGTCACTGTGACCGCGAAAGACATCTTGAACGCGACGATGACCTCCTGGACAGGCATTGTCGCCCTGGAGGCTCGCCTCCCAGACGGGATAACACCTGGCGGGGGTGTCTTGGGTACGGCATCGCTCGTGATTTCGGCGGGCGGTGCCGCCACCTTGGCAACAGAGACGTACACCAAAGCAGAGACTATCAGAATCTTCTCCAACTTCAGCACCGTCACCGGTCTCAGCGACAACATCACCGTCTCGCCCGGCCCCGTGAACCGCATAGTTGTCACGCCGGACAACGTCACAATGCCTGCATTCGCGTCTCAGATTTTCAACGCACAGGCGTACGATTCATACAACAACACCATACCCGACGTGAACTTCACATGGGCTGTCGGTGGTGGTGTCGGCAGCCTCAACATCTCATGGGGACAAGATGTTCTTTTCACATCCAACCCGCCCGCCGCCAACGGGACCCTGCAAGCTTCCTTCGGAATAATCATCGGGACAGCGCAAATCCACGTGATTCTCGGCACACCACCATGGATAGCGATCAGCTTCCCTGCATCGGGGGCACTCCTGACGGGCGTCGTGCCAATAGTGTATACGAACAGCACGGACTCTGTCTCGGTCCAGTTCGACTACAATGATGGGATGGGCTGGACACCTATTGGGAGCACCGCAACCCTCAATGGCACTTATTATTGGGATACCTCTGGACTGGACTTCGCGAGCGGCAGTCTCCTTGCCACAGTGACGAACAACGTGACGGCCACGAACATGACCATCGTCTCCCCGATTGATGTCGACAACACGCCGCCCACAATCACGATCGGAACCGTGGTGGACAACCAAGCGGTGGACGGGACGCTCACAATCGCATACACGACGGATTCCGATGTCGTGCGCGTTAACTTCACTTACTTCGACGGCTCATGGCATACGATTGGATCCGACTTCACGATCGACGGCTCATACCTGTGGATTCCAGGCGTCCCCATCAACGGGGTCACCCTGCGCGCGGTCGCGGTCGACCATATCAACCTGACAGGCTGGGACGAGGAACAGGGCGTGGGCAGCTACATCATCGGACCAAGACCACCTTCGATCGCACCGATTCCGGACCTGCATGTCCGCGTCGCTGCGACGTACAGCCTCAACCTCACGTTCTATGTTGCGGACCCGGACACGCCACTTGCGGCACTCGCTATCTGGGATTCTGACCCAGCCAATGTCACGGCAAACCCGGGCGCGTATCCCTTCCTCGATGTGACATACGGCGCTCCGGGCATGTACATGGTGACTCTGTGGGTCTCGGATGGCACTGACACAGCGTGGACAGTGATTCGGATCATTGCATCAGCTCAGAGTCCGCCAGTTCCCATTGCCACAATCCCGACCGTCATCTTCGATGAGGACACTGTCGCCTTCAACGGACTCGGTGCACCCGCCACCGCGTTCTTCAACGACCCTGACGGTGATCCGCTGTCATTCGCAGTCCTAGACGCGGCGATCATTTCCTCGCAGGTCAACGCAGACGACACGATCGACTTCTGGGCACCCTTGAACTGGTTCGGCTCTGAGACTCTGCGCCTGAGGGCGATGGACCCCTCCGGCGGATTCGCGGAGGGTGTGTTCCTCGTCACTGTGCGGTCCATGAACGATCCGCCAGTCCTTGTGACGCCTTTCCCTGCGATCTCCTTCAATGAGAACTCAACAGCGCTCGACGCGTTCGGGGGAAATGCCACCGGCAACTTCTATGACGTGGACGGAGATCCGTTGACCATCTCAATCCTCGGAGGTGTCAATGTCAGCTCGAGGATCAATCCGAACGGAACCGTGGATCTATGGGGCGCGACGAACTGGTCCGGCTCCGAAACGCTGACGGTGCGCGCGACCGACCCCTCAAGCGCCTTTGCGGAGGGCCCCTTCGTCGTCACGATCATGCCCGTGAACCACGCACCCATTCTCCTTTCTCCGATTCCGGACGTCACGTTTGACGAGGACACGGTCGCTCCTGATGCGTTCGGCGGGCCAATCTCGGCATTCTTCTTCGACAGAAATGGCGACCCACTCTCGTTCATGATATTGGGAGGCGTTCAGGTCTCGACCCGAATCAATGCGAATCTCACCGTCGACTTTTGGGCAACGGCGAACTGGGATGGCTCCGAGACTCTGCTCGTGCGGGCGACTAATCCCAACGGGAGCTCTGCTGAGGCACTGTTCCTGGTCACAGTGCGTCCTGTCAACGACCCGCCGGTCCTGATCACGCCGTTCTCAGCAATCGTCTTCGACGAAGATGCGGTCGCGATCAACGCCTTCGGAGGGGACGCGACGACCCACTTCTTCGACGTTGATGGAGACCCGCTGACGTTAGCAGTCCTGGGAGGCGTCCAAGTTAGTTCTCGAGTCAATCCGGATGGAACCGTGGACTTGTGGGCAGCGGCAAATTGGTCCGGCTTGGAGAACCTCCGTGTCCGCGCTACTGACCCCTCTGGCAGCTTCGCTGAGGGGTCGTTCCCTGTCACAGTACGACCCGTCAACGACGCGCCAATCGCTCTCTCTGCAATCCCGACTGTCTCATTCAATGAGGATACCGTCAGGCTCGATGCCTTCGGCGGATCCCCGGCCTTCTACTTCTTTGACCGCGACGGCGACCCGCTCACATTCACGATTCTCGGCGAGACGCACGTCTTGTTCGAAATAAACGCCGACCTCACGGTTGACTTCTGGGCGCCCCGGGATTGGTTTGGTCCAGAGACCCTCCGCCTCAGGGTGACTGATCCTTCCGGCGCGTTCGCGGAAGCAACATTCCTCGTCATCGTCTTGCCAGTCAACGATCCCCCTGTCCTGGCGCCGATCGCGGAACTCCAAATCGACGACGGAGCCACGATCACCCTCGATCTCACTCCTTATATCTCCGACGTCGACACGAACATGTCTGAAATCTTCGCGACAACGGACAGTCCTTATGTCACGGCAAACGGCCGCGTCCTGACCATCGCGTTCCCGGCGGGTCAGACCGACACCGTCTTCACAGTCACGATATCCGATGGAACCGCCACCGCATCTCGATCGGTGAGAATCTCCTTCAGTCCGGTGTGGTGGAGGAGCCCCTACATGCTGGCGGTAATCCCGTTCGGAATACTCTTGGTGGTTGGAATGATAGCGCAAAGAGCGCGCTGGAGGCCCGCGAAGGCCTTCCTTGTGGACGACAGAAGGAGACTGCTCAGGGAATTCACCCTGGACCCGCGCTGCGAGGTCACATACGAACAGACTCTGCAAGCGGGAGCGCTTGACGCTGTCGAGAAAGCCGTCAAGGTGGAGAAGTACCACGCGCAGACCGTGCAAGGGGACGCGCTGGCGGTGTGCCTGCTGGCTTACGGACCCGTTTCCATAGAACAGATCGAGTTCGCCCGCGAGATGCTCGTGAACGTCCAAGACAAGTTCGACGAGGGCGTGAAGATTCGCCTGCGAGCCGCAAGGACCGCCGAAAACAACTTGGAAGACTCGAGCAGGGAACTCCAGGAGAAATGGGATGTCTCGAACAGGGAACTCCAGGAGAAATGGGGTGCGCTGAGAGCGCGGTCGAGGGCGTTCGCCGGCGCGCTCGACGAAACGACAACGACGATGACCAAGCTCGAGCGGGAAGCCGCCTCGATCCGCACGAAGGTGGCGAGCTTCTCCCAGTGGCAGAACCGACTGAAGCAGCAGGAACAGATCTTGGAACGGGATATGCATGAGATGGAGGCGTTGAAGGCTTCTCTCGACAGGCGAGCTGAGGGTATCGAACGAATGGAAATGTCCCTAGTCGAGCAGGAGAAGACCCTAGAGAAGGAGCGGCATGAACTCGAATCAGCGAGGAAGGAATTCGATGCCGAATGGCGGGGAAAGAGCGAGTCCATCGCCGCCAAGGAAATCGAATTCGAATCCAAGGAGCAATCATTGCATGACAAGGAGGAGCAACTTCAGAGTCAATCCGAGGAGCATGCACTCCTTTTCTCCCAGCTCACTTCGCAGGAGGCCAATCTCAAGGAGGAGTCGGAGAAGATCGCGAAGGCGCGCGCTGAACTCGCAGCTCGCGAGCAGGAGAATGAGAAGGTTTCGAAGACCCTCGAGGCGAAGGCCGCCACGATTCTCGAGATTGAGGCCCGCAAGGCCGAGGAGTTCCGCTCTTGGCAGCAAACGATGGAGTCGCAGCAGGTTCTGCTGCATCAGCAGCATGACGCCTTCGATCAAGAGATGAAGGAGCAGCAGGAAACGCTCGAGAACCGCCTGCGCGAAATCGAGAAACACGAAGCAAACCTCGCGGAACAACAGATGAGAATCCAGACCAATCAATCGCGCATCGACCGCGCGAAGGATGATCTGGCGCGCTGCGAGAACGAGGTCAAGCAGGCCATGCAGACGGCGACGGAAGCGCAGACTGCAGCGGAGGCCGCGAAGAAAATTGCTGACGAACGCGCATCCGAACTCGAGCCGCGAGAGCGGGCGCTTCGTGAAGAGGCGACAAGGCTTTCAGACGAGTTCGCCAAGCGCGCAGATATGCTGAAGAATGCCGAGGCTGAGCTGGCGTCGAGGAACGCGCATTTCGACGAGGAGGTTTCTGCCCGCGTTCTACGGGTCAGCGAGCGAGAGAGCGAATTGAACAAGGTGGCCAAAGCCTTGGAGGCGAGGTCGCGCGAGTTGGCGGGAAAGGAGGCTGGCGTAGCGTCGGCACAGTCCGCCCTCAAGGAACGCGAGGATAGGCTCGCGAGGGAAGAGGCCGACCTCGAGGCCACTGCGAAACTGCTGGAGACCAGGGAGATCGATTTCACCCAAGCAACTGTCAGGCAGGCCGACGAGTCAGGGCGACTCCACGCCGAGGCGGAGGTGGTTCGGCAGTCGCTCGCCGCGAAGGAGGCAGAGCTCAAGTCGGACCAAGAGCGCCTCGAGCGGGAATCAGCCGCGCTCCAAGATAGGCTTAGCGCCAAGGCCCGCGAGCTTTCCGAATTCGACAAGAGCCTCGCGGCTCGAGAGGCGAAGATTTCGCACGACCGGCAGGCACTGGATGCGGAGAGGGCAGCATGGGCTGCATCCAAGGAGAAAGAATTCAACCAGCTCGAAGCGTCCAGGCAGGACGTGTCCGAGCAAACGCAACGCTCGGAGAAGCTAATCGAGGAAGCGCAGCGCCGGGCGTATGTCGCGACAGAACTAGAGAACATGATGAAGCGGCACGCAGAAGAGATCAGGGAGATGGAGGCGCGGCTGGAGGAGCGCCGCCTTGCTGCGGAGAAAGCTGAGCGTGCGGCGGAGGCTCAGGTGTCCCAGCTGAACGAGGCCGCGAAGAGGCTCGGATCGAGGGAGGTCAGAATCCAATCTGCAACGAGCGAGATTCAGGCCCGCGAGGCGAGGCTAGTGGCATTGGAGAACAGCCTTTCGAAGACCTCCGAGGAACTTGCAGCCAAGCGCGCCTCGTTGGACCAGGAGGCAGCGCGCCTCTCCACGTCGCTGTCGGACGTCGAGGCCCGTCGCGCCGAACTCGAAGAGCGAGAAGCGAACACCCAGGCCAGACTGGCGGACATCGCCCAGCGTGAGCAGAACCTTACGGCCGAGTTCCAGCGCCTGGAGAACATGACCGAAGACCTGCAGAACAAGGAGTCTGATGTCAAATCGCGCGAGCAGTTCATCATCAGCATCCAGAAGGACATCACCAAGCGCGAGTCGATCCTGTCCAAGCTGGAAGCCGAGGTCCGGCGGAACATGGAGGACGTCGACAGAGAACGCAAGGAGCTCGAGAGCGGGGTGGAGGAAGTGCAATCAAGCCGCGCACAGGCGGACAGGGCGCGCGAAGAGGCGCTCACCCAGCGCGCCAGAGCCGAGAAGGAGAAGACCGAGGCGGAGAACATGCAGAAGGAGCTCCAGAAGAACATGAAGTTCCTCCAGAAGAAGGCGATGGAGCTCCTCGACAAAGAAGAGAAACTGAGGACGAGAGAGGTCAAGATCACCGAGGCAGAAGATAAAATCCAGACCCGGGACGACCTCATCCAGGAAAAGGAACGCTCGCTCGAAAAAGAACGGGAGGAACTCGCGGAGAAGGCGAAGAAGACGCAGGCAGAGGTCGTGAAGCTGAAAGAGAAGCTCGCGGAAGCTGTGAAAGACACGGCGTCGACCGTGGAGATGGAAGAATGGCGGCGGGACCTCGAGAGCCGCGTCAAGATAGTCCAGAAAAAGGCAATGGACATACTCAACCGCGAGGAGAAGCTCCGCAAGAAGGAGAGCGAGCTCAGGAAGGTGGCGGAGAAGCTCGGCGTGCAGTTCGACGAGAGCGAGGTCGTCTCGAGCCATAACTCCTGATCGAGCTCGAACCGGTGCTGAGGTTCTCCTCCCTGGCCGCTTCGGGCGGCACCTGACCCAGTCCGCCATCAGGGTCGAACCACGAGGCGTTGTCAAATCTTCAGGGATAGAATGTCCCAGAAAGAGCGCTCACGGCGCTTGGCTTATGGAGAAGGCAGGGCACGATATGCCAGTCCCGTGGCGAGATATCCCTAGTTTTTTGACAAACTCAATCACGATATACTTTTATAGAACCACTAACATATCTACCCTACTTCGAAGGAGGCTAAACGAATGAGAATAAAGAAGAGTGAAGACAAGCCTGAGAAGGATGAACGGGGTCTCGCGAACCGCGAGGAGTGGCCTTGGATGATGGACCAGTTCGGCGACCTGGACAGGTTCGCCAATCCGTTCTTCAGGGACTTCTGGCGGGGTTTGCCCGAGTTCCGCGGCCGCCCCTTGGGTCCGCGATGGGAGCCGCGTTGGTGGAACAGGAGCATGGCGCTCACCACTCCCGCCACCGACTTGAAAGACACCGGCAAGGAGTTCGTGCTGAAGGCCGAGATGCCCGGTGTCACGAAGGAAGACATCGATATCACGGTCCACGGTGACTCCGTGGAGATCAGGGCGGAGCGGCAGTCCGGCAAGGAAGAGGAGCACGAAGGATACTATTACCGCGAGATAGGCAGGAACTCCTTCTACAGGAGGATACCGCTGCCCGAGGAAGTCGAGGCGGAGAAGGCAGAGGGCAAGCTGGGGAACGGCGTGCTCGAGCTGACCCTTCCGAAGCTGAGACCCACGGACGTGAAGGCGCACAAGTTGAAGCTGCAGTAGAACCTGGTTCGACCGGCGGTGCAATGCGATGGGCGAAGACGAGAAGTTCCTCAGGGTAGCGGAAGCGCGGCAACGTGACGTCGGCAAGGGCGTCGCTAGGATAGACCCGGCGTTGATGCCCCTCCTCAAACTGGAAGACGGCGACGCCGTCATCATAGAGGGGAAGAAGAGGACCGCACTGCAGGTCTTCACGGGCTATCCGGAGGACGAGAACCGCGGCGTGATCCGCATCGACGGCAACGCGCGCCGCAACGCCTCCGTGGGGATCGACGAGAAGGCCGGCCTGAGGAAGGTCACGCCGAAACCAGCAAAAAAAATCAGCTTCGCTCCAACGGAGATGCTGAGGATAATGGGCGGGGAGGAGTACCTCGCCCAGACGCTGGCGGGCAGGGTGGTGATGCGCGGCGACATAGTCGAGATCCTCGTCATGGGCAAGAAGATCGAGCTTGTCGTTGTCTCCTACAATCCGGGGGGCGAGGTCGCTCTCATCAGCGAGGACACGGCGGTCGCGATCAGCGAGAAGCCCGTGGAGGAGGAGCTGAAGATCCCCCGCGTCACCTACGAGGATATAGGCGGGCTGAAGGACGAGGTGAAGAAGGTAAGGGAGATGATCGAGCTCCCCCTCAGACACCCGGAGGTCTTCGACCGTCTCGGGGTGGAGGCTCCCAAGGGAGTGCTGCTGCACGGGCCCCCTGGCATGGGCAAGACCCTGCTGGCCAAAGCGGTCGCGAACGAGACGCAGGCCAACTTCGTGCCGCTGACTGGTCCGGAGATCATGTCCAAGTACTACGGTCAGAGCGAGGAGAACCTGAGAGAGGTGTTCAAGAACGCGGAGGAGAACGCGCCGAGTATCATCTTCATCGACGAGATAGACAGCATCGCCCCGAGCAGGGATGAGGTGACTGGCGAGGTGGAGCGAAGGGTGGTGGCACAGCTGCTGGCATTGATGGACGGCCTGAAGACGAGGGGCAGGGTCGTCGTGATAGGGGCGACGAACCGCCCCAATGCGCTGGACAATGCGATCAGGCGGCCGGGAAGGTTCGACAGGGAGATCGAGATCGGCATACCGGACAAAGACGAGCGGCTGGAGATACTGCACATACACACGCGCGGCATGCCGCTGGCGGAGGATGTGAAGCTGGAGGAGTTCGCAGCGATTACGCACGGGTACGCCGGCGCGGATTTGGCGGCACTCTGCAGGGAGGCGGCGATGAGGGCGCTGAGGCGCATACTGCCGGACCTGGACCTCGAGATGGAGGAGATTCCTGTCGAGGTGCTGAACAGGTTGGTCGTGACGCGCCAGGACTTCCTGCAGGCGTTCAGGGAGATGGAGCCCAGCACGATGCGCGAGGTGTTCGTCGAGAACCCGAACGTGCACTGGCACGACATCGGCGGGCTGGCTGAGGCGAAGCAGGAGCTGCAGGAGGCGGTGGAGTGGCCGTTGAAGTACGGCAAGCTCTTCACCCAGATGGACGCGAAGCCGCCGAAGGGCGTCCTGCTCTACGGACCGCCCGGGACGGGGAAGACGCTTCTGGCAAAAGCGGTGGCCACGGAGGCCGAGGCGAACTTCATCAGCGTCAAGGGGCCGGAGTTCCTCAGCAAGTGGGTCGGGGAGAGCGAGAAGGCGGTGAGGGAGACATTCAGGAAGGCGAAGCAGGCGGCTCCTTGCATCATCTTCTTCGACGAGATAGACGCGGTCACGCCAGTGCGCGGCATGAGCGCCGACGCTCACGTGACCGAGAGGGTCATCTCGCAGATGCTCACCGAGCTAGACGGCCTGGAGGAGCTGAACAACGTCACTGTCATAGCCGCGACTAATAGGCCGGACATGGTCGACCCGGCGCTGCTGAGGCCAGGCAGGTTCGACAGGCTGATATTCATCGGCATGCCTGACATCGAGGCCAAGAAACAGATACTGAAGATTCACCTGAAGGACAAACCTCTTGCGGATGACGTGGACATCGACGTCCTCGCGAAGAACACCGAAGGATTCACGGGCGCCGATCTGGCGGCGGCGTGCAACGAGGCATCGATGTTCGCGATCAGGGAGTTCGTCCTCGGCGGCGGGAAGCTCAGTGACAAGGAGGTTAAGAAGGTGAAGCTGACCAAAGCCCACGTGATGAAGGCTTTCGAGAAGTTCTCCCCAAGGTCCAAGGAAGAGGTGGTTCGGTACACCGAGGTAGGCAAGAAGTTCAGGGGACCCACCGAGGTCGCCTAGACCGGCGACGGTCTGGCATCAGGGGTCGCGGCTGGCTTCGGAGTCTCCGCGGCGGTAGGCTTCGCGGCGGTGCTTTTCGGAACGACCATGTCCCTGATCACAGGCGTGTATGGGTCGATTAGCGCGGCGTAGATGCCCTTGTCGAGGAGCATCGGGACATCTTCCTCCTTGATTCCCCCGCCAAGATAAATCCGCAGGCCGAATGAAGGCAGGGTAGCGGCGAGCTCCATCGACGGCCCTGACCACGTGCCGAGCCGCTTCATGTCCATGAAGACCAGCGAATCGTAGCCGATCCCCTTCAGGGTGGCCGCGATTTCCTTCAGGTTGTGAGTCTTCACCCCGCCGGCCCAGAGCACCCCGTCGTCCCAGTCTATGCACGGGACGCAGTCATCAGTGAGGGCGTAGATGTCCTTGAAGTCCTGGAGCGTCCTGAGGCTCTTCGTCGACGCGATGACCTTCTCCACGTCGACCATGAAGCCGTCCATGACGTCTTCGGTCGAGCTGACTCCCAAGTCGAAGAGGATCTTGCAGTCGCACTTCGCCAGCTCCCGCATCGCCTGGAAGCTCGGTTCGCCATGGTTGATGCCGCCGATGTCGAGGACGTAGACCGTGCTTGCCCTGTAGCGCGTGCTCCCCACGGCCCGCCAGTATTCCTCGAAGTTGACCGCGTACTCCGTCTTCTCTATCGCCTGATCCTTCCAGCGGATGCTCACCACCTCCGCGGACCTGAAAGGCATCGATTCCAGCAGGGGAGAGCCCAGGGGCGCGCGGGCGTCCAGGGGAATGATCGGGATTGCCTCGACCTTCGGCGGGAGCTTCTCCTTCTCGGCAATCTCGCCATGCTTCTGATCGCGGAACTTGGCGACCGCGTCCTCGGAATTGAAGGTGACGAGCAGCCCATCCTGGCCGCAGTCCTCGCAGTGGAATGAGTTCGCCCCGCGGTTCGCGCTGAGTATCGGGCCGGCGAGGACCCTGCGAGGCCTGACCCTGGAACTGCCGCAATGCGAGCAGACTGCGAACTCCTTGCTTTCCGGCATCATTGACATCGCCGAGCCAAATCGCTCCTGCCTTATTGGCCGCAGGGGTTATTGATGCTATCGGCTCCGCTCAGAGGCTCTGGACCTGTTCCTAGATCCTGAGCTCCCTCAGCCTCTGGTGCATCTTGACCGCGCTTTCGACCGCCTGCTTCGCGTTGTCTATCCTGTCGAGGGCCTGCAACCTCGTCATGCCGTGACCTGTTATCCCGAGGCCGACAGGCTTGCCCGTCTCGACGGAGATGTCCATGAGCTTCCTCGTCGCCTGCTGCATGATTATCTCGTCGTGCCTCGTCTCCCCCTCTATGACGGCGCCGAGGGCGACTATGCCGTCGATGTCCACCCTGGCTAGGAGCGCCTTGGCCGCCACGGGCATGTCGTACACGCCCGGCACCTTGACTACCTCCTTCACCGTCGCCCCCAGGAACGCCGCATGCTCCTTCGCCCTCTCCAGCATCAGATAGGTCACGTCCGAATTGAACTCAGACACCACTACTCCTAGATTCATCTCACCTCACCTCTAGAGGACCCGCGTCCTCGAAACCTTCTCTCTGGCCAGTACCCGCCTTCATCGTCAGCTTCTCCGGATGGAAGAGCAAGTTGAACGCGTTGACCGCGTGCTCCCTCGACCGCCTGTCCGCGAGCCTCGCCAGCTCCTTCTTGTCCTTCGCCTCGTCCTCGTACACGAAGACGCCGAGGACGTGCTTGTTCGTAGCGAGCTGCACCTGCTGGAACCCATAGTCTGCGACGAGGGCGCTCTGCTTGTCTATGTCCTCGGGCCCGGGCATGCCGAGCGCCAAGACGATGTCGCACTCCTTCTCCTCGAACAGCTTCTTGGCGGCGACGGGGAGGTCCTTTATTCCCGGGACCGTGTAGCGGATTATCGTGAAGCCCGTGCCCTGCTCCTTCAGTTGATTGATCGCGGAGTTGCCCATGTCGCACCGCGCGAACGTCGTGTCAGCGATGCCGATTTTCTTCATGCCTCACCGCCGCCATCGCCGCCGGCGCAGGCGGGGCACATCTGCACCTCGTCCTTGACCACAAGACAGTCCTCGCAGACATTCCCGTCGCACTTCTCGCACCTGTAGAACTCCGCCCAGGAGACCTGCTTGCCGCATGAAACGCAGACGTCCTCCATGTGCTCACACCTTCCTGTCTTCCACCAGCGCCAGCCTCTCCTGCATCCTGAGCCATTCGGCCACCCGCCTCACGATCTTCCTGGTGCCATTGATGTCGCCCTCGAACTTGGGCATCCTGACGACCCTGGTGTTCGCGAGTCCACGTGCCTTGCACTCCCTGATGATCTGCGCCTCGTCGTGCTTCTGGTCGTAGCCCAAAGCGATCACGTCCGGCTTGACCTCGTCGAGGATGTCATAGATGTTGCCCTCGTGGCCGAGAATCGCCTTGTCGACGGGTTTCAGCGCCGCAACAAGCTCCCGGCGCATCTCCTCCTTGGTGATCGGTTGGTGCTTGACGTTCCTGGCGGTGCTGTCCCTGGCAACGACAACCACAAGCTCGTCCCCCTGCTTCTTCGCCTCAGTCAGGTAGTGAACGTGACCAAGGTGGAGCAGGTCGAAAACCCCCGTCGCCATTACCCTGACCATGAGCGCCACGCCTCGAGGATCTCCCGCCCTTCGAGGAATGCGAGATTGTGTGCCTCCGCATATTTCTTTGCCTCGATCTTGGAGAGCGCCTCGCCGTCGTCGCCGAGCATCTCGCAGATCGTCGTCGAGGGGGTCAGCCCCGCCATCGCCGCCATTGCGGTGGTGAGCTCAGTGTGACCGAAGCGCGAGGCGAGAAGCGGAACAGACGGCTTCAGCAGCGCCACGTGACCGGGCGCGAGAAACTCCTTCGCGAACGTCCTGACCGCCCAGCCGTTCCCTTGCTTGATCGCCTCGCTCGCGAACTCGGCGAACCGCCTGATAGTGAGGGCGCGGTCGTTGTCGGTGACCCCGGTGTAGGTGTTGCGGTGGCTTATCGTGAGGCTGAAGGCGGACTTGCGGTCGTAGGGCAGCCTCTCCGGCACTATCCCCCGGACCGACGGGAATTCCTTCACTCCCTGGATGAACAGGTCGGCAAGGGTCGGGATGTCCAGGGTGCTCAGCATCTTCGGCGGTATCGTGGTGCATATCCAGCCGCCTGCGTCCTTGCGCATCGACCTCACGGCCTCGGGGCTGATGAACTCGCTGGCGATGCACATGTCGGTCTCCTCTTCGCGCCCGTCAGCGTCATAGACCAAAATGAACCGGCCCGCCCTGAGGTCGTCCAGAGCCTTCCCTAGGTTATTCACGAGGCTCACCACGCCGCCGGCGTATTTCAAGATTGGTGTAACTACCAAGAAACGGGTAGAGCTTCCCGCCTGCGATAGTCATAATAGCCCGCAGCAGATGCCTCCGCACCGATGCTAGCCCCCGCAGAAGTCTCGAGGATCGACAAGAGGGACTTGCTGGGCATCATGTCGTCGCTGCCCGAGCAGATGGTCTTCGGCCTGGATCAGGGGAGCGCATTCAATCTGCCCTCGGACATGAGGAAGATATTCGTCGCCGGGATGGGCGGCTCGGCCATCGCGGCCGATGTCTTTGCCGCCTGGACGATGGACAGGCGCGCGACCGACATCCAGGTCGTAAGGGACTACCGCCTGCCCGCGTACGCGAGCGAGGGCGACGTCGTCATCGCGGTGAGCTACTCGGGGGACACCGAGGAGACTCTCAGTGCCGCGAGTCAGGCGCTCGGCATCGGGTGCAAGCTCATTGGGATCAGCAGCGGCGGTGAGCTCGCGAGCTTCTGCGAGGAGAATCGCGTCGAGCGGGTCGGGGTGCCACAGGGATACCCGCCGCGCGGCGCGTTCGGTTACCTGTTCGGGACGATCGCGGGGCTGTGCCGCAGCGTCATCGTGGACAACGTCGACAAGGAGATCAAGAAGGCGGCGGCGCACCTTGAGGAGGAGAGGAAGGCGCTCAACCCTGACAAGAGCGTGAAGGTGAATAGGGCCAAGTCGATCGCGCTCAAGGTCTACGGCAAGACGCCGATCATCTACGGTTCTATGGCCTTCGCCCCTGTCGCGAGGCGGTGGCAGACTGAGTTCAACGAGAACGCGAAGATCCTCGCCTGGGCTTCGTCCTTCCCCGAGGCGGACCACAACGAGATCGAGGGTTGGGGCGGGAGTCAGGCGGCGGGGCGGTTCCTGCCGATATTCCTGAGGGACCGCGACGAGACGGAGGAGCTCCGGAATAGGCTCGATGCGACGAGGGTGATCATCGGGAAGAGGGCGAAGCCGATCGAGGTCGAGAGCCAGGGAGACAGCCTGCTCTCGAGGATGCTGGGGACCCTGCTGCTCGGTGACCTCGCGAGCATATACCTCGCGGTCCTACGAAAGGTTGATCCCTATCCGGTGGTCTCGATAGAAGCGCTGAAGGCCAGGCTGAAGTCGAGGGGCGGGGCTCAGCAGGCCTGAGAAGTGGGATGTGAGACAGAGTCCTTCCTTGCGGGAAAGCATTATTAGCACGAGACCAGATTCGCGCTCGGTGTAAGGCATGGTCTACTGCGCTAAATGCGGCAGGAAGAATGAGGACGACGCGAGGTTCTGCAATAGCTGCGGCGCCCCGCTCGGAGCCGGGGTGGTCGGGGTCAGGGAGCAGAGAAGGGACCAATGCGACGACGGGTGCTCGGGCGGGTCCCGCAGGGGTTCGTGGTTCTGGGCGATAATCGTCATCCTCATCGGGCTGTGGATAATCTTCGAGTTCGGGTTGAAGAATATACGGGGGCTTCCCCCGGAGCTCGCGAACTTCGAACTGTGGTGGATCTTCCCCATCGTCATCGGGATAGTCGTCATCGCTCTCGGCGTCGGCATGCTGAGGAAGCAGGGTCAGGTCAAATAGGACTTGCAGGCCTCACCGCAGCTCCTGCAAATCCTGACGTGTCGGCGGCGGGAGAGTCTGATCCTTGTATCGAGCCAAAGGAATGAAATCAGCACTCCCGCCAACCCATAGGCAACGTTCCCCGTTGCTTCGAGCAGGCCAGCCGCCACGAGGAAGAAGCCGACCGGCATAACGAGATTGCTGAAGAGGCGTTCGCCTCCCCGTGCTTGGAACAATTCGCTGTCTGCCAAGGATGCTGCGACCAGCGCAGTCCCAATGGCCACAAGGATTATTGAGATGGGCGGAGGCATGGACATCAGCGGCAGAGCATAGAGGCCCACCATCCCAATCGAGGCGACCGAGCCTAGAGCCAATCCCGTGCATCCTGCGCAGAGCACTTTGCCGCCGACTCTGACAATGTGCGGTCTGAAATGCTCGCAGTCGGGATGGTGGCCGCGGCGCCCTCGACCCGGAGAATTCAACGGGCGGGCATCTGCATCGTGAATCGCATCCCTGCGGAGTCTCCTCATCCACCCCGGTTTCACCGCCAGTGATATGCCGAGAAGGAAGCTCGCCAGTAGCGGCACTCCGACAATCAGCCTATCTGTGAGTTGCACATTGCTGTGCGCAGACGCACCGAATGAAACCAGCGTCAACACGATGATCCCTCCCGCCAAAGAGAGGATCACCATCTCCCTCGCTCCATCCTTCCCGCTCAAATCAGATTCCTCAGGCTGCGGAGGACACCCTTCTTCGCCATGTGGCGGTAGGCCCTCCTCTTCACCATGTTCTTCGCGAACAGCCCGCGCAGGCCCCTTACGACGGATCCATAGAAGTCCTTGTAGCAGTCGTACAACTCCCTCTGCACGTCCATCCTCGACAGGGACTCGGTCGGCATGATCGCGTGGGACATGTCGTAGTGAGCGAAGTTCCTGTCCTCGAGCCAGCCCTTCTGCATGGCCTCCTGGTAGATGTCTGTGCCCGGGAAGGGCGTGAGGACCGTGTAGATGGCGAAGTTCGTGTCGAGGCTGAGAGTGAAGCGCCTCAGCTGCTCGATCGACTCCTCCGTATCCTTCCTGGAGCCGATGATGAGCATGGACTGGCTGAAGATGTCGTTGTCGTTCAGGATCTTCACCGCCTGTGCCGCGGGGCTCTTCTGGATTCCTTTCCTGAACTCCTTCAGTCGCTCAGGCGAGTCGCTCTCGACGCCAACGAGTATCCAGTTGTTGCCGACCTCGCGCATCTTCGCCACGAGGTCCGGGTTCCTGACGATGTCGTCCATCCTCGCCTGGAAGAACCACACGATGTCCCTGCTGAATTTCCTGTCCTTGAGCTCCTGCCAAAGCGCCTTCCCACGCTTCGCGTAGTCGAAGTTGTCGTCGGTGAGCCAGAGGAACTGCCCGCCGAAATCGTCGTGCAGGTGCTCCATCTCGTCCGCGATTCGCTTCGCGGACTTCGTCCGCCAGGTCCCGCCCCAATGCCGCCATTGAGTGCAGAAGGAGCACCTGAAGTTGCAGCCGCGCGCGCCCTCCAGGATCATGTAGCTTGTATTGCTGCCCGCCATCATCGTGAAGTGATATTTCCCGATGTTCTTCCCCAGGAGGTGGTAGGCCGGGAATGGCAGGCTGTCGAGGTCCTCGATCAGGGGGCGGGGAGAGGTGTGGACGAAACCGCCGTTGTTCTTGAACGAGAGGCCCCTGACGTCGGCGAATCCTTTCGCCTGCTCCAGTGCCCTGATCAGCTCGACCAGGGTCTGCTCGCCCTCGCCGCGGACGATGTAGTCTATCTCAGGGAAGTCCTTCAGAGATTCCTCGGGAATCGCTGAGAAATGCTGCCCGCCGACGATTGTGACGATCCTCTCGTCCACCTTCTTCGCAAGCTCGGCGACCTTCGCGCACACATATGCGTTGCACGTGAAGCCTGAGGTGGCGACAATGGAAGGGGCGAACGACTCGATGCTCTTCTCGAGTTCGGGCCAGCCCTTGCCCTCCGCCTGACAGTCGACGACTCCGATCTCGGTGCCTGGCAGCTCCCTCTCGACGTATGCCGCAAGGGCGAGGAGCCCCGTCGGCGGCGGGAGGTACTCCCCCATCACGAACCAGTATTCCTTTGGCGGCTCGACGAAGAGTAACCTCGTGGCCATGCGTCTCGACCGAGGCAACCGGTTAGAGGTTGAAATATGTTTCATTCGTAAGTGGAGTCCACCGCGCGGGAGAATTGAAATATCGGCGGCACGCTGTGTGTATCATGTCTCCGAGGGATTCCAGCAAAGCGGTGGAGATCCTACCCTTCTCAGACGATTGGATGGAAGGGTATCTCGATCTGGCAGAGAATGACGATTCGAGGGACCCGCTCTACCACAAGAACTTCTCGCGGGAGGATACGAAGAGGCAGATACTGTGGCAGGCGTCCAGGGGCGCGACGAGAGCGCACGTCGTCGCGGTTCAAGACGGGAAGGTCGTCGGCAGCGGGAGAGGGCTTCTTATTTCCACATGTGCCGGTGATGAATCGAGGATTGCCACGCTAAACCTCATGGTCGCGCGGGAGCACAGGAGGAAAGGCGTAGGCTCTCTCTTGTTGGACAGCCTCTGCACCGATTTGAGACGCCAAGGACTGAAGGGAATCCAACTGGGGATGCTGGAAGAGTGGACTCCTTGGATCAGATTCCTCGAGAAGCATGGGTTCAAGTCTTACAATCGGACGGCGGATGCGGTGCTCAAGCCCGCCAAGCAGACCAGTGTCGAGCTGCCTGAGATTGACGCGATCATCAGGCCCGTGAGGCTCCCCGAGGAGAGAGGCGTGATCACCGGGTTCATGAATTCCGAGAGGGAGGAGGAACTGCCTTGGGCCTGCGCAATCATCCCTGAGTTTTGGACTACCGGACCTGGTTCGGAAATCACAGACCCGAAGGGGTTCCTGGTCGCTGAAGACAAGAAGACAGGAGAGGTCATCGGCGTCGCTTGGGGAAGCACGTTCACAGACGAGTCAGGGACCCACGGCATGATCGAGGAATTGGACGTCGCTAAAGGACTCCTGAAGACGCCATTGAGGAGGAGGCTCATGCTCCAGATCCTGGACTGGCTGTGGAGCAAGGGCGTCAAGGACGTTCAGACGAGGGTGCACATCGGGTTCAAGCACGAGGAGGATCTCTACCGGGAAATCGGTTTCGAATTCCTGAGACCCGCCGCACTCTGGAGGAAATCTATCACGGCTGGCGGCGGATAGCACGGGTCCGTCCGGCTACCTTCATCCACAGAATCAGGAACGCAAGGAACACAACGACGACCGCGACAACCAGGACGACCAGCCACCAGGGAAAAGTCGGTTCCGCAGTCGTGGTAGTCACCGAGACGGTGATTCTCCTCGTTGTGACGTTCAAGAGGCCATCCGTGTCCCTCACCTGCAGCCGAATGTCGTAGACTCCTTGTGTCGAATACTGATGCTGAGAAGTCTTGTTCGCTGACCACGCCGTGTCCCACACGCCGTCATTCTCCCAATCCCATCGGATCTCCAGATTCCCGGATGGCGTCTCGAGATCCATTGAGGATGATGCATTTGCTGAGAATGCCGCGGCGACTAGTCCCTCCTGGGGTTGAATCGTGAACAGCGCCGCAGGAGGATTCTTGGAGGCATGCTGGGCCATCAGAGGATAGTTGTCCTGGACGCCTAGCAGCGAGAAGACGTATGGGTAGTCTCCGATGCCGTCCGAGCCAGCCTGGTCCTGTCCCGGTCCGTTGAACTGATCAGGGCTGGCGAAGTCGGTCCAAAAGTTGCCGCCGCTCGGGTAACCGTTGTCCCAGCTGTTGACGCCGGCCCGATTGTCAACTGCTTGCAGGTTGTTGTCTATGAGATCGTTGTGGTATGCCATGATGGCGGCGGACTGATTGAGTATGACGCCCCATTTGTTCTGCCGTATCGTGTTGTCTTCAATGGAGCCATTGGAGGCACAATAGAAGTAGAGCCCTGCCACGCCGCTGAAACGCACACTATTGCCACGTATGTAGGAACCATTCGAATTGCTGGCGGTAATGCCGTAGTCTCCATTCGATATATCGTTCCCGGAGATGACGGTGTTCTCTGCCCGGTCGAGATAGATGCCGCTCGAGACTCCCGGGGAGATGAGGTTGCCCGTGATGGAGACATTGCTTGAGGAGACGAGGTAGACGCCATAGGCCATTCCCGAAAACGTGTTTGCAGAGATGGTCGCGTCCTCAGAATCCGTCAGCGAGATGCCGATATCGCCGTTCGCAACTCTGTTGTCTTTGATCGTGGCTCTCCTCGAGCGGCCCAGAACGATTCCCTCGGCGTTGTCGGAGATGTCGTTGTTCATTATCGTGACGTTGACAGAGGAATTCGAGACAATGCCGTAAGTGTTGTTCGATATCTCGCTATTCTCGACCGTGACGCCGGATGACTGCGTGAAGATACCAATCATATTGTTCGATATTGTCGCGTTCTCGACCCGCCCGTTGTCGGCGTAGTAGAGATAGATACCTCGGTCGCCGAGATCAGTCGAATGTATGTGGATATCGCGCACGATGAAATAGGCGTCCGCAACCCTGACCGTGATGGCGTCTCCTCCAGGTGCAGTTATCTCCCACCCTTCGATGATGTAGGGATTAGAGGGGGTCCCGTCACCTTGCGTCACGCCGTTGGCGGCAGTGAAGTCCAGATCCCCCGCAATCCGAATCGGCGAGTGCTGAGCATAGGCCGATGCCTCTTCTGGGAAAATCACCAGAGAGAAGAAGGAAGCCAAGACCATGGAGGCCACGAGAATCATCATCTTTCCTGGCCTCTCCTTGGCTGTTGTCATGCCCTCGATATCTGAATCCGACGCGGTCTATTTAAGAGCACGACCCTCCGGTCGATTGATGATAAGAACCAATGCACCTGACAAGGCGATCCGATCTCCCCTCACTGCGTCGGGGGTCCCAAGCGAGTGAGGAAATTCTGTTCGGTCCCGCTCCCAAGGAATCCGATCATAAGGCGGAGCGCCGAGGGGGAGAATTCCAGGATCCACGCCATCACAAGAGCTGGAGTCCTTTTGAACTCCCGAGGCGGTTTCCCGCCACCAGCTCTCCAAGCTGGCGCCCTACCGGACTAGACGACCTCGGCATCTGCCGCCGCGCGAGTATCACGGCAACGGCATATAAACAGCTTGCCTCACTTGCTGGATAAAAAAATAAGAAGGGATGTCAGGAAAGCCCGGTGTCCCGCCGCGCGACTCCGACGTGACCCTTCGCGCGGTCCCGGTGGAGGTGCGAGGGGGCTCGATGCCAGCTCTGCGCCGTCGCGCGCGGCATGCATTGAGGAGGGGTGGAGGCACCGTGCGTGCGGGAGGTGAATCGCGCCCGCGGGTGCGAGTGGTGGGTGCATGCGGCGCTTCGGCGCGGCTGGCGGAGCGCGAGATATTCGAAGGCGCTCGGGGTCGTGTGCCGCCGGAGTGCGTTGCGAGATCCTTTTTGCCTTTCCCTTGAAGGGGATCTGACATCCCTCCGTCATGGAGTATGGCGGTGGTGGGTGTTAGTTATGACTCACGGATGTATCTTGGCGGGAAAAAGTGCGTTCATCTTCCCGAGCGTTCAAGTCTCGACGACCTCAGCGATCAGGTCGACCTCTCGGCCTTCGACCACCTTCGCTCGAATCATGCGGCCCAGGGGCAGTTCGCACTTGATGGCCAACTGCTTGTAGTTCAAGGTCCTCGCGAGGGTCGTCTTGTTCTTTCCTCTCTCCGTCGTCATCGCGTCGAGTACCCTGCCCTCGTAGGTCTTGTTGATCTGGCGGGAGATCTGGAAGCGCATGGCGGTCATCCTGCGAGACCATTCCTTCGCGCGCCAGCCGGCCACCTTCCCCGCCATCGTCTCGGCCTTCGTGCCCGGGCGCGAGGAGAACCTGGTCACGTTGACTTTGCCAGGCTTGACTTCCTTGATGAGGTTCATGGAAGCCCCGAAGTGCTTCTCGGTCTCTCCGGGGAATCCGACGATGATGTCGGTGGAGAGCGTGATGTCGGGGAAAGCCTCGCGGAATCCCACAACGATCCGCTTGAAATCGTCGATGGTGTAGTCCCGCCCCATCGCCCTGAGTATCTCGTCGTCCCCGCTCTGCACCGGCAGGTGCAGGAACTTGTAGACCTTGGGGGAGGCGTAGGCCTTGACGAGTTCGTTGAGAATCGGGAGGCAGGTCTGCGGGCTCGCCATGCCGACGCGGATGCGGAAATCCCCCTCGACTCCCGCAACAGAATCGATCAGGTCAGCGAGGGTCAGGCCGATGTCCCGCCCGTAGGCGGTCGAGTCCTGCGCGGTGAGCCATATCTCCTTGTAGCCCGCAGAGAGGTGGCGCTCTACTTGCCGAAGGATTTGCTCTCGTTGGCGGCTCCTCAGGCCGCCGCGCGCGAGCTTCGTGATGCAGTAGGTGCACCGCCCGATGCAGCCCTGCGCGATGGGGACTATCGCCTCGACGCTGGAGTCTGGCGGTTCAATTGATGTGATTTCCTCCCGCCATCCGGTCTGCTTCCCGCCAAAGATTTCGGATAGGCGGGAGAAATCCCCCGGCGGGACAAGTTCCGCCTGTGGAGCGACTTCGCTCACGATGGCGGGCTGAGCGGTGGCCATGCAGCCGGAGACGAATAGAGGTTTGCCGGTTCCCGCCAATGCCTTCATCCGAGAGACCATCCGCCTCTCCGTCGCGTCGATCACGGTGCAGGTCACGAGAAGGTTCGCATCGGCTGAATCAATGTCAGTGACTATGGCATGCCCGCTCCCGCGCAGCGTTTCCTCCATCATTCTGGCCTCGCCCTTGTTCAGCGTGCAGCCGTAGGCCTCGACGTGGACTCTCACGGGACGAGAGTAGACTTGGCGGTGATAAGTAGGTTTTGCGGCTACGTGGCACTGCAACACTTTGTCCTCCTTGTTCTCGGGCGAGGGAATAAAGAATCTGTGGCGGTTCTCCTCATTCATTCATCGGGACCCGCCTCTTCTCCTGCCGACTAAGACACAATGATTGGCGCGCCATGGTGCGCCACTCGCTCATCGAGGTCGGTCGCCCTCGCAATTTCCGGGTCTACGTTCGCTTGGGACTCACGCCATGGACGATGGTGTCCCGACAAGTTGGAGGCAGGAGGTTTGCGTGTGGACCGAACGGGTCTACTTGTAGACCGGACAGGTCCACTCGTGGATGAGACGGGTCTACTAGTGGACCGAGCGGGTCTACTGGTGGAGCGATCAGTTCTACTCGTGGATGAGACGGGTCTACTTGTGGACCGGACATCTCTACTCGTAGACCGCACAGTTCTACTCGTAGACTCAACGGGTCTACACTCTCAACCATGCTCGGACGCCCGAACAGACCGGGTCTACTCCGTGATCCGCCACATCTACGTGGAGAAATCTCTCGTCTACTAGTGGATGGACGATTTCTCCAAGTAGAAAACAGACTTCCGACGTGGAGACCCGCGATTCTGACTCGAAACAGGCCGATTCAAGCGTGGAACCCGTCGGTCTACTAGTGGACCGACGAGGTCACGGAGTAGAAAACGTCGGCGCAGATGGTGGAAGAGGTGTTTCAAGGGTAGAGAGGGTCGGCGGCGGTTGGCCGCGGGTGAATCCGCATGGCGGCGACATGGATGCGGATGTCCTTGGCGGGAGCGCTGCCGTGGGCGGGATAGATTCGACATGAGACCTTTGCGGTGATGCGTCTCAACATTTATATCGACCCGCACCCCTCAGAGGCCTGTGTCAATCCCGGGCTCCACGATCAGGGACCTGAAGAAACAGGCCAAGGACGACGCGAAGGCCGCGTCGCTGAGGGAGAAAGCCGCCAAGCTGAGGTTAGACGCTTCGAAACTAGAAACCAAAGCCGCCAGGCATAAAGCCAAGGCTCAGGAACTTGAGGGGCAAGCGAACAGGCTGTCGAAGCGACCGATACAGGTACCGGCGGCCCAGCCTAGGGTGTCTCCTTCGGAACCGGAACCCTAGCGTTCATGACGACCGGGGTCGGGGGCTGCCCTGTCTGCGCCTTCTTCCAGACCTCGTTCACATACTGCGCGCGGAGAATAAGGGCTAGGGTCTCACTCTTTGTCTTGATTATCCTGCACATGCTCCGGGCCTTCTCATTATATCTGTCCTTTCGTGCATAAATAGATTGCGACGGATTTCGGTCTCATGATACCCTTAGGACTGCCAAAGAGGCGCTGGCACGTGCCTCGAACAAGTGCACTTGCTCATCGTTATATGCCTTGCCGCATTACGATTTGAAAAGGCCGGAAATGACATCGCGGAAGAGGAAGAAGCTGGTATATGCCGAGACTGACGGCAAGGTCTACCTCGTGAAAGATGGCAAAAAGCTGAGGTTTCCGGTGGATGGCGAGAAGATCCCATTCAAAGTCGAGAAGCTCGCGACGATGCGATTGAGCGAGGCGGACGTCGAGATGGTCAGGCCGCTGCTGGACCGCCATCCGGACGAGTGGCTGTGGCGGGATGACGCGCTGGAGAGGGACGACGTCGACTCGGTCGTCAAGAACGCGATCTACATGACGATGATGCGCTGCGTCTCGGAGGTCGCGGCGGTGGAGGGGGACAAGGTGCTCATGGTCAAGGCCAAGAGGGGATTCTCCATGGGCTACTGGAACCTCCCTGGCGGGTTCATGCAGTACGGCGAGCTGCCGGAGGTCGCGTGTGCGAGGGAGTTCAAAGAGGAGACGGGAGCGGACGTTGCGGTGGAGGACACAATCGGCGTCTACGTCTCGACATTCCCGGAGAAACCGGCCTACACGCTGGGCTTTATTTATCGAGGGCGGGTGCTCAGCAGGGATTTCCATCCGAAGGAGGACGAGATAGAGAAGGTCGACTGGCAGCTGTTCGACCATGGCCTTGAGCTGACGAGGAACCCATTCGCGAAGTGGGGCATCGTCGATCTTTACCGCCACCTCCCGGAGAAGCAGGCGAACATCAAGGTCCACCGCCACGGTCTCCTGAAGTCACGAGGATCTTCTGGCGGGAAAGGCCCGGTCGTGTTCCTCGACAGGGACGGAGTCATCAACAAGGGCGTGCCCGGGTACCTCAAGACCTGGCGGGAGTTCGAGTTCCTTCCAGGCGCTATCGACGCGATGAAGTCGCTGTGCGATGGCGGCTTCCGCCTCGCGATTGTCACGAACCAGGACGTCATGGGCTGGAAGATCCTGAGCCACGAGGGGCTGAGGAAGATCCACGAGAACATGCTGAAGGAACTCACGAAGAATGGCGTCAGGATTGAAGAGATCTACTACTGCCCGCACAACCTGATGAGCCAGTGCAGGTGTCACAAGCCCCAGCCCGCCATGCTGCTCGCGGCGGCGAGGGATCTCGACGTCTCCCCGAGGCGGGCGTGGATGGTCGGGGACAAGGTCTCCGATGTCGTGGTGGGGAAGCACTTCGGGTGCTGGACGATATGGATCGCGGACGCGAAGAGGGCGAGGAAGTACGAGGCTGACGCGAGGAGGGCCAGGCCCGACTTCACGTTCGAGGATCTGGCGGGAGCAGCGAAGGTGATCCGAAAGACAGACATGAGCAAGCTAATCTATAGGGCGAAGGAGCTCTGAACGCGGAACGCCCCACAGGTCAGCTCAAATCCAGTTCATCAGATGATTCGACAATCTGCGGCTTTGTCTTCCTCGTCCTCATGTCTGCCGTATCTGACTATCCCGTTCTTCACCCGCCTCAATCCCCGCCGTATCCACCGCCATGGTCGCCGGCGTCCCGCCAGAGCTTTGATAGGACGAGCGATGATGCAGTCAGCGATGTCGCTGGAGCCTGACCGCCAATGCGAGGTCATCCAGTCCGCCCCGGGGGAGGCTGACGGGCAATGGACGCGGTGAGCACGGGCGTCTCCATCGCCGCAACGACGGCTTTGACCATGATAATCGAGGCGCTCATATTGTCCAGGAGGAAGAGGAGCGCGCAGAGGAGCGAGTCCACCGGGGAGCTGCTCCTGGATTACAACAAGGGGCTCAGGGGCTTCGCGGTGTTTGGAGTTGGTTTCTACTTCTTCTTTTTCGCGATCTCTCTGATGGCAGATTGGCCGTCTCTCACGGCAGCCGTTGTGATGGCCGTCGCGATTTCCATCGCCATAGGTCTGCCGTCATTCGCCCTGCTCGTCGAGGCGACTTGCGTGGAGTACGGCATCTCGAGGTACGGCATCAGGAAGAAATCGCCCTGGAGCAGGGACTTCTTCTGCCCCTGGTTGTCGATCGAGTCGATCGTGTTCTCGGCCTCCTCGCAGTGGTTCGTGATCAAGTCAAAGGAAGGCAAGATTCGCCTTCACATGTATCTCAGCGGCCTCGAGGACTTCGCAAGGGCGGTGATGGAGAACGTGCCGCCGGAGAAATGGGCCGGGGCGGCTTCGCAGATGAGCATGTTGAGCTATCGCGCCGAGCCGCCCATGACCATGTGAACGGCTTCTTGACAACGCCAATCCTCGAGAGACGTGGGGGGATATTCCATGCACACCTACTTGGATCGGCGGGCGGCGTTCTCAGCCACGCGCGCTTTCACGATGCGCGTGACCAGGCGGGCGGGCAGAAGCCGGTCGGGCGTGAAGTGGAGCGTGCCCTTCCCCGCCGCGAAGGGCTTCAGCTCGGCGGCGAACTGGCGGCGGATCTTGGGGCTCCCCACGAAGAAGCTGCAGTGGTCCTTGAACGCTGCGATGTACACGAGGATCCCGTTCTGCCGGAACGCAGGCATCTAGTAGCTGATGACCGCCTCGGCGTCCGGGGCGGCGGCCTTGATGATCTTGCGCAGCCGCTGGAGGGCGATCCGGGATTCGGGCGGGACACTCGCCAGGTATTCGTCGACTGTCTTCGCTGCGGGACCCATTCGAGATTTCACAACAGTAGAACCTGCGCGGGCCGACTTGAAGGTTACCAATTGCCTGCGTTGATGATTCGCGGGATGGTGGTCTGACAAGAATTCGAGGCGGCGGTCACCTGTAGGTATTCTGGCATTCCTGTGCTCATTCTCAGTGAACGTGCGTTCAATCGTAGACAGATCGCCGGTGCCCGAACTTGGTGAACCAGACGGCTTTCTCCGCTTCCACGACCTCGTACAGTCCGCGATAGTGCCCGACGCGGACTGCATGCAGGCGCGGATGGCCCCTGACCAGCCTGATATCGCAGTCGGGTCGCGGTCGGGTCGCGGTCGGTACGGATCCTCCTCGAGCATCTCGAAGACCGTCGCGAACCGCCTCACCACATGCTCAGGCAGGTCGTCCAGCTCCTTCTCTGCGCGTCTGTGGATGTACACCTGAGACGGCACTCAGTCTGCGCAAGAAACCGGCTTTGATGCCATGCCTCTTGCCCAATGTCCTCGCGGAAAACGGCCGATTCCCTAGCCTACCCGTCTCTTGGTTCCTGAAGACAATACAGCAGGGAGCGTTGGAACCGATGCAGGGGGGTCGGGCTGAAGGCGATTGCCCACAACATCTGCCTCCTGCTTAGGTTCAGAGTGCGGATCATGCTGGAAAAGGAGGTGAGTTGATTCTGGGTGCAGCCTGCCTAGCTGAAACCTTCTTATCCATATTGAGAGCATACATGAGGACGTGGAAAGCGTCGATACGATGCCCGCAGGCAATGCAAGAAATCCGCCTTCGCGCAGAAGATTCATTCGGATAGCTTCCATCTTCATGGCCATATGCATTATCATCATAGCCGCGCTGTGGTGGTATGTGGCTGTGAACAGCAGCACAAGTGGGCCGCCTTATATTCCCATGGATTTGGAGCTGCGAGTGGAACTGACGAACGGCAATTGGACCTGCACTCTGACCAAAGTCGGTAAGGTCTTACGTTTGGATGATGTCAAAATGACAATAGGTGATGGCCACGGCGGTTGGGCGGAACCCATGATCGGAGTGAAGCTGTCGAACTTGACAGCGGTAAATTGGGGCTTCTACAAGGTGCTGTATCGCCCGGTCGGTGGCGAGGATATCATCGTCCTTGGCGCAACAATCCTAATCGACAGAGCTACATACCCATCTGGCGACTTCGTCTTGTTCGATTCTGTGAATCTTAGAGCGAGCGGAATCCTTCGCTAGTTCTAAGCGGCCAAGGAGTTCACGCCCTGCGCTTTCGCTTCTCCAGGACCTGGCGCCACGGTCTCCCCTCGCGCCCTCGCATCCGCTCGTGGTGCTCCTTGACGACGCGTTCCGCCAGGACCTCGACGGGGACGCTGCGCATGAGCTCGTTGATCACCTCGTCGAACGTCGCTCCCCTCATCTTGTAGTCCTTGAGCCGCCGGTAGGTCTCCTCGGTCACAGGGATGCTCTTGTAGACCATGTCGGATAATCATAAGAGTTGTAACTAGTTAAATTCCTCTCCATATCGCAAGAACGCGCTTCTCACCACCTTGCGCGGACCGGGCATCGTCCTCGTTTTCGGCTCGTGGCGGCTCAAGGACGGGCGGGAAGGCTTGAATCGCGCTCCGATATCTCGCGCCCTATCCCCACCATGGGGGTTAGGTGCTTGATCAGCCACTCGCGGTCATCGATAGTTCGTTTGGCGGGAGTCATCCCAGCACTTCAGGGGTTGGAATTGATGGGATGCCCTTGAAGACAGACGGCAGTTCGATGAATGTGACCGAGCATAAGGGTAAAAAGGGAACCCTGACGGTATCATGCGTCGACTTGCCGACTGTTGCACTTGAATCTTGGAAGATTCCCGAGCGGCCTAGATCGTTCCCCGGGCATCCGACATGGTCCGTCGTTCAATTGGCTCGAATTCCAGCGTTGCCAGTTTGAACCGCCATGTGATTGCTGATTCTCTGAAGCGGACCTATTCGAGCTTCAGGAAGACTGCAGGATGCTTCCGAACAACTGGAATCGATTTCTGGAAGACTGGAGTCCGTTTCCAGATGACTGCGCAGCAGTCCCGTGAGGGTGTCTTGGGCTTCCGAGCGACTCTGCAGGATTACAGGACGACCTGATTGTATCGCCGAACAGCTGTCCGATGCATGGGACGACTGTCTCGCATCAGAGTACGGTTGCTCGGAGGTTTCGCGAGGTTGCCCGCCATTCCCCAGCGATCGCGCTGAATCTCCAGAAGAATGCGCGGGATCCGCCGATGATTGTCCGACGCCGGAAAGCAACCGTCAGGATTCCCCTCCGGTTGTCCGGAAAAGAAATCCGATCGTCCGCCGGAACTCTTCAGCCGTCCGATGGCGAGAGCGCCCCGCCCTCCGCTAACGTTATCTCCGTCCCCTTCCTCTCCCACCCGCCATGTCCGGCCTCGCCATCCAGGCAAGGGGCCTCACCAGGCTCTTCGGCAACAAAACCGCCGTCCAGGACGTCTCCTTCGACGTCGCCTGGGGCCAGGTCTTCGCGCTCCTCGGCCCTAACGGCGCCGGCAAGACCACCACGATGCGCATGCTCTGCACCCTCCTCAGGCCGACGGCAGGAACCGCCGAGGTCGGCGGCTTCGACGTGACAACGCAGCCAATCAACGTCCGCGAGCAGCTCGGCCTCCTCCCTGAGAACCCGGGCCTCTACGAGTCGCTCAGCGCGGAACGGAACCTCAGGTTCTATGGAGAAATCTACGGCGTCCCGCCATCGAAGCTCCAGGGCCGCATCGAGGAGATTCTGAAGACGTTGGAGATCTACGACCGCCGCGGCGACAAGATAGCGAAGTTCTCCAAGGGGATGAGGCAAAAGATCGCGATCGCCCGAGCCCTCGTGCACGAGCCGCGCATCCTCTTCCTCGACGAGCCGACGGCGAGCCTGGACCCCGAGGCGAGCAAGGTCGTGAGGGACTTCATCCTCCAGCTCAAAGCGAGGGGCGGCACGATCCTCCTGAACACGCACAACCTCTACGAGGCGCAGAGGCTCAGCGACCGCGTTGGCATCATGAACACCCGCCTCGTCGCCTTCGGTTCACCGCACGACCTCGCGGACAGGATGTGGTCGAGGAGCACGGAGGTCACCCTGAAGACTCCAGACGCGAGGTTCGTCACCGCCATCGAAGCGCTCGGCTTCGTCAAGGGCGTGAGGCGGGAGGACGGGCGGCTGATCGTGTCCATGGACGACCCGGACAACGACAACCCCCGCCTCGCCGAGGCGCTCGTGAGGGCGGGCGCCGAGGTCGTCTCGATGAAGGAGAGAGAGCACAGCCTCGAGGACATCTACCTCAAGCTCATCAGGGGGGACGAAGCGAAATGAGGATGAGGAAGGCTTGGATCGTCGCGAGGAAGGACTTCTCTGAGTTCAGGGCGAACAAGCATATCATCGCGACGCTGGCGATGATGCCAATCCTCATGTCGGTCTTCTCCGTGCTCATCGCGGTCCCGCTGGCCTCCCTGGCCTCGCAGGAGCCGCCGCCGGAACCGGACCTGCACCTCAACCTCCTGGTCTTCTACGACCATGTCGACCTGAAGGACACGACGCTCAACAACGCCTGGGTGAACTTCTCGACGGTCTTGAACGGCATCGTGAACGTCTCGTACATCAACAACAGCACCCTCACGAACGTCATCGCCTACGGCTCACTACTCGATAACGTGTCTATCGCGAACGGGATCCTCATCGGCTGCGTCCTGAGGAACTCCCAGTACGGGCAGAACTCGACCGTCATGATCGACACGGTCATCTCGGGTACGACTACCGGATCGAGGGAACTGTACAAGTCCCTGCTCGACTTGATGACCCACAGCTTCCTGCTCTACTTCTTCTTCATCATGGCGGTCGCGATGCCCACGACGATAGCCTCGTACAGCTTCGTCGGGGAGAAGACGAACAAGACCTTGGAGCCGCTGCTCTCGACCCCGCTGACGGACGGCGAGCTGCTCTTCGGGAAATATATCGCGGTGTTCGTGCCTGTGATGTCGCTGATTCTCGTCGCGTTCGCGATCATGACCGCCCTCATCGACCTCCTCACCGCCCCACTCCTGGGCTACCTCCTCATCCCCGATGCGGTCTGGCTGGTCGGCGTGTTCGTCTTGACCCCAATCATCTGCATCGTCGGCATCGCGATGAACGTCTACATATCATCCAAGGTGAACGACGTCAGGACGGCGCAGCAGTACAGCGCCCTGATAGTCCTCCCGGTCCTGCTGGTGTTCGTGATAGGGCCGGTCACGGGCATGGGCTCGATCACCGTGGGGTTCATGACCATCATCGCCATCGCGTTCCTCGGGGTCCTCGCATTCCTCGTCTGGCTGAACCTGAGGAGGTTCAACCGCGAGGACATCCTTACGAGCTGGAAGTGACGCGGGGAAACCTTAAGTCGGAGCCGCCATTCCTCGCCCCGTGGAAATCGTATTCCTCGGCACCAGCGGATCCTGGCCTACGCCGAAGAGGAACGCGCCCGCAATGGCGGTGAAGCGCGGCCCCGAGGTCGTCCTCTTCGACTGCGGCGAGGGCACCCAGCGCCAGTTCATGCTCTCCAAGCTCTCGTTCATGCAGGTGACCAAGGTCTTCATCACGCACTTCCACGGAGACCACTTCCTCGGGCTGCCCGGCCTCATACAGAGCATGAACATGTACGACCGCGACAGGCCGATGCACATCTTCGGTCCGGCGGGGATGAAGCAGCTCGCGCACACCCTCGTCACGCTCGGGTACTTCATCCCTGGTTTCGCGATCGGGGTCACGGAGATGGCCGGCGGGTCGTCGATCGACTTCGGCGAGTACACCGTGTCCGCCATCGATGCGCAGCATGCGGTCCCCGCGCTTTCCTATTGCCTGGAGGAGAAGATGAGGCCGGGCAGGTTCGACAAGCCCAAGGCCCTGGAGCTCGGGATACCGGAGGGACCGCTGTTCGGGAAGCTGCAGGACGGGCAGACGGTGGCTTTTGGCGGGAAGACCTTCACCCCCGACATGGTGATGGGCCCGCCGCGGAAGGGCAGGAAGCTGGTGTACACGGGCGACACTCTCGCACATCCCAAGCTCGCGGAGTTCGCGAGGGACTGCGACGTCCTCGTCCACGACGCCACCGCGGACTCGACCATGGAGGAGAAGGCGAACAAGTACGGGCATTCCACCGCAAGACAGGCCGCGGCGCTCGCGAAGGAGTGCGGCGCCAGGGTCCTCTTCCTTACGCACTTCAGCCCGCGCTACGAGGATCCGGCACCCATGCTCGCCGAGGCGAAGGCGGTGTTCGAGAACAGCATGCTCGCCGACGATTTCCTGGAGTACAAAGTCCAGTACACCGACTGATGCATCTCAGAGCAGCTTCATCAGGTCGGATTTGGCGACTATCCCCGCGATCTCGCCGCCCCTCACGACAAGTACGGCGGGATAGCGCTGGAGCAGTGCGGCGATGATGCTCACGGGCGCGTCCTCGTCGACGGTCGGCAGCGGGGCTTCCATGACCTGCGACGCGCGTATCTGCGCGAGGTCTTTCAGGCTCTTCCCCTCTAGAATCAGCCTGGCGATCGTCCCCTCCGTCAGGTTGCCCACGTTCCTGCCGTCCTTGATCACCGGCAGCTGGGAGAAACCGCGGCCTCGCATCACCTCCGCGGCCTCCTGAAGGGTCGCCTCGGGGGTCACCGAGTAGACCACCCTGGTCCTCACCTTGCTCGCGACGACCTCGGGCTCGACCTTCTCCAGCTGCCTCTGCAAGGTCTCCAGCAGCTTCTTCGCGAGTTCGTAAGAGGGGATCATCTGGCTCCGCTCGATCTTTGCTATCGCGCTCTGGCTTACTCCCGCCAAGGCGGCCAGCTGAGCCTGCGTCAGGCCGAGGCTCCTCCGCAGCCTGGAGATCTCGCTCAGATCGGGCAGCATCGTGGGATAAACCGCGTCCCGCCACATATTCCTATCGGAATCAAAGCATCAGCAGGCGATTAATACCTCCCGCTTCTGAATCCCGAATCGGCGGGGAATCGAGCGGCCCCGGAGCGTTTGTAGCCGGAAGGAAACAAAAACCCTATCTACGTGCTGGCTCTCCCGCCAGAAAGAACGGGTGAAGGACCTTGGCGCGAAACATATTCGTCGAGCATTTGGCTCACACTCCGATCGAGAAGCAGGAGACCGAGATAGTCGAGAGGAAGGGCATAGGCCACCCCGACAGCATAGCCGACGGCGTCGCCGAGAGCGTCTCGAGGGCGCTCTGCCAGATGTACATCGAGAGGTACGGGCGCATACTCCATCACAACACGGACGAGGTGCAGGTGGTCGGCGGCCAGTCAGACCCTCGCTTCGGGGGCGGTGTCGTGCTCGATCCCGCATATGTGCTCCTGGTCGGCAGGGCCGTGACCCAGGTCGAAGGCCACCGGCTGCCATACAGGCACGTGGCGGTGCAGGCCGCCCACGACTACATCCAGAGCATCTGCACGAACCTCCATGTCGACTCGGAGACTATCATCGACTGCAAGATCGGGCAGGGATCTGTCGACCTGAGGGGCCTGTACGAGACGAAGAAGCTGCTGGCGAACGACACGTCGTTCGGCGTCAGCTTCGCGCCCTACAGCGAGACGGAGAAGCTCGCCCTGGAGACTGAGGAGCTCATCAACGGGCCGCTGAAGAAGAAGCTGCCCGAGGTAGGGCAGGACGTCAAGGTCATGGCGTACAGGTCGAAGGACAAGATCTTCCTCACCGTCGCGGCGGCCATGGTGGACAGGTACATCCCCGACAAGGATCATTACATGAACGTCAAGGAGGAACTCAAGGACCTGATACTCAACCTCGCGGCGAGGAAGACGAAGAGGGAGGTCGCGGTTGAGGTCAACACCGGAGACAACCCCAAGGCGAACATCTTCTACCTCACCGTCACGGGCGTCTCGTTCGAGAACGGCGACGACGGGTCAGTCGGGCGGGGGAACAGGTGCAACGGTCTCATCACGCCGTACAGGCCGATGAGCCTCGAGGCAACCGCGGGCAAGAACCCGGTGACCCACGTCGGCAAGCTCTACAACATACTCGCGTTCGAGCTCGCGCAGAGGATCGTGGACGAGGCGAGCGGGGACATCGAGGAGGTCCACGTCCGCATGGTCTCGCAGATAGGCAGGCCGATATCCGAACCCCAGGCAGCGACGGCCCAGGTCATGCTCGCGGACGGCGCGAAGCTGGCGTCCGTGAAGGGAAACATCGAGGGCGTGATCGCGAATGGCCTCGACCACATAGGGAACCTGACGGAGCGCATCGTGAAGGGCAAGGTCAGGATATTCTAGAAGTTGATAACGGGCCGGAATGCCACATTTGACCCGCTGCCGGGTCATCTGGCCGTAGTATCAGCCATGAGAGTCGGGGCATAAGCATTAAAGCGGTCAGCGGGCGTTCTTAGGTGAGATACAGCGGATTTGCAGTTATTCGACGCATAGAGGTGCGGCTTGAACGAGTCTATTGTGTTCAGACCGGACACGGAAAAGGTCCTCGACGAGAGGCTCAGGGCGAACGACAAGGACCCCGATGTCATGTTCACGTACGCCGCGCTGAGGTCAATCCAAGGCAAGTTCGAGGAGGCCCTCGACTGGCTTCGGCAGCTCGAGGAGATCGAGCCCGAGTACCCCGGGATGTGGCGGTTGAAGGCCAAGATTTATGAGCTCAAGGGAGATGCAGAGACCGCGGCATTCTACTGGAAGATGGGGTGCGATGGCTCAAGATGACGAAAGGCCAAGAGCAGTGAAGGTTAAACTCTGTCTAGCCGGAGAGCCCGCCGTCGGCAAGAGCAGCATGATCAAGCGCTTCGTCCTGGACATGTACGACGACAGGTATATCGCCACGCTCGGGACGAAGGTCACGAAGAAGACTGTCACCTTGGTCGACTTCGATGGAGGCCAGGTGAAGGCTGACCTGATCATCTGGGACGTCATGGGCACGAGGTCGATCAGGGACCTGCTGAAGGAAGCCTACTACCACGGCGCGAACGGCGTCATGGCCGTCTGCGACCTGACGAGGCAGGAGACGCTCCTCGAGCTGGACTCATGGTCGAAGGCGATCGAGACGGTCGCGGGTGTCGTCCCGACGCAGGTGGTCGCCAACAAGGTCGACCTGAAGGAGTCGAGGCAGGTCAGCGACGGCGAGCTGGAGAAATTCTGCAGCGCCCGCGGATGGAAGTACGTCATGACGAGCGCGAAGACGGGGGAGAACGTCGAGCAGGCGTTCAAGGACCTCGGCCAGAGCGCACTCGTGAAGGTGCTCGGCGTGCAGAAACCCCCCGTCGTGGCGAGCCAGTGAGGCCCGAGCACGTGCAATGGGCGGCCAGCTCCCAGAAAAGATTATAAGGTTCAATTCTCTAGGATTGACCCTCCATTGGTCGTAGGATATGGCGGAGTTCGAGCGGGGGTTACTGGAGAAAAGAGAGAGGGCCAACGCCGACGCTGAGAAGCACAGGCGGAAGCGCGACGACCTCAACGAGAAGACCAGGCAGTGGGTCGAGAAGAGGGACGCCCTCAACGCGCAGGCGAGGCCCCTCATCGAGGAGGCGACTGTCCACCGCGAGAAGAGAGACGCCCTCAACCTCGATGTCAGGAAGGCCAAGGAGGAGAGGGACAGGTGGAACCGCAGGGTGAACGACCTCGCTGCGATAATCGGCGACATCAAGCGGAGGAAGATGCCGAGGGGCGAGGCTTACCTTTTCGAGCTCAAGAAAGAGCTCAAGGCGCTCGAGTTCAGGCAGATGACCTCGGTCCTCACGGCGGACAAGGAGAAGGATCTGATCAAGGAGATGGGGCGGTACCAGGCGGAGATCAACAAGATAGAGCAGACCCTGGAGGAGGACGAGGAGGTCAAGAAGGCACGGGAGGAGCTCGCGGCGACGAAGGAGACCGCCGAGACCGCGCACAAGAGGGTCGGGGAGCTCGCAGAGCAGGCGCAGGCGGAGCACGACATTATGATCTCCCTGTACGAGCAGGGCGACGCGGTGAGGAAGGAGGCGGACGGCGCCCAGGAGGAGTTCATCAAGACGAAGATGATGGCCGACGAGGAGCACAGGAGCCACATCGACCACATCAGGCTCGTGCACGACTACGACAAGATACTCCACGGTGTCAGGGCGAGGACGGCGAGGCCGCGCGAGGAGGTCGTCGAGGTCGCGGCGAAGAAGGAGGCCGAGCTCATCTACGAGAGGTTCAGGAGAGGAGAGAAGCTCAGCACGGAGGACCTGATGACCCTCCAGAATTCAGGGTACCTGTAGGCCGCAGGATGACGTCCACCGCTCAGTCTCAGCAACCGAGTCCGTGAACACAAGGTATTTTACCAGCCCGCATATACATCGGGAAGGAGCCGCAGTAACTCAGCTGGGAGAGTGCGAGACTGAAGTACGAGGGTCAGGCCCTCGCGCGGAAATCTCGAAGTCGCCGGTTCAAGTCCGGCCTGCGGCACGTCCCGCCTTAGCTCAGCCTGGTAGAGCGGGTGACTGTAGAAGGTACCCGCCAGAGTTGGCGGTGCCCGCTGGCATCATCAGGCCTCCGGTTCAAATCCGGAAGGCGGGACTCCCCTTTCTCACCGATGACTGGATTGAGCATTTCGCTTACCTCCCCAGCCACCGCTCAGGAGGCCGTCGATTATGCCCAATTGAGCAGAAAGGACCTGCTAAGAAGTCTGCCTCGTCGTGGTCTCCGGCACCGTCAGAACAACCTTCCGTTCTCGAAGTCCTCCGAGGCCTGACGTATCTCCTCGCGCGTGTTCATCACGAAAGGCCCGCGCCTCACTATCGGTTCTTTCAAGGGCGCTCCTGCGAAGAACAAAAAGCCGTTCTTCACATCTGAGCCTTTGACGATGACACTTTCGCCATCATCCAGAACCACTAGGTTGCCCGCCCCGATCTCCTTCGCCTCTCCCTCGGGGTCTAGGATTATCGCCCCAGTGTGCACGTACACGAACTTCTGCATCCCCTTCGCGACATTGTGAGCGAAGACCCCGCCCGTATCGAGTCGGACGTCAAAGTAGGAAATCGGGAACCATGTCTTAGCGGGGCCGGTCTTCCCGCCATAGTCGCCTGAGATGACCTTCACCGCCGCCCCGCCGCTCTTGGCCTCGGGCATCATCTCGGCGGACAGGTGCTGGTACCTCGGCGGGACCATCTTGTCCTTCCTCGGCAGCGTGAGCCAGAGCTGGTAGCCCCACAAGATTCCCTCACTCATCTTCGGCATCTCCAGATGCAGGATGCCGCGGCCGGCGGTCATCCACTGGACCGTGCCGGGAGTCAAGAGCCCGCCTCCACCCTTGGAATCCTGATGCTCGAACTTCCCATCGATCATGTACGTGACCGTCTCGATGCCCCTGTGGGGATGCCAGGGGAACCCTCTGATGTAGTCTTCAGGGTCGTCGCTCTTGAACTCGTCCAACAGGACGAACGGGTCGATGTAGTCGACGCGAGGCGAGCCGATAATCCTGTTGAGGTGCACACCGGCTCCATCGATAACGTGCAGTCCCCTGACGGCCTCCTTCATTCCGGAGACCTCTTCGACCATTTTCCTGTCCTCCGTCCTTCGTTTCTCAGCCGGTTCGTCTAAGCACATCAGCCGGGTTATTTGGCCCTGCTCCATTAACTCCCGATGCCACACAAACATTCTTGAGAGAACGGCCAATAGACCGCCCGTGAAGGTTCTGGTGTTCGGGGCGGGCGCCATGGGCAGCCTCATCGGCGGGCTGCTATCGTCGAGACATGACGTGACCCTGGTGGCCCGCCAAGACCACGTGGACGCAATCAGGAGATGCGGGCTCAGAGTCACCGGGATGACCGAGCTGTGCACTCAACCGTGGGCGATGACCGAGGTCCCAGCCGCACCTCAGGACGTGGTGATCATCTCGACTAAAGCCTACGACACTCGCGTGGCAGTTGCTGCACTGAGACGATTCTGGCACACATCCCTTTTCCTCACACTGCAGAACGGGTTCAGGAACGCCGACATCATCGCGAGGAAAGCGGACCGCGTGGCAGCTGGAACGACGAGCCATGGCGTGACCTACGTCAGAGAGGGCTTAGTTCGCCATGCGGGGCTTGGGGACACCTACATCGGGACTTTCCGCAAGGTCACAACCGAGGAAGTCAAGGAGCTCGCCAGAGAGTTCACATCATGTGGCTTCCCTTCTGCATACTCAGAGGATGTCAGGCGCGACCTCTGGATGAAGGCCATAGTCAACGCCGCCATAAATCCCCTCACCGCCATCGCGAAGGTGGAGAACGGACGCCTCCTCCAGATCCCCCAGCTCCATGCCCTCATGAGGCAGAGCTGCGAGGAGGCGGCGGCAGTCGCCAGGGCCGAGGACCACCAGATACAGGCCGCCGAGGCGATCAAGATAACCGAGAGGGTCGCCCTGCGCACCGCCGCGAACAGGTCTAGCATGCTGCAGGACATCGAGCGGGGCAGGCGCACGGAGGTCTCGCAGATCAGCGGTGCGATAGCAGAAGCGGCGGAACGGCGGGGAATCCCATTGCCGGTTGTCAACGCGCTCCGCCTCAGCGTGAGCGAGCTTGAGCGGCACGCCTAGAATGCCGCAATCCATTGCCAGCAGCCCGTTCCGGGCAGTTTTTTGCCAGAAACTATATTAATCGCGTCCCCCAATCTGTTCCCGAATGAGGAAAGGGAGGAGCTACTACAAGAGGAAGATGTACTTCGACAGGGAGGACCGTATCCTCCTTCATCTCCTCGAGTTCGCTGGTTACGAGACGCAGCGCGAGAGGCCCGACGCCCTCACGCAGTTCGGCCTCGCCGATGCGACCATGCTGGGCCGGAGCACAATCTCCAAGTCGATTCGCCTGCTGATCGACCGCGGCCTCATCGTCGCAGAACGCGCTCACGTCCCCTCTGGCAAGCTGCGCAGGACCACATACCTCCTCACGGAGGCGGGCGCTCGCCTCGCTCGGTCGCGCAAGGAGGAGGTGGAGGGCGAGATGATCGCGGTAAGGGGGGAGAACGGCGACATCACGAGGATGCCATTGAAGCAGATCGCCCGGCAACTGCCCGCCAGCGCGTCGACGCTCAGCATCGCGGTGCACGTCAACCGCGGCGTCTTCGACATGAAGTCCTTCCAGCGCGGCCAGGAGAAGAGACAGGCGTTCGTCGACTTCACCGAGAGGGCGCCCAAGCTGAAGTACTTCTTCGGGAGGATAAGGGAGCTGGACGAGGTGGACAAGTTCCTGGCCTCGCGCGAGTCGAAGTTCCTCGCCCTGTCCGGGATCCCCGGGATTGGCAAGACGACCCTGCTTGTGAGGCGCCTGGAGGACTGGCGGAGGAACACGAACCTCTTCTGGTATCGCGTGCAGGAGTGGTCCGCATCGGGCAACGTGCTCCGCCGCCTCGCGCAGTTCCTCGACTGCCTCGGCCGGAGGGAGCTTTCCAACTACCTCGCGACCGGGAACGGCCTGGACATGGAGGAGGTCAGCCGCCTCCTCGAGAAGGACCTCAAGGGGCTGGACGCCCTGCTCATCTTCGACGACTGTCACAAGGCGTCCAAGGAGATCACCCAGCTCCTCTATTCGCTCAAGCTCGTGCTCGACGGCCTGCCCGGGCCCAAGGTCATCGTCGCCGGCAGGAGCGTCCCGGCCTTCTACGACAGGCGCGACGCGAAGGTGAGGAGGCTCGTCAAGGAGTTCGAGATCCAGGGCCTCGACAAAGACAGTTCCGCGAGGCTTCTCGCGCTCAGGAGCGTGGACATCCAGCAGCCCGCCCTTGACAGGATCTACGAGGCGACGGGAGGCCACCCCCTCTTCCTCGAACTCGTCGACCCCGCGCAGGGGACGAGGACGAAGGACATAGTCAGGTACCTGGACGAGGACCTTGCGGCCCGCCTCTCGCGGCCGGAGCTCTCGATCCTCGAGGTCGCCTCGGTGTTCAGGTACCCCGTCGCCCCGCAGGCCCTGCTCTTCGCGCAGGAGGCCGACATGGGCAACCTCAGGTTCCTGATTGACCAGAACCTGCTCAGGGAGACGACGCTGAACCTCTTCGAGATTCACGACCTGCTGAAGGACTTCTTCAGGGGGAGGATGACCCCGGCCAGGAGAAGGAGGTACGAGCAGTGGGCCGCGATGTATCACCTGTCCCTGGGCACGAGCGAGAACCTCCTCGAGGCGGTGCATCACATGCTCGAGGCGGGTGACGAGCGGGACGCCGCCAAGCTGTTGGCGGAGAAGGGGAAGGATATCGCGAAGCAAGGTCACACGGTCGAGCTCGACGCCTATCTGCGAAGGCTGGAGAGGGTGAAGATGGCCCCTGAGACCAAGCTCGACCTGCTGCTGCTGAGAGGCGACGTGCTGTCGAGCCTCGGGGAGTGGGAGAAGGCCCTCGAGGTGCGCGCACGTGCTTCCCGCCTCGCCGGGGAGCGCGGGGAGCTCGGGGAACAGGCCGCCGCGCTCAAGGCGATGGGGGACATCTACGTGAGGAGGAACGAGTGGGACGAGGCGATGCGCGTTCTGACCTCGAGCCTTTCGATCTACAAACGACTCGATGACGTCAAGGGAAGATCCGCCGTTCACTACGCCATCGGGATGCTGAACGAGAGCTTCGGGCACCTCGACAAGGCCCTGAAGCACTTCAGGAGGGCGGCGAGGCTGATAGGTCCCCGCGACGACCCCGAGGGGCTCGTGCAGTACCTTTCCGCCTATTCCAGGGTGCTGGTCGCGAAGGGAGAGAACGAGAAGGCTCTGAAGCTCATGAGAGAGGCGCTGGATGTGGCGCAGACTGTAGGGAACCTCCATGAGATCGCGAAGGCCACCGTGGCCGTCGGGGTCGGCCTGATGCACAACAACAGACTGGGGGACGGGCTCGAGAAATGCCGCGAGGGCATCAACCTCGCCCGCCGCATCGGTAACGCCCGGATTCTCGGTTACGGGTTAATGAACGCGGCATCCGCGCTTGTGCGCACAAGGAGCGCCGGATTGGCCGAGGCGAACCTCGCAGAGGCGATGAAGATATTCGAGAAGCTAGGCGAGAAAGTACCGTTGGGCATGTGCAGGATAAGCATGGGATTCGTCGAGGAGTCGCGCGGAGATTGGGAGGGGGCGAAGGCTCATCTGCGCGCGGGACTCAGGACCCTCCGGGACGATCACAGCCCTCTCGACCTGCTGAACTCGACGGTTTCTGCGGCGGTGTTGTTCGCGAAGCACGGAGAGCGGAAGGAGGCTTCCCAGCTCTTCTCGTCCTCGCGGAGCATCGCGAGACGCCTTGGAAGGGATGACATGGTCCGCTTCGCGGACGCCCAGCTCACTGCCCTGAAACAGGGCAGGGCAGTGAGGCTGCCGGGCTCTGCCGTGCCGGGATAAGCTCCGCTGGATCACATGCGCCCAGCATTGCCACTGAGGTCTCCAGACGACTTAACTAGCCAGGTACTTTAATCGGCGGACCGAACGGACCCACTGGATTCACCTCTCGACTCCTTTTCTCTTGCAGGGTCTATTTGAATGGTCTCAGAACAATTTCGAAATTGAAGGGCGGCTGAGCGGAGTCTATTTGATGGCGAGAGTGTCTACTCCGCCCCGCAATGCTCGACGTGAAAGAACGCTGCGGCGTCGCGCGGACGGGCTCTTGGCGGGCGGGGACGATCGCCATCGAAGTCCCGAGCATCCTCTTCTTCGCATCTCCGAGGTTCACCCCGCCTTCGTTCGCCGAAGCCTTGATCGCGTCGGCTCCAATGCCTGACAGCAGGCCGGTCGTGGTCGACAGGGGGAGCGTGTTCCTGCCCCGGGATGGACCGCCCGGTTCCTCCATACCGCCAGACATTGCGGTGCCGCCGGGTACCGAATCGCCAATCCCCCCGGACCGCGAGTCGAGTTTATTCGAGGTCGTCTCGAGCGCTGCAGGCGTCGCGGAATCCAAGTCGGAGGGGTTCGTGCTTGGCGGGGCCGCATCGTTGCTCTCGGAACCGCGGATGTTCGCGGAGCTGCTGGCCAAGCTGAAGACCGCCGTCGGCCCGAACCGGGTGCTGTACGCCCCCGGCATCGCTCTCCCTTCGAACCTCGCCATCCTGGCGTATTGCGGCATCGACATCGTCGATTCGATCGCAGCCCTTTTCGAAGCGAGCAGGGGCAGATGGCTGAGCCCTGACGGCTCGTGGCCCCTGAGCGAACTCGGTCGCCCGCCATGCAGGTGCTCCGGCTGCCTGTCGGCCGACGGCAGAAAGGCGCTCATCGAGCACAACGAGACCTCGCTCTGGGAGGAGATGGAACTCGTCAGGACCTGCATCAGGTCCGGCGAACTGCGCGAGCTCGTCGAGAGGAGGGCTGTCAACAACCCGTGGAACACCGCGGTGCTGCGGCACATGGACCTCAGGCACTACGATTTCCAAGAGCCGCATTTCCCCGTCGCGGGAAAGAGCGTCAAGGCCTACTCGCACGCGTCGCTCACGAGGCCCGACGTCATCAGGTTCAGGAAGAGGATCAAGGAGAGACACATGAAGCCGCCATCAGCCAAGGTCCTCCTGCTTCTCCCGTGTTCAGCGCGGAAGCCCTACTCGCTCTCGAGATCTCACAGGCTGTTCAGGGAGGCGCTCATGTCGTGCGGGAACCCTTGGGCGGTGCACGAGGTCATCGTCACCTCGCCCCTCGGCATCGTGCCGCGCGAGCTTGAACTGGTCTACCCTGCCGCGCACTACGACATACCTGTCACCGGCGATTGGAGCCTGGATGAAGCGGCCGTCGTCAAGGAGGACTTGAGACATCTTCTGGCCAACAACGCATACGACCGCATCGTCGCTCACCTCGACGTCGAAAAACCTTTCGTGGAGGACGCCCTGGTCGAGGCGCGGTTCACCTGTCAGGGCAGGGCAACGGATGGTCCTTCGCTCGAGAACCTGTCGACCGCGCTGCGAGAGGCCGTCGAGGGCATCCCGAGAGTGCGGCGGGAAGAGAGGTACAAGGGGGACATGGCAGTCCTCGCGCGGTTCCAGTTCGGCCCTGGCGGGGAGGAGCTTGTAAAGGGAGCGGAGCTCCGCGGCAGGTACCCGGACATCAAGATCATCCGCGGCGGCGTCCAGCTCGCGATGCTCACCGAGAGGGGGCTGCTCTCCCTCACGATCGAAGGCGGGCGCGAGCTGTCCCAGAGGAACATCCACTGCGTCGAGATCGACGACTTTTTTCCCCAGGGCAGCGTGTTCGCTATCGGTATCGAGGACGCGAGCGAGGACATCCGGATAGGCGACGACGTCGTCGTGCGTCGTCACGGCGACGTGAGGGCGGTCGGCGTCGCCCAGATGTCTTCTCGCGAAATGGTCGAGGGCGAGCGCGGAGTCGCGGTGAAGGTCAGGCACGCCGTGAGGTCGAAATCTATATAGGAAGCTCCAGTAATCCGCGGGCAGGATGGGCTTCTTCAATCTGGACGGAATGGTACTCGCGCTCGCTGTCGGCACCGTGTTCTTCATCATGCTCGGAATCCTCGTGCTGGTCATCGGCGAGATAGACAGGAGGAAGCTCGTCGGAATATTCTGTGTGCTCATCGGCGTGGCGCTGGCTTTGTTCGCGTTGCGCGGCGAAGACCTCGGCGCGATCTTCGTCGCCGTGATCGCCGCCTTCATAGGGAATGAACTGCTGGGCTACCTCGGGATCGTCGAGTAGGAATACTTTCACCGGCCTCTCCCCCTTCGACCTTCATAAGCAAGCATCGCTTCGGTAGTCTCGATGACGACAATGGCGGTCGACGAAGAACCCTGTGGCTGGGAAGAGGTTTATGCCGCGTGCGGCTGCGACCTCAACTTCGATGAAGATGACTGATCTCTATCCGCATCTAGGCGGGCGGCGATTGTCTCCACACGCCGCCTGCCACCGATTTTTTTTCCCCGATTCGCCTAGTGGTCCGTGGCTCCTCACTTGTGGGAGATTCTCTCAACATAGTGCGGGAGACTGGTGAGGGTGAACATCCGTGAACCGACGAATTGCGGGAGCCTGTGACGCGCAGTCCTCTTCTCCCGGTCCATGAGGATCGTGCCGATGCCGATTGAAGCTGCTGCCTCGAGGAAATCCGGTCTGTCATCCACCAAGATGCAATTGTCAGTAGGGCTGTCAATCTTCTCGAGCACTCTCGTCCAATAGCGTTTCCGGTCTTTCGAGGCATTCTGGCTGCTCCCGGAAAAGATGGCTTTGACTTCCTTCAAGAGTCCTGAACCTTCCAGCGCTCCGATCGCGTTCCATTCCCCCGCCTGGGTCGCGACATGAACCTCGTGACCCTTCTCCTTGAGCCGCCTGAGAGCACCGGGGACATCCGGATAGCATCTGGCCACTGACGACACGACTTCGAACTCAAGGTTCCTTGCGAAGCTGAGGACATCTGAGGGGCGCCATTGGACACCGACGGCATCGAGGGTGTCCGTGATGAGCCTTACGTCGAGCTCGCCGACGACATCAGACCAACTCTTGTTGTCCCAGTCCGTGGCCCTGAACCGCCGCTGATAGTCCGCCCATGCCATGTCGTATGCGTCCAGCCACCTCGCCGGATCGCCGCCGAACCGCGATGCCAGGATTGAAGCGGCATGATTGTTGTACTCCTTGTTCATCTTCTTCTCGTCGACAAGGACGCCCCAGAGGTCGAGGATGACATTCATCTGTAGGCGGGCATAAGACCTGCTCCATGAAAAGCTTATAGCGAGCGGGGCGGTTGTCGGCGCGCGCAGGCGTAATCTAGTCTGGTTAGGATTTTGGCCTTCCAAGCCAACGACCCGGGTTCAAATCCCGGCGCCTGCATCGTCCTTCCTCGGATTCCATCTTCCGGGATGAGGACGCTCAAGATTCTTGAATGCGTTCAACCTCCTCAAACCTAGATGATGACGCCGAGGATCGAGGAGAGGATGGCCTCATTGCATGAGGCTCTGGAAATCCACCCTCGATGGCCTTGCTCCTTGTGAGATCTAGGCCATCTCGCCTTCCGCCTTTAGCTTCGTGCCGTGCTCCTGCTCCCACTCGTGCTCCTCTTCGGCGATGTCTTCCAGCTCGTGCACAACCTTGGACATGTCAACCACATCTTCGCCTCTGGCAGAGAGTTCCGCGACGATGTCCTCCATGTCCTGAAGCGTGTGATTCCTGAGCCAGTCCTCGATCGTTGCCTGCTCGCCCTTCCTCGTGTTCATGCGTCGTGTCACCAAAGGTTCACCATCCCTGTTGTCTGACGTTTGTCTGATGCATGCACCAAGCACCTAGGCCTATTTATTGCTTTGTCATCCATGAAATCGCGAGACAACAGGGTCATGTTTTCATCCTCAATGTCCGACATCGACACATAGAAACAGGCGCAAAGTCCCGCGCAGGGGCGATTTGTCAGACGAATACTGCCTATTCGTCATACCAAACCGAAGATTATAAATCCTCAGAAGTGGTTCAAGAACTCAGAAGGGATGGGAAATGGATTATTCCTTCTTCGATAGAGAGCGCAGGGTCCTCCTCAAGGCCTCTCGGCTCGAGCAGGAGGGCAGGGAGCTTCTCCAAGTCGGAGCGAACAAGAAGGCGCTGGTGCATCTGCAGAAGGCGCTGGCCTGTCTGGACGAGGACGTGTCCAGGATCGTCAGAAGACAGGCCGAATGCTCCGCGATATACAGCGGGCTCAGCGATTCGTTCCTCACCCTGGGCCAGTCGGATGAGGCGCAGAAGGCGACCGATATGGCCCTCCAGCTTGATCCCGACAATGGCGGGGCGTGGCGGTGCAAGGCGCGCCTTCTCGCAGGCCAAGGCAACAGCAAAGAGGCGCTGGAGTGCTTCGACAGGGCGCTGAAGATCAATCCCGGGGACAAGGAGGTCTGGTCGGACAAGGGTGAGTTCCTCCTTTCGACCGCGCAGCCCGAGGACGCGGCGGCGTGCTTCGAGAGAGTGCTGCAGGTCGACCCTCTCGACATCGCCCACCACGACAAGCTGCTCAGGCTTCGCATGAGGGACCCCGACCTCTGGTTCAGGAAGGCGGACGCTCACCGCCAGCTCGGGCAGAATGAGGAGGCACTCTCTTCATATGATCGCGTCCTTCACCTCGATCCGAGCCGGAGGGAGGTGTACGCCCGCAAGGCCGAGATCTACGCGTCCATCCGCCAGTACGAAAGCGCTGTCAAATCGATCGAAAAGGCGCTCGACCTAGAGCCGAACGACGTGCGCCTGTGGGAGCGGAAGGCAGAGCTGCTCGGGAACAAGGGCGACACCGCCGGGGCCCTCGAAGCGCTCGACCGCGCTCTCGAGCTGAGCCCCGAGGATTACAGGGCTTGGCTCACGAGGGCATTCATTCTCCAGTCGGTCGGCAAGCACGACGAGGCCATAGTCGACTTCAGGAACGCCAACAAGATCCAGCCTAACAGCGCGGAAAGCCTCGTCGCGAAGAAGGAGAGCCTAATCGCGCTGGGGAGATGGACGGAGGTGCTCGACACCTCAGAGTCCGTCTTAATCATCGATCCGGAGAACAAGAAGGCCTGGGCCGACAAGGGGACTGCCCAGGTGAAGCTGAACCGCCTGCCCGAGGCGGTCGAGACTTTCAACCAGTACCTGAAGCGCGAGCCCAAGGACATCGCCGTGCTCGACATGAAGAGACAGTGCGAGAAGGAATTGGGGCGCCACGATGACCTGCTAGCGACCTGTGAGGCGATACTCGCCCTCGATAGGCGCAACTTCTCGACGCTCCTCGACAAGGGCTCGGCGCTGCTGACCCTGAAGAACTACCACGGGGCCCTATCCGCCTTCAACGAGGTGCTGTCGCTCGACCACAGGAACATCGAGGCGCTCAGGGGAAAGAGAGCGACGCACAGGGAGCAGGGCGACCACAAAGGCGTAATCAAATCTGCATACGCGCTGCTTGAGCTCGATAGGAAAGACGCGGCGGCCTGGTTCGATGCGGGCCAGGCGGAGGAGGCGATAGGCCGGATCGAGAACGCAGTCAAGTGCTACTCCTCATTGCTGAAGTGCGAGCCGGCTAACCAGGTCGCGTGGCGGCGCTACGCCGACCTGCTGGCGGGTCGCGGCGACCACCTGCAAGCCGTGAAGGCGTGTGACGAACTGCTCGCCCTGGGCAACAACGATGCCGAGACCTGGCGGCGGCGGGGAGAGTCGCTCTACCACCTTGAGGACCCGAAAGAGGCGGTGGATTCGTTCCAGAAGTCGATCGGCCTCAACTCGCAGGACGCGCGGACCTGGCTGGCCATGGGCATGGCGCTCGAAGGCTGCCACAGGTTCGAGGAGGCGGTCGCGGCATACGACAAGGTTCTCGGAATCTCTGACAAGGACAAGACAGCACTTCTGAGGAAAGGGTCGGTCCTGCTCTGGCTGCAGAGGTACGAGGACTCGCTGTCCTGCTTTAAGGCGCTGCTCGAAATCGACGAGAACGATCGAGAGGCGCTGCTCAACGCCGGCAAGGTCCTCAGGCTGATGGAACGGCACGAGGAGGCGTTCGAGATGATGAACCGCATCCTCGCGATCGACCGCAAACTGCCGGAGGCCTGGGCGGTGAAGACAGCATCCCTTGAGGATCTCGGCAGGTCGGAGGAAGCGGCCCAGTCCGCTGTGTCGTGGACGGACACCGATCACAAGGATCTCATGGCGTGGATGGCGAGGGCGCGCCTCATGCATGCCATAGGCAGGACCAAGGATAGCCTGTCGGGGATCCACAAGGCCCTCCTGATTTCCCCGGGAAACCTCGACGCCCTGAGGCTCAAGAAGAAAGTCCACTCCGACGTGAAGGACCACACCGGCGTCGTCAAGGCCTGCGGGGAGATACTTGCCGTTGACAAGAAGGACGTTGAGACGTACAAGGACATGGGTCTGGCCTATCAAGTGCTTGGCATGAACGAAGAGGCGCTCATGGCCTTCGACGGCGCGATCGCAGTCGACTCGATGGACAAGCGCGGCTGGAACTGCCGCGGCGACCTGCTCCTCAGACTAGGGAAGCCGCACGATGCCCTCGAGTGCTTCGAACACGTCCTCACGCTCAGCCCGAGGGACAGGTTCGCGCTGAGCCGCAGAGGAGAAGTCTACCTCGACCTGCACGACTTCGAGAAAGCCCTGAAATGCTACGAGGACGCATTGCTACTTGACAGCATGAACCCCGATTTCCTCACAGGCAAGGCAAGAACGCTCATCGCGACGGGGAAGAACGACGAGGCTGTCAAGACTCTGACGCCGCTGCTCGAGAAGGACCCGGAGAACCAGAGCGCGGTCAAGGTCAAGGCAGAGGCGCTGCTGCGCCTCGGCAAGCACGAGGAGGCGCTGATTCATTTCGAGAAGGCATCCTCCGTCGAACCCGACTCCGCGACGCTCTGGCGCGGGCAGGGGGAGGCGCTGCTCGCACTGAAGAAGGACAAGGACGCGGTCAGCGCGTTCGAGAGAGCCGTCACGCTCGACCCCCGCGACTGCTCCGCATGGCGGGGGAAGGCCGAGGCCCACATCCGCCTGTCGGACTTCACCTCGGCGGTCGCCGCGTACACCCAGGCGATCATAATCGATCCTAAGGACAAGAACCTGAGATACTCCCTCGGGTTCGCGCTGGAGAGGAAGGGTGACTTCGAGGGCGCCCTGGACTCGTACGACACCGCCTTGGGCATCGACTCGCACGACAAGACCCTCTGGAACAGCAAGGCGCTCGCTCTACTTGGCCTGGGGAGGTACGAGGAGGCGGTGAGGTCGTTCGACTTCGCCCTGAGGCTCGATCCCAGCTACACTCCCGCCATCGAAGGCAAGAACACCGCGACTGAGAGAGCGCACCTCCAGCAGATAGAGGCTTTCGCGAAGGTCGTCATCGAGTTCGAGAAGGCGAACCGGAAGTCAGCGACGAAGGAGGAGATATTCAGGGAGTGCAAGGTGCCCTTCGACATCCTGGACGAGGTGGTGAGCTACGTCAAGGAACCGGCCATCGTCGACCTCGAGAAGCTCCCGCCGACGCAACAGCTGAGGTACGAGCAGCTCTCCGGGGCCGTGCTGAGCTTCGCGCCGACAACATCCGGCGTGCAGCTCGCCGACATCGCGACCGCGATGCCCGACTGCAGCCTTACGGATGCGAGGGAAGTCCTCGGGTACATCAGGAGCGTCGAATCGGTCCAGATGGAACCCTCGCAGGTCCAGGGCAACGACGAGATGGTCAGGCGGGCGCTCACCCTGCCGAAGGAGGAATGGACCCTGGTCGGGCTCGCGAGGAACTTCCGCATCGGGGCGATGGAGGCGAAGATGCTTGAGACCTCGCTCAGAATCTTCCGCGAGATCCCTATCGAGAAGGTCAAACCGAAGCCTGAGCTCAGACCACTGCCAAAACCAAGCCCGCCGACGCCGGAGAAAGCATCCGAGGAAGAGAAAGTCAAGCGGTGTTTCCCTCACAGGGCGCAGTCTGTTCTCGCCCATTCCTGCGGTGCCCAGCTCTGCAGGGCGTGCATCCTCGAGGAGAACTGCCCCAACTGCGGCAAGCCCCTCCGCGATGACGAGAACTTGGAGCACAAGATGAAACACAGGTCCGACGACAAGCCTGTCGTGAAGGACTTCACGCGGCTCTAGGTCAAATCGACTTCAGGGTCTCCCGCGCGATGACGAGGCGCTGCATCTCGCTGGTGCCCTCGCCTATCTCCGTCAGCTTCGCATCTCTCAGCATCCTTTCCACGGGATAGTCGCTGACGTAGCCGTAGCCGCCGTGGACCTGTATCGCCTTGTTGCAGACCATCATGGAGGTCTCGGATGCGTAGAGCTTGGCCATCGCCGCTTCCGTCTTGAACGGCCTGCCCTGGTCCTCCAGCCAGGCGGCGCGGTAGGTGAGCAGGCGCGAGGCATCCACCTGCAAGGCCATGTCCGCGAGGTGCCATTGTATCCCCTGGAAATCGCCGATGGGCCTGCCGAACTGCTTCCTCTCCTTGGCGTATCTGACCGCCTCCTCCAGCGCGCCCTGGGCGATCCCCACCGCCATCGCGGCGATGCTGACCCTCCCGCCATCGAGCGTCTTCAAGGAATTCACGAAGCCCTCGTTGTAGCCGCCGAGCATGTCCTCGTTCGGCACGTGGCAGTCCTCCAGGATGACCTGGCTGGTCGCCGACCCGCGCACCCCGAACTTGTCCTCGATCTTGCCGATCTTCAGCCCCGGGTTCTGCTTGGAGACGATGAACGCGGAGATGCCGTGATTGCCCTTCTCGGGCTCGGTGTTCGCGACAATGACGAACGTCCCCGCCACAGGGGCGTTGGTGATGAAGTTCTTGATCCCGTTCAACACCCATTCGTTGCCTTGTTTCACCGCCATGGTGGTCATGCCGGCGGCATCCGAGCCCGAGCCCGGCTCGGTGAGTGCCCACGCGCCCATTTTTCTGGAGGTGGCGAGGTCCGGCAGGTACTTCCTCTTCTGCGCTTCATTGGCGGCGATCAGGATGTTCCCGACGCAGAGGGAATTGTGAGAGGCCATGATGAGGCCGTGAGAGCCGCAGACGCGCGAGACCTCCTCGACCGCGATGGCATAGTTCACCGCACCGGCGCCCGTCCCCTCGTACTCGGGCGGGACCTGCATGCCCATGAGCCCCATCTCGCCCATCTTCGCGACGGTCTTGGCGGGGAACTCGCCGGTCCTGTCGACCTCGGCCGCAATCGGCTTTATCTCCTTCTCGGCGAACTCCCTGACAGACTTGCGGGTCATCTCCTGCTCTGGAGTCAACTTGAAGTCCATTCCTCAGCCCCGCAGCGTGAAAACCGGCCTCGACATATACCTTTGTCCGTCGGCTGCAAACTCGGGCGCAGCCGGGCATTACGTCCCTTCTTTGCGTTCATCCTCCGGTTCCTTCCTGCGGCGGCGCAGCAGGATGAATGCGGCCATGGCCATGAGCGAAACCACGATGATTGCGGCGACGACGCCCCACGAGGGGAACTGCCCCGGCGGCGGATTCGGGGTTGCGATGCCGGATATCCTCTCCGATGGATTCGATGTGTTGCCGGCGGTGTCCACCGCCACGACGTCGAACCAGTACATCCTGCCCGGCTCAAGGCCGGTGACGTCGAACTCCGGGGTCGCCGAGGTCTCGTTCCTCACGGGCTGAGTCTCATCTGCCGAATCGTAGACCGCCACGCGGTAGTGATCCACGTCTTCGGGAGTCGAATGATCCCAAGTGATGCGAACTGTGCCAGGATCTGCTCCGCCCTCCGCGTTCAAATCGAACGGAGGCGCCAGCCTCACCCTCACGTGTTCGATCGTGCCGTTCGTGAGGCCGCCCGTGTCCCTGACCTCCAGCGCTATGTAGTACGTTCCCAGATGGGCATACTGATGGTGGATTGTTGTGGCGTCGCTCCAATCCGTGTCCCATGTTCCATCATTCTCCCAATCCCAACGGAACCCGAGGGCCGCAACTGGATCTTGGTCGTCCGAAGCGGTGACCGACATCGTGAACACAGTGTCGGTGTCACCGCCATCGGGCAGGATGGAGAATGATGCCGCCGGAGGCGTGTCTAGAATGACTGTAACCGAAGCCGGAGCAGACTGATTCCCCGCGTTGTTCCAGGCCCTTGCCTCGATTGTATTCGGACCCGGGACTAAGGCGACACCGGCTGTCCAGAACGATGTCCCCGATGCGTCAACCCACCCGCCGCCGTTTACCCTCACCTCGACCCGCTGTAGTCCGCTGCCACCCGTGTCGGAGGCGGTTCCTGTCGCTGTGATCGGCGTCTGAGTGAGCATCTGCCCCGGTGTCGGCCATGTGATCGACACTGTCGGGGAGTCGGCCCAGACGGAAATCTGGTCGGTGGTGCTGTTCGCGTCGAAATCGGTGTCCCTCACCTCCAGGCGGACCGTGTATGTTCCCACCGATGAGTACTGATGCTGAGCGGTCTTCACGGCAGACCAGGCCGTGTCCCAGTTACCGTCGTCCTCCCAGTCCCAGCGTACCTCCAGCGCGGACAGCGGGTCTTCGGTGTCATAAGAGGGCGAGGCGTCGAATGCGAACGTTGTGGAGATGCCTCCCCCAGGCGGTGAGACAGTGAACAACGCGACAGGCGGGCGGCTGACTCCGAGAGACGTGAGGTTGAGCAACGACCAGTAGTTCCAGATGGAGCAGACATCTCGAATCCAGCCGACGAAACGATCCTTGCGTTCCGCCTCTATGCACGTGGGGTAGTAGAGCGTATCATAGGGCAGCTTGTCCGCCAAGATCCCTTGCTCCCATTTGATCAACCATGCCCTCCTGCTTCCGTCCATTTCCTTTCTGGACTCGTCGAGCACGTAGTCGGAGAGAGGGTCATTGAAGCCGCCGTAGTTCATGCCCATGGGGGCGTTCGCACTGTAGAAGAGGTCGAAGAGGTAGTCCGGATCGGTTGTGCAGATTCCCCAATCGAGGATGTACATGTCGAAGTCGTGGGCATTAATCAGCGAGGTGATCGTACTGAATGCGGTCGGCTTCGCCTTGACGTTGATGCCGAGGTTGTACATCTCGTTCGCGATCATCGTGCAGGAGTTGGCTCTGACGGGGTCGTAGCCGGCGTTGGGGCACCAAAGGTTGAACTCCGCCGTGCCGATGCCGGGCAGGATGTACTTTCCGGTGCCCGGGTCCTTGGTGTACCAGGTCGCGGCCTCGGCTCCGCCGCCGTTGTTCGATAGCCAGATGGCGTCCTGGTGCGCTAAGTCGAGCTCCGCCAGCGCCTGAATATCACTGAAGTCGTACACCGCAACGGATGCATTGTAGAATCGCACGTTGTTGGGCGATACGGGAACCACGCCGACCTCTCCATATCCTTGGAGGAAGTCCTGAACGATCATCGTCTTGTTTATGAGATGGGCGACCGCCTTTCTGAAGTGGAGACCGATGTCGAACCGGTCCACCTGGCCATAATGCCAAGTCCCTATGGCGGGGCGCCTCATGTTATAGCCGAGATAGGCGAAGCCCATGCCTGGCGTCGTCCATGTCTGGATATCGGGATTGGCTGTCAGTTCCGGAAGGAACTCGGGAGGTATGCGCGCATGGTAGTAATCGATTGCACCCGATTCAAGCGCGAGCATCGCCAAGGTCAGCGACGCGTAGACGACGAATCGTATCCCGTTGATGTAAGGCGCGTGGACGTATGTAGTGAGGAGTGGGTCAATGGTCTGTCCCGTCCTCGAGTCATTGCCCGAGTAGTAGTCGGCGTTCCTGAGGACAAGCGCGACGGCCGACATTTCGTTGAAGCTGTCGAAGTAGAATGGACCGGTGCCGATCACGTCATCGTCCGTCGGCTGCCACTCTTCTGCGCTGTCGATTGCGGGAGTATCCGATTTCAGGTAGGCGAACGGTGTGTAGGTTGTTTCCGTGGTGGGTACGCCTTCGCCAAACCTCTGATCCCATTCCGGATATATCGCCCGGCCGAAGTCTGCGTGCAGAGGGGTAACGACCCCGCCGGGATCCAACCTCCAGCCGGTGCCCTCCCAGACGTGACGGGGAAAGAGCGTGCAACCAGCCAGCGTCTTGTTGCTGAAAGAAGGGAATGTCTCCTGCAACTGGAATCTGACCGAGAACCGCAGATTCGGGTCGCCTGCGGCAGGCTCGTTCTGCCAGGCTTTCGGCGCGAAAAACATGAAGAGCCAACGCGTCACGCTGTAGTTGCTCCCCGCTTTTCCCGCTTTATCCATGAGTACCCTCAGATCGACATTCATCCTGGGATTCATCGCCTGCAACTGGTAGGAAAAGAACAGGTCGCTGGCGTTGGCCTGGACGCCATCGTGGAAGTAGACGCCATTGAAGTCGTAGTATGCGATAACATCCAAGGGGTTCGTCGTGGTATTCTTGGTGAAGACTCCATACTCGTTCGCATCGAACACGCCGTTTTCGTTCGCGTCTATTCCCTTGAGGATGTACGGCTTGATCTCTTCGGTCTCTGGCAGCGACTTGCCGACCGCGTCATAGATTCGATCAAGCACGTCATGAGTCCAGGCATCGTTCGCCAAGGCGGGCAACGGATTCCTTGTCTTCATCTTGTCCTGCTCGCCAACCACAAGTATCGATGGCTCTCCTGTCGGCTCGTTGCCCTGATCCGTGCTTCCTTGCGTTGCCACGGGGATGCCACTGACCACGAGGATCACCGCAAATGCAACCGCCAGACAGGCGCCACTCTTTTCGAGCATGCCCCTCATCTCGAATCCTCCTTTTCAGACTCCGAAGAAACCGTCCAAGTATAAGAGTGAATCTGTGCACCCTTTTGTAGAGTATTTATCCATTTCCCACATGAAACGGGTGCACGGCCGGTCAGGAAGGAGCCGCGTGTCTCTTGAGGAAAGACTCTCCCTCTGCGCAGAGCCTTTGAACAAGCTGCTTGTTCCTTTCTCTGCCCGGATGGCTATCCTGTGGTGTCTCATGCCCGCCATCGTCGAAGACTTGGCTTTCTGAGAGCTTTTTATTGATGAGAGCGACCGCCGATTCCTCGTCCGACACCAATATGCCGTTCGATATCGCGCGCGAGACAGTCAGCGAAAAATCTTCCTTCAAGCGGGGGCCCAAAGGGATGAATGCCTGTCCTAGTTCGAAGAGGCCCAAGTCCTTCACCTTGCGCAGTATCTCCTTCTCCCCCCATTCGTCCACAAGGAGCACGGTGAATCTCGCCGTCTCGCCTCCCCCCTCGACCAATCCGTAGCAGACCGCCGCGAGTCTCCGCCCGTGGCCCCTCTCCGTCACCACCCGGAAATAGAACCGCGGCACGGCTGACCATCATGCGCCGGATATAAGCAAATTGCCGCTTGCATGAGGCAGTATTGTCAATTCCCAAAGTGGCAGTATTTTCTCATCATCATGCTCCATGGTCGATAACTAAATAATGAAGAGCCTTTTCTCACGGCGGCGCAAACCTCTCTGAACGATTCGACGCAGGTTCGTCGGGAGGAGGATGGCCATCGAAACCCTGACTCACGACATCGCTGTCATTGGCTCTGGACTGGCCGGGATGAGGGCAGCCGTCGAGGCCGCGAGGGTCAGCAAGGGCAAGCTGAGCATCGCGATCTTCACGAAGACTCACGCGATGCGCTCGCACTCCGTTGCGGCTGAGGGCGGTTCCGCGGCGGTGCTCTACCCGGATGAGGGAGACTCGTACGACTCGCACGTGTTCGACACCATCAAGGGCAGCGATTACCTCGCTGATCAGGACGCGGTCGAGCGATTCGTGACGCTCGCCCCCGGTGAGCTGATACAGCTGGATCACTGGGGAATGCCCTGGTCGCGGCGCGATGATGGCAAGATCGCGCAGAGGCCCTTCGGAGGACACGAGTACAACCGCGCGACCTATGCGGCGGACAAAGTCGGCTTCCTCGAGATGGAGACCCTCTACAGCGTCCTGCAGAAGTTCGATTGCGTCAAGATCTACCATGAATGGTACGTCACTTCCATCGTCCGCGACGGCGACACCTTCAGAGGGTTCACCGCCATCAATCTCGCAACGGGGAACCTAGCCGTCATCAAGGCCAAGGCGGGAATCATGGCGACTGGCGGGGCCGGGCGGATGTACGGCTTCACCACGAACGGCCACAGCTCGACAGCCGATGGCCACTTCGTCGCGTACAGGGCCGGAATCCCGCTCAAGGACATGGAGTTCATCCAGTTCCATCCGACAGGGCTCGTCCCAACAGGCATCCTGATCACCGAGGCCTCCAGAGGCGAGGGCGGCTACCTCATCAACAACAAGACCGAGCGCTTCATGTCGAAGTACGCCCCGCAGAAGATGGAACTGGGGCCCAGAGACCTGGTCTCCAGGTCGGAGATGACGGAGATCAACGAAGGGCGCGGGTTCGAGTTCAGGGAAATGAAGTGCATCCACCTCGACCTGAGGCATCTGGGACGCGAGAAGATCCTGGAGAAGCTTCCTCAGATACGCGAGGTCACGATGAAGTTCATCGGCGTCGACCCCATCGAAGAACCGATCCCTATCAGGCCAGTCGCGCACTTCACCATGGGCGGCATCCACACGGACATCGACGGCGCAACGCCGCTCAAGGGTCTTTGGGCGGCGGGAGAGGTCGCATGCGTCAGCGTCAATGGCGCGAACCGCCTCGGATCGAACAGCACGACGACGTGCCTGGTCTGGGGAGCGATCACCGGCGGTCTTGCAGCGCAGTATTGCACCTCCGCAGGCGGCAGCGGCTTCCCCGTGGACGCCGTGAAGAAGGAGGAGTCCAGAGTCTTTGACGAGTTGCTCCGTGGCTCCGGCTCGGAGAACCCGTATGTCATCAGGCGCGAGCTCCAGAGCCTGATGGACAAGAACATGTACGTCTTCAGGACGGGCGAAGGCCTCAACGAGGCGGCGAAGACTATCAAGGCCCTCAAGAAACGGTCATACAAGCGCGTCGAGGACAAGACGAAGGAGTACAACACGAACCTCCTGCATGTCTTCGAGATCGAGGCGATGCTCGAGGTCGCGGAGGCGGCAATCGTCGGTGCCCTGGCGCGTCAGGAGTCGAGGGGAGCGCACACCCGCACCGACTTCCCGAAGAGGGACGACGGCAAATGGCTCAGGCACACGCTTGCCCGCTACACCCCCGACGGCCCGACCCTCGACTACATCCCTGTCATCATCACCAAGCACAAACCACAGGAGAGGAAGTACTGATGAGCGCTCAATCACCCGCCAGCGCGTCAACGTCTGGAATGGAAAGCAGGAAGAAGACCAGGTTCCTTGGCTGGGCTTTCGACAAACCGCTGCATCTGGAAAGGTTCGGGATGATGCTGCACAGGGCGACAGGTCTCGGACTGCTGCTATACCTGGTATTCCATCTCGTGGTGACAAACGCAATCCTCGGGGGAAGGGTGTTCTTCGCGGACATCATGGGCATGCTGTCGAACCCCGCGGGGCACATAGGCGAGATCGTGGTCGTCGGAGCCGTAGGATTCCACGGCATAAACGGCATCAGGCTGGTGCTCATCGGCCTGGGGGTCATCTCAGGCAGACCGCACAGACCGGACTTCCCCTACAAGGCACCGTCGCTCAACAATGCGGAGAAGGGCGCGCTCTGGACCGCGTTCGGGATCGGGGTTGTCAGCGTTCTCGTCGCTTCGTTCTTCATCCTTATCGGGGGCTGAGACATGAGAGGATCCAAACTGATGCTGGTCAACTACATGTGCATGGTCCTCATCAGCATCACGCTGTTCCTGCACCTGGCCACGCATGCGTTCCTCGGCGTGTCCGGTTACGGGGCGAGCCTGGAGCCCGATGCCGTCAAGGGGCACTACACCGATACCGCAACGGCATTCATGCTCGCGGTGCTCCTCGTTGTCCTCGCGTTCCACAGCATCTTCAGCTTCAAGACCACGCTGCTCGAATGGCGGCACGGCAAGACCTGGACCAAGGCGGTGAACTGGGGAGCGATTGTCGTGGCGGCGGTCATGGTGGCTTTCGGCATGTGGACCATCGTCGCCGCGTACATCACGAGGTGGTGAGAGATGGCAACCGCGTCAGAGAAGGAAATGAATGTGTCGTCCGAGCCAGGCTTCACCCCGCCAAAGGAGGTCGTCATCCGCTGCTCGCGCTGGACCCCGAGCGTCGGCGGGAAGCCCGCGGTCAAAGAATACAAGGTCCCCTATTCCCAGGGGATGACCGTTCTGGACGCTCTCCTGTACGCCAAGGAGAACATCGACGCGAGCCTCTCGTTCAGGTACTCTTGCAGGATGGGGATATGCGGGTCCTGCGGCATGCTCATCAACGGTCGACCGATGCTCGCGTGCGAGACGCAGATCAAGGAATTGCCGCCAGGCCCGATAGAGACCGAGCCCCTCGCCAACTACGACACCATCAGGGATCTCGCCACTGATTTCACGGATTTCTTCGCGCACTACAGATTCGTCAAGCCCTATCTGATCCGCGCGGACAAAGACGATCAGGAGAAACCTGCGAAGCAATATCCTCAGACGGAGAAAGACCGCCTGAAATACCTGCAGTTCAGCTACTGCATCATGTGCGGCCTGTGCGACGCCGCATGCCCGCCGGTGGCGATGGATCCGAAGTACCTCGGACCCCAGGCGCTCGCCGCTGCGTTCAGGTGGATTGCCGATTCCAGGGACGAGGGGCGCGCGGAGAGGGCCGAGACGGTGGACCACGAGCACGGGTGCTGGCAGTGCCACGTCGCCATGACCTGCTCGGTCGTCTGCCCCAAGGGGATCGACCCGGCACTGGGAATCCAGATGCTCAAACGGCTGTTGATCCTGAAGAGGCTGTGAAGCGCGCTAAACCTCGCCCATGTCTTCGCCGCTGTCAGCAAGTTTTATAGTCGCGGACGCGGCATGAGTCGGACGGATGCATGTCCGCGAGGGGTTCCACAGAATCGAGATTCCGACCTGCCTTCCGATCGGCGAGGTCAACGCATATCTCTTCGAAGGGCCGCCACCCACCCTCATAGACACCGGCCCAAAGACCCAGGAAGCTTACGAGGCCCTCACCAAGGAACTGCGGAAGCTGGGGCTCTCCATCAAGGACATCTCCCGCGTCCTCATCACGCACGGTCACGTCGACCACCACGGCCTCGCGGACGTCGTAAGGCGCGACAGCCGGGCCGAGATTATCGCTCCGGTGGGTGACGCAGAGACCGTGAGGAACTTCAGGGAGGCATATCGTCACAAGCGGAAGGCCACTGCAGACACCTTTCTCAAGACGGGCGTGCCCCCGGAGACGCTCGAGCTCGTCGAAGGCTTCTTCGAGTACCTCGCGACGCTCTCGGATGCGACGACGATTTCGTCCACGGTCAGGGACGGCGACGTCATCGACGTGGGCCAGTGCAAGCTGAAGGCCATCCACACCCCGGGCCATTCCCCCGGCTCGACGTGCTATCGCGGCCCTGAAGGATGCCTGATTTCCGGGGATACTCTGATCAAGGATCTCGTTCCGGTCGCCGCCTTCGGCTCCGCGGAAGGCGAGTCGATAGGGCTCTCCGACTACATGGCATCGGTCGACAAGCTCGAGAGACTCGGCTTCACAGATGTCAAACCGGGTCACAGGGCGGAGTTCAGGGACATCCCGGCCTGCACCGCCCTGATCCACTCGCAGTTCGAGAGCCGCCAGTCGAGCATCATGGAGGTGCTCCGCAACGAGCCGAGCACCGCCTGCGACATCATCGACCGCCTTTACGGGATGCTGCCGATCCAAGACATCTTCCCCGCGCTCACGGAGGTCCTCGGCCACTTGGAGATTCTTACCGCCGAGGGCAAAGTGAGGTGCGAGGACAAAGGCGGGCTCGCCTACTACTCGATCGCCCGGACCGGGCCGGTCTGACGCGGCCTCACTGCGATCCACCCGGTCCAGTATCGCTCCAGTCCTGCTCCAGTGCCGCTCCGATCCGAGGCCGGTGGCTTTGGCGGGGTTGGCGGCGGGCAACAAGGTTATTATTCGGCGGCGGTTCTGCGTGACTGCGGCCATGCCGGGGAAGAAGCCATTCGTCAGAGCGCCTAGGGACGAATACTACCTGAGGATCGCCTACGATGTCGCCGCAAGGTCCACATGCCTGCGCCGCCAGATCGGCGCGGTCATCGTGACAGGCGACGTGATCGTCTCCACAGGCTATAACGGGAACCCCCGCGGTATGCTGCACTGCGACCTGATAGGCTGCATACGCGACGAGCTGAACATCCCGAGCGGCGAGCGGATGGAAATCTGCACGGGAGTGCATGCGGAGATGAACGCGCTCGTCTTCGCGGGACCTGCAGCGCGCGGCGGGGCGCTCTATTGCACGATCGTCCCCTGCAACACCTGCGCAAAGATGATCGTGAACGCCGGAGTGAAGCGCGTCGTGTACAGCGAGGGCTACCCCGACGTCATGGGCTTCGAGACGCTGAAACAGTGCGGCGTCCAGGTCGATAGAATCGCGTCGAAGAAGGGCAAGGCAGCGACGAAACCGGAGCACAGGAAGGAGGAGCTCAACCCCAGGCTCCTTAGAGACATCAGGCGGATGAAAGAGGAGCTCAGGGAGAAGTTCGCCGCCGCAAGCGCCCTGGAGTTGAAGTCGGCCGAGATAGTGAGACGAAAGAAGACGCGCGGCGGCTAGCCAAGCCCCGGTCACTTCTGCGGCTCGATTATCACCTTTATCGATTCCTTTGCCTCTGCCACGAGTCTGAAACCCAGACCCGTATCCGCCAGACCGAGGCGGTGCGTGATCATGTCGCGGACGTTCACCATTCCGGAGCTGATCAGGTCGATGGCGGTCTCCAGGTCCTCCGGACTGGCGCCATAGGACCCGACCATCGTCACCTCCTCCCGCCACAGCTCGTTGAACGGTATCGGGATCGCGCGGCCTGGGTCGGTCGGGGCGAAGAGCAGTATCGTCCCGCCACGATCCACGGAGTTCAGTCCCTGGTCTATTGCCTTCGACGCGCCGGTGCAGATTATCACCAGGTCGGCCTTTTTTCCATCATTGAGCTCCGCGACTCTCGCCGGGACATCATCGGTCGCCTTGATCACCGCGGTCGCCCCGAAACGTCTCGCCGCCTCGAGCCTATAGCCAACCATGTCTGTCGCGATGATGCGTTCGGCCTTCGACGCCTTCGCGAGCTTGATGTGCAGCAACCCAGTTATTCCGCTTCCTATGACCAGCACGGTCTGACCGGGCTCGGCACCCGCCAAGTCCTGTCCGCGGGCGACACACCCAAGCGGCTCGATGAACACGCCCTCATCATAGGTCATGTTGTCGGGTAGCAGGAAGACGCCGCGATCGACGTTCATCTCCGGGACGCGGATGTACTCGGCGAAACCGCCAGGGTCGTAGTTGGTGCTGCGGAGCGTGTCGCAGACCGTGTGGTGTCCCGCCATGCAGTACTTGCACGACATGCAGGGAACGTGGTGCGAGACGAAGACCCTATCGCCTTCCCTGAAACCTTGAACATCGCCTCCGACCTCTACTACGTCGCCGGCAATCTCGTGACCCAGGACCAGCGGGGCCTTCTTCTTCCTGTACCACTCCATGACATCGCTGCCGCATATCCCGCTCGCGATGACTTTGACGAGCGATTCCGAGGGGTCGATCTCCGGCCTCGGCATCTCCTCCAGCCGGATGTCGTTGTTGTTGTAGTACATCGCGACGCGCAAAGTATGTCTCCGGGGGAAGCCACCTCACTTCTTCTTGCCCTTGAGGCTCTTGAACAGGTCGAAGGCCTCCTTGGGAGTCGCCTTGTCGTGGACTATCGACCTGACCGCCTTGATCATCGGTATCGGGTTGTCATTCTGCCAGATGTTGCGCCCCATGTCCACCCCGACCGCACCTTCGTGGATCGCGCTGTAGGTCATCTTGAAGGCGTCCATCTCCGTCTCGAGCTTCGGGCCGCCGGCGATGACCAACGGCACGGGGCAGCCTTCGACGACCTTGGTGAAGTTGTCGCAGTAGTAAGTCTTGACGACGTGCGCGCCGAGCTCGGCCGCTATCCTGCAGCTCAAAGCAAGGTATCGCGCATCCCGCTTCTCCAGTTCCTTGCCGACCGCGGTGACCGCGAGGACCGGCATCCCGACAGACTGCCCCTCCGTGACCATGTTGGAGAGGCTGAGCAGCGTCTGCCGCTCGTGAGGGGTGCCCACGAAGATCGACAGGGCGACCGCCGCGGCGTTCAGCCTCAGCGCCTCGACGATCGGAGTCGTGATGCCCTCGTTCGCGAGGCTCTCCCCGATGACGCTCGTGCCGCCGGAGACTCGGAGCACGATCGGCGTGCTCGTGTCGGCTCTTATGGAGGATCTGAGGACTCCGCGCGTGAGCATCACCGAGTCCGCATATGGTAAGAGCGGCTCGATCGTCTTGCGAGGGACCTCGAGCTTGCTGGTCGGACCGAGGAAGTATCCGTGGTCCACCGCCAGCATCACCGTCCGTCCGTCAGGCTGAATTATCCTGGAAATCCTGTTCTTCATTCCCCAGTCCATTTCCATCCGCCATCCTCTGTCGGCGCTTCATCCCACCTGAGGGTCGCGCGATATTTGAATGTTGTTGGCTTCTAGCGCGCGCCGGAACATGGTTAAATATCGCCTTGCATTGACAACGAGGTGATTGTCATGGCGAAGAAATCCTACTCGACGAAGAACTTCGCGAAGCAGCAAGCGCGTTCAGCGAAGATGATGAAGAAGAAGGCGGCGGCATTGGAGAAGGCATCGAAGCTGAAGTCGAAGGCCGCGAAATTAAGGGCCAGGGCGTCTAGGATACGAGAGGATCTGAGGAAGGTCGAGGAGAAGGCGAGTCGCCTCGAGATGAAGGCGGCCCAGCTCGAAGGCCGCCACTGACGCAACGGTTAAATGGCCGCCTCAGGATTGTAGCGCGATGGCGGTGTGTTCCTCTCCTGGCAAGGTAATCCTTTTCGGGGAACACGCGGTCGTTTTCGGTGAGCCAGCGCTGGCGGTTGCCATCGACCTCAGGACGGAAGTGACTGTCGCTCCCGCAAGTGAATGGTCTGTAGATCGAGGGTCGATCGACGACGCACACCACAAGTACGTCAGAATGGCGGTGGAGGCCTCCGGAACAAAGGGCCCTCTCCGCATAGCGATCAAGTCAGGAATCCCGGAGAGTTCAGGAATGGGATCCTCTGCGGCGGTGACCGTGGCGAGCCTAGGCGCCATGCATGCCATCCGTGGCGGTGTCGAACCCGAAATGGTGGCCCGTGAAGCCTTTGATGTGGAGCATTCCGTCCAGGGGCGGGCCAGCCCTATTGACACGAGCACAAGCACGCACGGCCATGCGGTGCTCGTCCTCAAGGAGAGGGGGTCTGACTTCCTCTGGCGGATGCAGAGGGGAGAACGCCAATGGTATCTCCATCACCGCGACATTCCTCCGATGACCTTCGTCGTCGGCCACACGGGAGTGGAAGCCGCTACCGGACCGCTCGTCGAGAGGGTGAAGGCAAACTGCGAAAAGAGCGCAAAGGCCCGCAAGATGATAGCGGAGGTCGGACAGATTACTCTCGATGGCATCGACGCGATTCAAAAGAAGGATTGGGCGACCTCTGGGCAATTGATGGATAGGAATCATAAGCTCCTCAACGCGCTGGGAGTTGGCCATGACAAGCTTGACGAGCTCATAGCCGCCGCAAAGCCTTTCTCCTATGGCGCCAAGCTGACGGGGGCGGGAGGCGGCGGGAGCATGATCGCCCTCACCGATAAACCAGATGAGGTGGCGCACGCGATCGAGGCCGCCGGTGGCAGGGCGTTCAAGGTATTGACCGGGCAGCGCGGAATGGAGGTCTCAATCCGATGAGGCGGGCGCATAAGATACTCAGCCCTAGAGAGGAGGCTGAATTGCCCCCGCGTCCCGTGACCAAGAAAGGGGGGCTCCTCCTCATCAATGCGGGGGAGATTGCCACGATGGCGGGGCACGACAGACCGCGCCGCGGCGAGCAGATGAAGGATTTGGCTCTCATCCCCGAGGGAGCGATATATGCGATGAATGGGAAGATAGTCGAAGTCGGAGATTCAAGGATGCTCGAGAGGAAATACTCCGGTTCATCGACCGTCATCGACGCTGAGGGGGATATCGTGGTCCCGGGCTTCGTGGACCCTCACACGCACCTCGTGTTCGCCGGGTCCCGCGAGAACGAGCTGGAGCTTAAGCTCAGGGGAGCCACCTACCAGGAAATCGCGGCATCTGGCGGCGGTTTGCTGAGCACCGTCGCCAAGACCAGGGCCGCCACCACAGAAGAGCTCATCGGCGAGGCCTCGTCGAGGCTGAGGGGAATGCGGGAGGAGGGCACCACGACCGCCGAGGCCAAGAGCGGGTATGCCCTCGATTCCAACGGAGAACTGAAGATCCTCGCCGCCATCGAGACCTTGAGCGAGCGGCAACCGATACATCTCGTCCCGACATTCCTTGGCGCGCATGCTGTCCCGCCGGAGTTCGAAGGGAAGGCAGACGCCTACATCGACCTGCTGGTCAATGAGATGCTGCAGCTTGTCGCCCGCAGGACGGCTGCAAGGTTCTGTGATGTCTGGGTGGAACAGGGATACTTCAGCGTCGAGCAGGCAAGGCGGCTGCTGCTCCAGGCGAAGCTCCTGGGGCTGACCCCGAAAGTCCACGCGGACGAACTCACCGCCTGCGGCGGCGCTGAACTTGCGGGAGAGATGGAGGCCGCATCGGCTGACCACCTCATCCATGTCTCAGACGGCGGTCTGGAGGCGATGAAGGATGCAGGCACCGTCGCCGTGCTGCTTCCCGCCGCCTCGATGTCCTCGAGGCTCCCCTACGCCGATGCGAGGAAGATCATCACCGCAGGCGTGCCAGTGGCTGTGGGCACCGATCTCAATCCAGGCTGCTGGGTCGAGAGCATGCAGTTCGTCGTCTCCTTGGCGGTGCATCAGCTCAGAATGACTCCTGCCGAGGCTGTGACGGCGGCGACTATCAATGCGGCACATGCCATAGGTCTCGCCAGGGAGGTGGGAAGCATTGAGCCAGGGAAGAGCGCGGACTTCGTAGTCCTGGACACAGACAGGCTTGGCCACATCGGATACAGGTTCGGGAGGAACATGGCCGAGTTGGTCGTGAAAGCCGGCAATGTCGTCGTCGACCGACGGGCTCGCTAGTTCTTTTATGCCCCCAGTCATGTACCCTTCACCGAGATGGATTGAACGAGAAGATACTGGCGATCTCCATACTTGTCCTCGTCTATGTGCTGATCCTCTCAAAGAGGGTCCACAGGACGACCGCCGTCCTCTTAGGAGCCATCCTCGTGGTGGGCCTCAGGCTCCTTGACGAGCGCGGGATCATCGAGGCGATACAGTGGGAGGCATTGGGCCTGATATTCGGGATGTTCGTCATCGTGGCGGCCCTGACCAAGAGCGGTTTCTTCAGGTGGGTGGGCCTGCACGCGCTGAAGTGGAGCCACTTCCAGCCCTTCAGGATCCTCGTGACCTTCTCCGCCCTTTCCGCCATCCTTGCCGCTTTCATGGACAGCATCACCGTCATGGTCTTCATGGCCTCGCTGACTCTCGAGGTTTGCGGCATCCTGAAGCTCCACCCCGGCCCTTTCCTCATCGCCGAGATCACTTCTGCTAATATCGGCGGACTCGCGACGATGGTCGGCGACCCGCCGAACATCATCCTTGGGACCAGTCTCGGATTCTCTTTCGCGGACTTCGTCGCGAACACCGGCGTCATCGCCGTCATCGCGTTCTTCGTTAACCTGGGGGTCTTGGGCTTCATGCTGAAGCGCCGTGGCGAGGTCCGGATGCAGGTGGACGCGAAAACACTGGAGAAGGAGCACGCCGAGCTTGAGCCCTCGTCCGCAATCTTGGACATAAGGCTAATGCGAATCTCGTTGATGATCTTCGCATTCACCGTCACGCTCCTAATCCTGCATCACCTGCTCGACATCCTCATCGCCTTCGTGGCGGTCCTCGGCGCCACGCTCGTCCTCATGCTTGGCGGGAAAGACATGCCTGAACTCGTCGAGAAGATCGACTGGCACACACTGCTGTTCTTGGCGGGGCTCTTCGTCGTGGTAGGAGCGCTGGACAAGAGCGGCGCTCTCGCGGATGTTGCGGCGGGAATGGCGTGGATTGGCGGGAACAACTTGGCGTTACTCCTGACCGTCATCCTCTGGGTCTCCATCCCGCTGTCGATGTTTCTAGACAACGTTCCTTTCGCCGCCGCCATGGTGCCGGTTCTGAGGGGGCTTGCCGCAGACGGGGTTGCCCCGCTTGCCCCGATGACCTGGACCGTCGCCGTAGCAGCTGACATCGGAGGGAACGCGACGCCAATCGGCGCCTCCGCCAACGTTGTCGGCCTGGCGATCGCCGAGAAGCACGGTATTCACATCGGGTGGCGGGAGTACATGCGGTTAGCCCTTCCCGCCATGCTCCTCTCAATCCTCGCCGCCAACATCGTGCTCGTGATCATCCATCACTAGGTTGTCGCCATCATCACCTTTTGCCCTGCCTCCGCGCCCAGTGAAAGCAGCAGCATGGATACAAAAGCCAGCGGAATGAGGGATGGTGTCCGTTTCATTCTGGACGTCATCTCACGACAATGTCACGTCGCGGAGGACCATCTGAGACTTGACCTTGACGCCGTCCCCTATGACGCAGTTGACGAGCCTCGCCCCGTCCATGACTTCGCATCCGCTCCCGATGACGCTGCCCGAGACCTCGGTCCCCTTCCCCGTCACCGAGAAATCCATGATGAGTGAGTCCTCTATCGACGCGCCCTGGCCGACCGAGACGCCGTCGTGGAGGCATGACCTCCTCACGACCGCCTCGTCGCCTATCTTGACGTCCCGGCCGAAGTAGCACGGCCCTTCTATCGTCACACGTTCGCCCGCGCCCACAGGCCCTCGCGCCAGGATCCGCCCCGTGGCATTGAGCCCCGGAACCGCATTCTCCTTCCCCCTGCGGTTGACCATCTCGATGTTCGCCCTCATGAGATCCGCCGGGCGGCCTATGTCCATCCACACGCCTTTGATCTGCATTCCGTACAGAGGAATCCTGTTGGAGAGTAGCTTGGGGAAGAGATTCTTGGAGAAATCGAACATCTCGCCCTCGGGGATGAACTCCACCACCCTCTTCTCGAGCACGTATATGCCGGCGTTGACGAGCTTGGAGAACGCCTCCTCCCTCTTCGGCTTCTCCTGGAACCTCTGTATCCTCCCCTTCTCGTTGATCGCCGCAACGCCATACTGCGAAGGATCGTCAACTTCCGTGAGGGCGATGGTCGCCGCCGCTTTCCTCTCCTTGTGGAACTCCACCAGCGACCCTATGTCGACGTCCGCCACTATGTCGCCCATCGCCACGACGAACGTGCCGTCGATGAACTCCTCGACCCTCTTGACCGCCCCGGCAGTCCCTGCCGGCGTCTCCTCGAAAGAATAGACTATGGATGCGTCGTACTCCAGCCCGTCCCCTATCGACTTTATCAGCTTGTCTGAGAGGTGGTGAGTCGCGATGATTATCTTCTTGATGCCCGCCTCGACGAGCGACCTGAGCACGTAGTCGATGCACGGTCTGTCAGCGACCGGCATCAATGGCTTCGGCCTGGTGCTGGTCAGGGGCCTGAGGCGCGTACCCTCGCCCCCCGCCAGGACGATAGCTTTCATCCCTTCAGCTCCACCTTCCCATGCTTGAGCAACCGCTGCAGCTGCTCGTCGGCGACCTCGTCGAGCTTCTTCTTGTCGGTGAGGGCCTTCCTGACCGATAGGTTCTGCTGGCGGATGATGTCCTTCGCCTCCCGCCTCTCGCGCCTCTCGTCCTCCTTCGTCTTGAGGACCGTCCTGCGCATCTCCTGCGCCCGCTCATGGTAGGCGTTTGCCTTTTCCCTGAGCTCCAGGAACTCCTTGTGCTTCTTGTTCGCCTCGGCGGTGAGAGTCCCGATCGCGCTGAACGCCTCCACGACCTTCTCGTGCATCTCCTGCGCCTTGTTGGACAGCTCGACCACCAGCTTGTGCTCCTCGTCCGCGGCCTTGAAAAAGTCGTCTATCTGCTCGTTGATCTCGCCGACGTTCCTGGTCGTCTTGACGTTCTCGTCCTCTATCTTCTCAAGATCCTTGAGCTCGCGGTATGTCTTGCGGATGTCGTCGATGAGGGCGTTCTCCTTCGCAATCGTCAGGGGCGTGGTCTGCTGCTTCATCTCCATCTCATCGAAGTTCCTGCGCAGCTGTCTGAGGTCGTCCACGATCATGACGTTCACCTTGCCCCTCATCTTCCTCTTGAGCTCGATGAGGTCGCTCGCCTGGTTGTGCAGCGAGTTCCTCTTCTGCTTGTGAACGCGCATCTCCTTGACGAACGAGTCTCTCTTCCCCTTGAAATCCCTCATCTTATCTGCAGTTTCCCGTCTCTGATCATGGAGGAGGTCCCTCTCCTGGCGTATCGCGTTGGCCTCCTCGTTGAGCCGGTCTCTCTTGTCGAGCAGCGAACTGAGCTTGACCTCCGCCTTCTCCAGCTCATTTGGTGTCTTCTTTCTAGGCATCCAGAATGCCCTCGGGTCGGTGAGGTTCTGATGAAGTGGTGGGGAATTAAGCTTTCGCTACGGGTATCGCCTTAGAATCGCGCCAGAAACCCCCCTCTCGACCCCTAAACAGGCTGCGTCCTTTGCGCGCTCCAAAGCTCGTCCGCCAGGATGCCTATCTGCTCCGGCTCCAGCTCCTCCGGCCGCATCCCGCCGAATCCCGAGGATTCGACTGCCTTCTTGACGGCTTCCCTGCTCGCGGCAAACTCCCGCCAAGTCAGCGACAGACTGTTCTCGATGGTCTTCCGGCGGTGCTGGAACATGCGGTCCACCATGTTCGAGAATAGCTTCTCATCCCTCACCTTGAACGGGGGCTTCCTTGGCTTCAATGACAATATGGACGAATCGACTTCCGGCTGGGGGTAGAAAGCGGAACGGGGCACTCTTTCGATGACTTCGGCCATGGCCCTGTAATATACGTGAATCGACAATCGGGAGTAACCCTCACCGCCTCTCTTCGCGACCATCCTGTCGGCGAACTCCTTCTGGAACATGAGCACGGCCCGGTCGAACTTGTTCTCCAGCAACCTGAACGTGATCGGCGAGGAAATCTGGTAGGGAAGGTTCGAGATGACGACATCGAATTGCGGAAGGTCGACTTTGAGAGCGTCTCCTTCGATGATGCGCGCGTCAGGGACTTCCCTCTCCAGAAATCGACAGAATCGCCGATCCTTCTCGATGGCAATCACATTCCGCGATCTCTCGGAGAGGATGCGTGTGAGCACTCCCAATCCAGGTCCTATCTCCAAGACCCGTTCATCCCGCCGGATCGCCGCGAACTCCACCTGCCTGTGCGCGACCCTTTCGTCAACGAGGAAGTGCTGTCCGAACCTCTTGTCGGCCCTCACCCCGAGCGAGCGAAGGACATCGCGCACCTCTGACGCTTGCATCGCCGCACAATCCCATCAGCTGCTTAACTCTTCTCGCGAAGCTTTTATATCCGCCAACGAATGAAGCCGCGTGCCTCTCGATTTAGCACATCTTGCCTTGGATACGGGCGATAGCGGCCCGTTCACCTGCGTCGTCATCCTTTCCGTGGTTGGGCTGATACTCCTCCTTCTCCTCGCAATGTATGCTTATCAGAGATATGTCGCCAGCAAGAGACCGATACAGCATCTATGCGACTATTGTGGGCACATGGTCAATGTCGTCTCCGACTGCCATCACGCCCCGGTCAAGGAGAAATTCCTCCATGGCATCTGCCGGGACTGCAAGAAAGAGTGCCGCCTGGTCTGCGCAAGGTGCAAGAGACCGGTCTGAGGACTCTCCGGTGCGGGAAGGACAGGCTCAAATACGCTGGCGGGAATCGTTTGACTTCAATGGCGGTGCATGACAGACCGTACGGCTCATTCTACATCGGCAGGCTGCCGAAAGGTTGTGCACAGTGCGAGAAAGGCGGCAAGATGGTCCTCTTCACCACTGGACTCTGCCCTTTCAGCTGCTACTACTGCCCAATCTCTTTGGAGAAGAAGGGCAAGGATGTTGTTTTTGCCGACGAGATGCGCGTGAGGCGGGAGGCGGACATACTCGAAGAGGCCGAGGCGATCAGCGCCACCGGGGCGGGAATAACCGGCGGGGACCCTCTGACCGCTATTGACCGCACATCGAGATACGTGCGCCTGCTCAGGAAAGAGTTCGGCGACAAGTTCCACATCCACCTATACACCAGGGGGACAGATCTGAAGAAGATAGCCAGACTCGGCAGAGCGGGCCTGGACGAAATCAGGTTCCACCCGCCATCGCGGCTCTGGGACCGCATGGACAGGAGCGGGTATCCAGCCGCCACTGCCGCCGGCCGCGACCACGGCATGGACGTCGGGGTGGAGGTCCCGCTCATTCCAGACATGCGCCGAGGACTTGTCGCGCTGGTCAGATGGGCAGAGGCGAGCGACCTCGACTTCGTGAATCTCAATGAGATGGAATTCTCCGACACCAACATGGGGCAACTCAGGGCGAGGGGATACAGGGTAGGGCGAGGGAAATCATATGGGGTAGCGGGCAGCGATCGCGCCGCCAGGGAACTCCTCGGTCGCAATTGGAGCATCACGGTCCATTATTGCACCTCGGCGTACAAGGACAGCTGGCAACTCAGGGAGCGCATCAAGAGGAGGGCGAGGAATGTCAGTCAGCCATGGGACGTCGTGACGGAAGACGGGACGCTCGTCAAGGGCGTCATCGAATCAGGCGACCTGAAATCGGTCATGCGCGATTTGCTGCGGACCTACCGCGTCCCTCGTGGCCTGGTCTGGCTCAACCGTGAAAGACACCGCCTCGAAGTCGCCCCTTGGATCTTGGAAGAGCTCGCGAGCAGTCTAGACGTGGAAGCCCACATCATCGAGGAGTACCCGACTGCCGACCATCTCGAGGTGGAGAGGCGAAAGCTCCCCTAGCCCTCCCAGACCAGCTGCCCCTCCATGTCGAGCACGAATGTCCTCTTCGCAAGCATCGCCCTCCCCTCGACAATCGTGAACTTCCTGTTTCTTGCAGCCTTCCATTTGCCGAACTTGCCGGCGAAAGCGCTCTGGGACTTGACTCGGGCCACGTCCGCATTATCTGCAGACACGCCGGTCAGCGACCTGCAAGTGCCGCACGATTTCTCCTTTGCCGCCACGCAGAGGAAGCAATACCTCTGGTTACACCTCCCGCATCTCGCGACGAACGAGCCGCTGGCCTTCTTGCCGCAAGATGGGCATTCGGTCGTGTGATCCGGGCAGTATACGCCGAGGCCGAAGTCGTCTCTGACCGCATGAAGCTCGCAGAGCAACCTGCCACACTGAGCGCACTTATCCGAAACCCGGAGATTCTCGGCGCAGGCTTGACAGGACACGCGGTCGCAAACCGCACACTTCCGCTCGCACTCCCCGCAAACGAGGTGCCCCTCGTCGCATAGCCCGAGTTCTTTCATCTCCGTCCCGCAGGCGTCACACCTTGGCGGCGGTATCTCCAAACTGACCTCGTCGTACTGCAGCTCGATCTCCCTGCCCTTCTTGCGCCCGGTGAGAAGCACCGCCATCTTCACGGTCGGCACCATTATCGTCCTCACTCCGACCAGCCTCACCCTGGCGTCCAGGCTGTACTTCAGCTGCGCCTCCTCAAGCCTCTTCCTCTCCTCCGCGGAGTAAGCCTCGATCGCCGCCTTGGCCTGTTCGGGGTACTTCGACACCTGTGCCTCGCGCGCGAGGCCGGCGAAGTAGTCCTTGATCCTCTGCTCCTCCTCGGTCAATCTGCCCCTCGCGCTCTCTCGGCAATCCGCCACGACTGCGCCGATCCTCTTCTCCATTTCCTCGCACGCCGCAACGTACACCGGACGAATGTCCCTTTTTCCCGTCAGAGGCTCCTCAGGGAGAGCCAGTGCCTCCTCGAAGAACATGTCGCGGACTTGATGCTCGCGCAGACTGTCGCAGTTCAGCACAACGGTCTCTAGGAGCTCTGTTTTCTCGTCGGTGATAAGCGTGATCCTGAACGTGAACAGCATGTAAGGAACGAGGTCCCTCTTGCTCGAGGACACCTCGGGGGTCGCATTCCTGAATGACAGGTTGGCGGCAAGCACCTCCCTCTCTGATGATTCATCCCCCGCCTGGACTATCGCGACACAGTGATGTCCCCTGCTGCTCGCGTCTTCGATTATCCTGTCGAGCAGGAGGCTTCCCGGGGTGAGCAGCTCCACGCCGTCGTACTTCTCTGCGAGCGCAGGGTCGAATGTGACTCGAAGCACTGCGGCGTTCAGGGCGGCCCGGCGCTCCGGAGGTATCTCATACCTCACGACCCCGGGCACATCCTCGAACGTGCCCGCCCCGAGCTTTTCGAAGTACGCGCCGATGAAGGATCTCAGCTCGGGTTGCCTCAGGTCGACCCCTCCACCGCCAGAGAGGAGCCGAGGAGGCCCTCCTGGTAGGACTTGACCGCGGCGTACCGCTTCTTCGCGTCGAGCAGCTCCCCGCCGAACCTTTCCAGTTCCCTTCTCCTTTCGGCTTCGCTTTCCATGGACCAGATGTCCATCAGCACCTCTTCGAAGCTCCTCCTGTCCTCGACGCTGCCGAGGATTAAATCGAGCTCCCCGACGACCAGCTCGAACATGTCGATCTTCTTGTCGAGCAGCTCGAGGATGTACTCGTCGATCGTCCTCTCCGTCCAGAAGCTGACTATCTGGCACTCCCTCTCCTGGCCAACGCGGTGTATCCGCCCTATCCTCTGCTCGAGCCTCAGCGGGTTCCACGGCAGGTCGTAGTTGACCAGCTTGTTCGCGAACTGCAGGTTGCGCCCCTCGCCGCCCGCCTCAGTGCTGAGGAACACCTTCGCGTCCCCCTTGAACTTTCTGACGCTCTCCTCCTTCGTCCACGCGTCCATGCCTCCGTGGAAGAGCGAATGCGAGAACCCTTCCTGCTTGAGCAGGCCATCCAGGTAGCTGAGCGTCGGCAGATACTGTGTGAAGACGAGCACCTTGTCGTCGAACTTGCCGAGGAACTCGACCAGCTTCCCGCCCTTCTCGTGACGGTCCACGGAAACCGCCATATCGCGTAGTCTCGACAACTGCTCTCTTTCCTCGAAGGTGAACTGCTCGCTCTCGCTCAGCCTCCTCAGCGTCGCCGCCGCGGCGAAGCTGCTGCTGCCCACCTCCTTCTGCAGGATCATCAACGCGAGGCGGTTGACCGATGCCTCTTTCCTATCTAGGCGCGGATATCTGGAGCGGATGTATGCGGTCACCTCATCATACAGCCGCCGCTCGCCGGGCGAGAAGGTGATGCGGGCGAGATGTGCCCTCCTTGGCGGGAGTGTCAGGACGTTCCCCCGCCTGTTCCTGATCATGACCTCGAACAGCAGGCCCCTGAGGTCGCCCACGTCCTTGGGCATGCGCTTGTCCCCCGCCGCCAGGAACCTCTTCTTGAACTGCCCCCAAGTCCCCAGTTGCCCCGGCTTGAGCAGGGTGACCAGGTTGAACAGCTCCTCCAGGTCGTTCTGCACCGGCGTGGCGGTCAGGAGGAGGAGGTACTTCTTGCGGATGCCGTTGACGAACTTCCAGTTGAGGGTGAGGCGGTTCTTCAGCTTGTGCGCCTCGTCGACGATGACGAGGTCGAATGTGATGCCCTCGATGTTCACGGAATGGCGGGGACTCTTCGCGGTGTCGAGCGAGCAGATCAGGCGGTCGTGCCTCGCCCAGTCCTCCACCTCGTCGGTCACCTCGAAGGGTATCCCGAACTTCTCCTGCATCTCGTCACGCCACTGCTCCGTCAACGACGCTGGCACGAGGATGAGCACCTTCCTCACGAGACCTCTAATCATGAGCTCCTTCGCGATCAGCCCCGCCTCGATAGTCTTCCCGAGGCCGACCTCGTCCGCGAGGATGGCCCTGCCCCTCAGCTCCCTGAGGACCTTGAGCGCCGTCTTGATCTGGAAGTCGTACTTGCGCAAGCCCCTGACCAGAGGCAGGCACAGGAGCTCCTCGAACCCTGATTTCAGGCTGAGGGCATTAGCGTCCAGATTGAGCAGCCAGGACCTCGAGTCCTCCACGATCCCGTCCTGCACTTCGTTGAGAATCGCGAAGTCCTCTGGAGAGAAGCGGAGTTCCGGCACATGCCTGGGCGCATACGCCTCTGTCATCGTTTGCGGGACTGATCCTTCGCTGACCTGATCACGGGACCCCGCGCTCTCTGGAGATGAGCGTGCCCCATCCAGCGTACCGCGTCTCAGATTCTGCACTCCCCTCGATGCGGACGACTCTAGGACACATACCGAGATAATTGTTTTGGCGGGGTGCGCGGATGCAATCAACGGAGACATTGACTCGGACGGTTGACAGAGAATCATCTTATACACCATGAGCAGATAGGGCGGCTGGAGAGGAAGCGTGGCGGTTAGAGGCCATCTCCGCGGGCATCGTCATACGCGACCGGGCAGGGCGGTTGCCGCCGTATTCGCCGCTTTCCTCTTGTCTGCTTCTTTCCTGACGGTTCAAGCGCATCCCGAGAGCAACGATGCGGGATCTCCCGCGCCGCTCACCGACGAGGCAGCGGTTCACGCCCTCGACTCCGTCGAAGGCTACTTCATCGAGAACAGGGGGCAAGTGGCGGACAATGTCCGATACTACTCGAGAGGCAATCCGTCGGTCGGTTTCAGAGACGATGGCGTCATGTTCGTGATCAGGGAGTCCAGCGGGGGAGGGAGCAAGGAAACGTGGCAAGGACCGAGTGACCACTCTGCCGTCCTCGGCGAAGCGACCACAGTGAGATCGTTCGCATACATGCTCCGCTTCGAAGGGGCTGAAAAGGTCGAGCCGATCGGCATCGACCGCCTCTCCTTCAACAGCAACTTCTTCATCGGGAACGACTCGAGCGTGTGGAGGACGGATGTCCCGAACTACGGGGAAGTGGTGTACTACGGCCTGTACGAGGGGATAGACCTGGTCTACCGCGCCGGGGAGACTGGAGTGAAGTACGAGTTCATCGTCAGTCCGGGAGCGAGTCAGGAGGCAATAATGATGTCGTACGAAGGGATCGAGTCGCTGCAGGCTGACGCCGCAGGTCTGTCGATACACACTCCTCTGGGAGAAATGCGGGACTCGGCGCCTTTGGCATACCAAGGTTCGAGTCAACTGATTGATTGCGGATTCGTCAAGCGCCGCGCATTCTCGTACGGATTCTCCTGCGGGGATTGGGACAGGTCGCGACCGCTAACCATTGATCCTTTGATCTATGCCACCTTCATTGGCGGCTCCAACTACGATAGTGCCTCGGTGGCGGTAGACGAAGCTGGTAACGCCTACGTGACCGGCGTTACTTACTCAGCAGATTTCCCGGTCACCCCCGGTGCGATATTCGGGAGTCTCAGCGGCCCGAAGGATGCGTTCGTGGCCAAGTTGGACGTGACAGGAAGTGTGCTCTTGTATGCGACATACCTCGGCGGCACGACATCCAACGATACTGCGAATTCAATAGCCGTTGACTCATCTGGTTGCGCCTACGTCACCGGATATACGCGGTCTCCAGACTTCCCGACGACGCCCGGAGCCTTCGATAGGATCATGAACAGCATGGATGCTTTCGTCGTCAAGCTGAACATCACTGGGAACGCTCTTGAATACTCCACTTTTCTTGGAGGCCTTGTAAATGATCAGGGTAGAGGGATAGCAGTGGACAGAGATGGTCACGCCTTCGTGGTCGGCCAATCAGGTTCAGCGGACTTCCCCGTGACGGCAGATGCATGGGACTCGACATTCAATGGCAATGTTGACGCGTTCGTCGCGAAGCTGAATCCAACCGGAAGCGGCATCGAATATGCCACGTATATCGGCGGAACCAAGAGCGAAAACGGCGTCTGGATTGCATTGGACGCCTCTGCCAACATGTACGTTACCGGCTGGACGATGTCTAGCGACTTCCCTGTCACGTCCGGGGCATTCGACACGTTCCTGAGCGGGAGTGAGGATGCGTTTGCGGCAAAGTTGAACTCCACAGGGGAGCTCGCCTACGCCACTTTCATTGGGGGGAGCAGCCGCGATGATGGCAACTCAGTCACCGTGGACTCCTTTGGCAACGCTTATGTCACGGGAACCACCAATTCCACCGATTTCCCGGTCACGCCCGGAGCCTTCGATACATCGTACAACGGTGGGTGGGACACCTTCATAATAGAACTGAATGCCGTGGGAAGTGCCCTCGTGTTCGCGACTTACTTGGGCGGAAGTGGAAGTGACAATGGAGTGGTTGTGTTGGATGATGTGGGAAACGCCTACGTGGCGGGCTCCACAGGCTCTGTTAATTTCCCCATCACCGCAGGCGCCATCGACACCGGATTGAACGGAAGCTCTGACGTTTTCTTGAGCGTGTTGACGCCCTCCGGGGATAATCTGGTCTACTCGACGTATCTTGGGGGCGATGATTCGGATTATGACGGATCGGTCGCGCTGGACGCCGCGGGAGCCGTATACCTCGCCGGGGAAACGTTCTCACCCAACTTCCCCGTCACGCCAGGGGCGTTCGACACTAATCTCAAAGGCCCGGACGGGTTCGTGGCGAAGCTCACTGTTCCGGTCCCGCCAGGCGTGGCGGATCTCGCGGTCTCCCCCTCCGACATCGTCCTCTCCCCGCTTCCGCCATACGAGGACGGCATGGCCGTGCAATTGAACGCGACGATACACAACATCGGCGGCAACTACACTCAGAGCACTTCGGCAAGGTTCGAGGATGGGATTCCCCCCTCGCCCCGGATTGGTGCAGAGCAGCCTCTCCCTCCGATTCCCGCCGGCGGCAGCCGGAACGTCTCTGTCTTGTGGACCGCCTCCCCGCAAGGCGTCCACCAGATATGCGTCGTCGCTGACCCCGACAACATCGTCGCCGAGACGGACGAGGCGAACAACATCGCCTGCGTCCCAGCCGCAGTCCTGTCCCCGCCGGACCTGGTGCCTGTCAATCTCGGCGTCAGCCCGCCATCCCCCCTGCAAGACATGACGGTCGCTCAGGTGAACGTGACGGTGAGGAACGAGGGGGGCCTTCCATCTGGCGGCTTCGACGCCCTCTTCTTCGACGACGTGAACGCCAACGGGCTGCCGGACGGTGGCGAGAGCATCGGCTCCGTTCCGCTCTCCGGCCTAATCGGTCACTCTCAGGTGAATGTCTCGGTTCCCTGGACGGCGACGCCGCTCGGAAGCCATCGGATATGCGCATATACAGACCCCACACCCGGAGCGGTGAACGAATCGAACGAGACGAACAACGTGATGTGTAATGACGTCCTCGTCCAGCCGGGTCCGGTCCTCAGGCCCGACTACGTTCCAGACTCTCCTATCCCTCTCCCGCCAATCAGGGTGGGCATGTCCTCGCCTGTCTCCCTCTCGATTGAAGTGTTCAACCAGGGGGATAGCACCGCCACCGACGATGCGGCTGTCGCATTCTACGAGCAGTCATCACCGCCATTCTCAACGTTCGTCCTGACACCTCTCGCTCCTGCCGCCACTTCCTCGCGTTTCACCGCAACGTGGACATCTCCCGCCGTCCCGGGCACGTATCATGTGTCCGTGGATGTCGACCATGACAACAACGTGAGCGAATGGGACGAGACGAACAACGTGTACACGTGGACGATTGAAGTCGTCTCCGGTCCCGTCACGTCGCTGGTCATAGGCAACCCCAACTACACCTCCACTGCCACATACGTCAAGTCTTCCACTCCCCTCGACTTCTCAGTACTCGACCAGAGCGGGCTCGGGATAAGGAACACCACGTACAGGATCGACGGCGGGGCACCGGTCAACTACACCGCCACGGGGACGTTCTTCCTGGCGGGAGAAGGGGAGCATACCGTCGAGTGGCGGTCGCTGGACTGGGCGGGGAACCTCGAGGATGTCAGCTCGATGGTGTTGACTGTGGACGACACTCCTCCCGCCACGACGATCACCCAGAGCGAAACGGAGACCACGACCGAGACGATCTTCACCCTCACCGCCGCCGACTCCGGCTGCGGTGTGAACGTCACGATGTACAGGATAGACGGCGGGGGCTGGACGGTCTACACAGGCGGCTTCACCCTCGCCGAGGGGGAGCACACCATATACTACTACTCGATCGACAACCTAGGCAACGTCGAGCAGGAGAGGTCGCTGGTCGTCAGGCCAGAAGTGGCGGTGAACTACAAGCCGGTCGTGGCTCTGTTGTTCGCAATCATCCTGGCGGTTGTCGGACTGTGGTCATCGAAGAGGAAGCCATGGAAAGGCGGGAAAGACAGGATGGCGGTGATGAAGGCGTTCATGCTCACATCGATGCCTTTCGTCTTCGCGGAGGCGGGGACTGGCGTGGTATCTCTCCTCACAGGGCAGCTGTCGATGCCGCCGCCATTCGGTGCCGGAACCGTCTTGGACGCCACGATCCTGGTTGCTGGTCTGTCGGTTGCGTTGGTCAGGGCAATGAGGACGAGACAGCCTCCCACCTGAACAAGGCGGGATGATGAGGGAGTTGTAAGAGGTCCTCACGGATTTCCCTCTACATGGTGGTCAAGGGACGAGGCTGCCTGAATCTAGCTAAGTCTCGGTCAACCAATTGGATTGGAATCAGGGACCAATTCAACACCAATTCCACTCCTCTTGAGCAGGATTCGGTTAGGATTTCCCGTGCATTCGCAGACCCGAGTCACCTCGAAGGAACACGATGTCAGCGTCACCGCGCGGGGGATTGAAGACCTGCTCGATTCCTGACAGCAGGCATCTGATTACCACCCCTTCTCCATATCTGGTTAAAAACCGCCTATGAGCACTCTCTCGCGGATGTATCTGCCCGCGGAGATGTATCGATGCCTAGTTTGGATTGCCGATGCCCGCCATCGACTCTCCAGTCCCTCGGTGAGGGACAAGGAATAGAGAACATGAGAATCCGAAACATATTCGGCAACCGGTACAAGGGAGCGCTGGGAAAGGACATGATCGCTGCCTCATGGAAGGGGCACGACTACATCAAGATGTATGCGGCCCCCACGAACCCGAGGAGCGAGCAGCAGACGAAGCACAGGGCGATCTTCAGCCAGGCCGTCCAGGCCTGGAAGAAGCTGACTCCCCGCCAGAAGGAGTTCTACAACAAGATCGCGGACGGGATGAGCGGCTTCAACGTGTTCGTCGGCCGTTACGTCACCGCGGTCAGGAACAGCTACGAGCCGGAGACCCCGATCCCCATGTTCTGGACCACCGCGGACGGGAATCCGGTCATCGACGGCTGGCTCGTTGTCAGGCAGCACAACAGGCAGATTTTCGTCGACAGGTTGAGCGACTGCAAGGGCGAGATTGCCCTGACCCCATCGGACGCTCCGTACGAGTTCGTTTTGAAAAATGGGACGAAGGAGGATGTCGTCCTGACGATGGAGAACGTGCCGACGACAGGCACGCCCGTTCCGCTCGAGAGCACCTTGCTGGGAATCAAGCTAGTCGCAAGCATGCCTGACAAGCGACCAGCATCTGCCCCTTTGACCCCGCCCCCGCCAACCGGACTATGAACGTGAACGCCTCAGGCCGGAGACGCTTGCAACGAGACCCGCCGCGCGTCCGCAATGCCGCGACCGTCACGCGACGCTGACACTCTCAATCGCATGATGCCTCGCAATCAGGTCCCTGGCCATCCGGAGGTTCTTGCCCTCCTTCCCTATCGCGCGGCCCTTCTTGGTCGTCTCGACCGTCACCGTTGCGTGCGTGACCCCGTCCCTATCCTCGATCTCCACCTTCTTGACGTCGTACGCGTGGAAGACGTTCGCAACGAACTCCTCCGGTTTCTCCGAGAATTCGATGACCTGTATGTCCCTCTTCAGGAGAAGCCTCACGCGCGCGACAGTCTCCCCTTTCCTCCCTATCGCCCTGCTCGCCTCGCCCTTGCCGACGACGAAGATTATCTTGTCCCCGGTGTCGACGCAGTCCATCACCGTGCACATGGTGACATTCTGGAAGATTGTGACGTATCCTAGCGTATCTTCGTTGAACGTCACCGGACCCATGCGGACACCTACAAGGACAGTATCGTCGACTCGCCGGAGCTCAGCACTGCGAGCACGGCCACCGAGTACGGCTTGCCGCACGCCGCCCCGAGGTCGAGGCTGGTCCCCTTGTACCTGTGGATCTTGACCACGACATCCTTGAGCCACGCGAACTCTGGGCAGTTGGAGGCGATGACCAGCATCTTCGCCGTCTTCTTCCTGACGGCTTTCTCGGTCCTCCTCGTGCCTATGACCACGTCGCCGGTGTCGACCGCCTGTTTGATGACCATGTTCTCGTCCATGCTCAGCTCCCCTTCTCTCCCTGAGGCCTGTAGACCAGGTTGACAGCGCCAGTCCCCAGCGTCACCGGCTGACCGACAATCACGTTCTCGGCGACGCCGTCCAGCGCGTCCACCTCGCCGGTTATCGCAGCCATGAGCAGGTGGTGCGCCGTGATCTCGAATGCCGCGCGCGCGAGGACGCTGCTCTTCCTGCCGGATATGCCGTGCCGCCCTATCGCCTTCACGTCCCCGTCGTTCGTCATCATGTCCGCGACGAGCATGATGTGGCGGATGTCCACCGTCAAGCCCTGCTCGCGCAGGGTCTCCGACGCCTCCTTGATAATCGAGTTCCTCGCGGCCTCGACGCCGAGCACCTCGTAGATCTCCTGGATGCTGTTCGTCATCGTCTGCGTCGGGTCGATCTCGGGGTGCTCCAGTATCTCCGCCAGGTTGCTGCCCTCGGTGAATATGACCCACTGGTCGCCCCTCTCCTGCACGACCGCGCGGCTTATGCCGTCTATGCCTTTGATCTTCAGCTGCCTGACCTGCTCGACGAGCTTGTGGAGTTTCTTGAAAGAGGGCTCGCCGGTTTCGATGACCAGGGGCGATGTCTCCTTCTCCGGGCCGCCCTCGGTCTTCTTCGGTGCCGCCATCTGCTGGACCTTCTTCAGCTTCTCCTCCAGGTCCTTCGGCTCCATGCCCCTGACCTTCATCCTGTGATCGTCCGGCTTCACGACGACCTGCATGTTGACCATGTCCACCTCGATGTCCGCGACATCCTCCAGGTGCGTCGTCTCAATCTCCCGGGCTATCGTTATCGCCCTGGTCCGCCCCTGGGCATGCGCCGCCTCCTTCTCCCCCGCCACGCGCCTCAGGTACAGCTCCATTATCGGCGTGCTGGGGACCCTCCTCGCGTCGACTATCTCGATGAGACGCGGGAGCCCGAGGGTGACGTTCATCTCGGCCACGCCCGCGTAGTGGAAAGTCCTCATGGTCATCTGAGTGCCCGGCTCGCCTATCGACTGCGCCGAGAGTATTCCGGCCGATTCGTTCGGGTCGATCATGTGCGTCTCGTAGCGGTCCGCGATCCTGCTGATGATATCCTTGAGGTTCTTCTTCGAGACCTTAAGGTCGCCCAGCTTCTTCGCGAGCTCCCTGACCACCTTCATCGGGATGATCCTGCCGACCTCGTGCATCGCCTCTAGTATCGCCTGCTCCAGGGCAGTCGGCTTGGCTATCTTCTCGGGTATGGTCGGTGTCTCCTCCTCGGCTTCCTCCTTGGCGGGAGCCTCTGGCGCGCCAGCCCTTGGCCTTTTCGCCGCCCTGGCGGATTTCTTGGCCGGCTCCGGCTTCCCGGGGCTGATCCTCTTGACTAGCCTGTCCGCCTCCTTCGCGGAGACGAACTTCTTGAGCCTGTCAACCTTGACCTTCTCGAGGGTCTCGAGGGTGAAGCCCGCATCGGCCAGCAGCTCCGCGCTCTTCTTCGTGATCCCCCTCTTCCTGAGCGCGTCTATTGTCGCCTGTCGGGCCATGCTCACTCCTCCCCTGCCGGTTCCTCTTCTTCCTCAGCCTCTTCCTCTTCCATCTCGACGACCATGTCCTTCTCGGTGAGGCCGTAGGACGTCATCTCCTTGAAGGTCATCCTCTCCTTCCACGACGGCTCCTCTCCGAGCACGTCCTGGAGGACGTCATCGATGTCGACCGCGTCTCCCTGGATGCTCCTCGACGGGTCGACCCCGTCCTCCCCGAACTTGAACTGTATGACGGTGTCGGCGGTGTTCCTGACGGTGTGGTCCTCCTTGACCTTGAGATCCTCGAGCGCGTTGATCAGCCTGCGCTGCATGTAGCCGGACCTGCTCGTCCTCACCGCCGTGTCGACCAGGCCTTCCCTGCCTCCCATCGAGTGGAAGAAATACTCCGTCGGATACAGGCCGGATTTGTACGACGACTTCACGAAACCCTTCGCCTCTGCGCCGAGGTCTCCCTTGCGGAAGTGCGGAAGCGTCCTGTTCCAGTACCCTCTGGAGAGACGCTCGCCTCTGACCGCCTGCTGGCCGATACAGCCCGCCATCTGCGACAGGTTGAGCATCGAGCCTCTCGCCCCGCTGCGCGCCATGATGACCGCGCTGTTGGTCATCCCGAGGTGCTTGCCTGCTATCTCACCGGACTGCTCTCTGGCCCTGCTCAGCACCTTCATCGCCTCGACTTCGAGGGTCTCCTCCAGCGACCTGCCCGGCATCTGCTCGAGCTCGCCAGCCTTGTACGCCTCGACGAGCTGCTTGACTTTCTCGGCGGCGACCTTCAGCTGATCCACGATCTGCTTCTTCGCCTCCTCCGGGATGTCCTCGTCGTCGATGCCCGTCGTGAATCCCTTGACCATGATCGCGCCAATCAGCAGCCTCGTGACCTTGTCTATGAACTTCTTCGCCATCTCCGAGCCGTAGTCCCTCGCGAGCTTGTCGACAATCTTGCCCTTGAACGCGCCGACGGCGTTCTCGTCTATCGTGCCCGTTATCAGCTGCCCGTTGCGAATGATGACCAAAGAATCCTCTTCCCTCAGTTCCTTCGGGTTCGTGACCCCCTTGCTCGCTATCGAGGACTTGAAGGACAGGTTGAGATCCTTCGGGAGGACTAGGCTGAATATCTGCTTGCCCGTCCAGAACTCCAGGTCCCCTTCCTTGATCTTGGGCTTCGGCAGGCCGCTCATGCCGAGGCGGCTCAGGATGAACGTGGTCTCGACCTTGTTGAACCTGGCGTCCTTGTGAGTCAGGAGGAATGCCGCCGTGATGTGGTCGTGTATGCCGCCTATGACCGGGCCTCCGAACCTGGGCGACAGTATGTGCTCCTGCACCCTCATCAGTATCTTCGCCTCGGCCCTGGCCTCCTCGCTCTGCAGCACGTGGAGGTTCATCTCGTCTCCGTCGAAGTCCGCGTTGTACGGCGGGCAAACCGCGAGGTTGAACCTGAAGGTCTTGTTCGGCATCACGCGGACCTCGTGCGCCATCATCGACATCCTGTGCAGCGAGGGCTGCCTGTTGAACAGCACGACGTCGCCATCGACCAGCTGTCTCTCGACAATGAAGCCGATCTCGACGGTCTCCGCGACGGCGTCCGCGTTCTTGTCCGTGACGCGGATCCTGCGGCCGTCCGCCCTGATGACGTAGTTGACTCCGGCGATGTAATCGCCGGTCTTGCTTGCTGCGATCGGCCCGCGCTTGATCCATTCCTTGACCATGTCGATGTTGTAGTTCTGGACGTGAATGGGCACCGTCAGTTCCCTGGCCGCCTCGACGGGCACACCGACCTCGTTGATCGACAGCAGCGGGTCCGGCGAGATCACCGTTCGCGCGGAGAAGTTGACCCTCTTTCCGCTCAGGTTGGACCGGAACCTGCCTTCCTTGCCCTTCAGCCTCTGCACTAGTGTCTTGAGGGGCCTCCCGGACCTGTGCCTGGCGGGAGGAATGCCCGACGTCTGGTTGTCGAAGTAGGTGGTGACGTGATACTGGAGCAACTCCCAGAGGTCCTCGACGATTAGCTGCGGCGCGCCGGCGTCCCTGTTCTCCCTGAGCCTCTGGTTTATCCTCAGGACGTCGACCAGCTTGTGCGTAAGGTCATCTTCGGACCTATCGCCGCTCTCGAGTGTAATCGAAGGCCGCACCGTCACCGGCGGGACCAGCAATGCTGTGAGGATCATCCACTCAGGCCTGGCCACATCGGGCTCGATGCCGAGGACCCTGAGGTCGTCGTTCGGGACCTTCTCGAGCCTCTCCCTGACCTCCTTGGGCGTGAGCTTGTGGCCCTCCTCGCGGAACGTCGTCGGCTTGTCCAGCGTGATCTTCTTCTGCTCCTCGCCGCACCACGGGCAGCGCTGGCGCTTCGTCGCCTCCTTCGCGCTTTCCCTCGTGACGAACTGGACCTCGGTCGCATCCCCGCCGAGCTCCTCGACGTTCTCCATCTCCTTCATGTAGTCCGCGGCCTGCTCCCTCGTGAGGAGGAGCCGCCCGCACTTCCTGCACGTCGCTTGGAGGAGCTTCTTGAGCTCCTTCACGTAGCCGACGTGGATCACCGGCATGGCGAGGTCTATGTGCCCAAAGTGCCCCGGGCACTCGTCCACCTTCCCGCCGCAAGTCTTGCATCTCAGCCCCGGCTCGATCACGCCCAGGTGAGAGTCCATCAGGCCCAGGTCGTACGGGAAGCCGTCCTCGTCGTATGTGTCGGCGGTGATGACCTTCGTCTGGCTCATCTTCCTGATCTCGTCGGGAGAGAGGAGCGCGAACTTGATTGCCCTGATCCTCTTCGTGACGCCCCGCATGGACATCATTTCAAGTCCTCCAGTTGAAGGCGCATCGCGATCCCGAGCGAGAGCAGCTCGTCGAGCAGCAGCTTGAACGCGTAGCTCGTCTGCACAGGGTAGATGCGGGAGTTGTTGTCGCAGACGGGGCACCTGAGGTTCCCCTTCCTGTCCTTGATGGCGAAGTGACCGCACTCCGCCTCCCCGCAGACGTACTGTATCGTGCCGTCCGACTCGTCGAGCAAGCGATCCTTGATGACCATCGCGGCGCCGTGGCCTATGAGACAGTCCCTCTCCATTTCGCCGAACCTCAAGCCGCCCTGGCGGGAGCGGCCTTCCGTCGGCTGGCGGGTGAGTATCTGCACGGGCCCTCGCGACCTCACGTGCAGCTTGCCGCTGACCATGTGGTGCAGCTTCTGGTAGTAGATGACACCGATGAAAATCTCGGCGGGGATGATCCTGCCCGTCATGCCGTCGTACATGACCTCCTTGCAGTTGCTCTTGAAGCCGTAGTCCTCGAGTTCCTTGCGCAGCGCCTCCTCTCTCTCGCCGCTGAAAGGCGTGCCGTCGACGAACCTCCCCTCCATGGCACCGACCTTCCCGCCAATCATCTCGAGGACGTGCGCGATTGTCATCCTCGAAGGGATGGCATGCGGGTTGATGATGAGGTCCGGCACGATCCCATGCTCTGTGAACGGCATGTCCTCCTGCTGGGCGATCAGCCCGATCACTCCCTTTTGCCCGTGGCGGGAGGCGAACTTGTCGCCGAGCTCCGGCACCCTGAGGTCCCTGACCTTGACCTTGGCGAGCTTGCTACCGTTCTCGGACTCGGTGAGCATGACACTGTCGACCCAGCCGCTCTCCCCGTGCCTGACTGTTATGGACGTCTCGCGCCTCTTCTGCGGCGTGAGGAAGTCAGTCTCCTCCTCAAGGAAACGTGGCGGCGACGTCTTCCCTATGAGAACCTCTCCACCGTTGACCTGAACCTCTGGCGATATCAGACCGTCGTCCGGAGTGAGGCTCGCGTAGCTGAGGTCTGCGCGCGCTCCGCGAACGTCGGGGGACGGGATCTCGAAGTGGTCCTCCTGCCCGCCGGGGTACCTGCGCTCCTCGGATCTGTACGTCCTCATGAAGGACGAGCGACCGAGACCCCTGTCAATTGACGCCTTGTTCATCACGATGGCGTCTTCCATGTTGTACCCGTAGTAGGACATGACCGCCACGACGAAATTCTCGCCTGCCGGTCTCTCGTTGAAACTGACGAACTTCATCGCCTCGGTCTGGACCATAGGGACCTGCGGGTTGTGCAGCAGATGGCTTCTCGTGTCCGGCCTTATCCGGTAGTTGCTGGAGCCGAATCCGAGCGACTGCTTCGCCATGCCCGCGCCCATCGTGACCCTGGGTGACGAGTTGTGCTCCGGGTAAGGAACGAGGCCAGAGGCGACGCCGAGTATGACCAGCGGATCGATCTCGGCATGGGTGTTGTCCAGGGTGAGAGATGGCTTGACTCGGAACGACTTGCCGCACAGGCGGCACTCCAGTTCCACGTCGCCGTCCTCGCCCATGTTCGCCCACCTTACGTCGTTGCGCGATATCGGGCGGCGGCACTCCTTGCACTTCAGCGGGACCTCGTATGGATATATCGACACGAACGAGTCCTCTTCCTCCTCCGCGTCGATCCATTCAACCAGGCCGTTCCTGACCAGGTCGCTCCACTTCAGGCGTCCGGACTCCAGGTCCGTCAACTGCTTCGCCGTTATCAGCGGCTTGCCGTCCCTGACGACCATGAGGGGCCGCCTTATCCTCCCCTCGTCGCAGTTGATCGTGACGTCGTTCATCATCTCGTCGTAGTGGATGTTCACCTCGTGGCTCAGCAGCCCGCTGCGCCTCCTTTCCCTGATTTCGGACACCAGCGTCGCGGGATCATCGTGCAGTCCGACCAAGTCTCCGTTCACGTAGACCCTGGTCAGGTTCGTCTGCTGGCTCTTGACCTGCTTCGTGCCCAGGTCCGCCAGAAGCAGCTTGACCTCGTCCTCCGAGAAACCTTCCGAGACATCGATCACGAGGGCGCAGTTCTTCACCAGCCCGCAGTTCTGCCCCTCTGGGGTCTCGTTGGGGCACAGCCGCCCCCATTGCGTCGGATGCAAGTCCCTGGCCTCGAAGTGTGGCTGGCTGCGCGTGAGCGGGGATGTGACCCGCCTCAGGTGACTGAGCGCGCTGATGTTGTTCGTCCTGTCTAGGAGCTGCGAGACTCCTGCCCTCCCGCCAACCCAATTGCCCGTGGCCAGGGCGTGAAGCAGCCTCTGGCTCAGCAGGTCCGGCCTGATCGCCGACGCGATCTTGATGTCCTTGCGGCGGGCATAGCTCCTCTCGAGCTGGTACTTGAGGTCCTTCACCAGGTTGGCGAACGCCACTCTGAACAGGTCCTCCATCAGGTCCCCCGCCAGCTTCAGTCTCTTGTTGGCGTAGTGGTCTTTGTCGTCCTCGCGCCTCTTGCCCAGGTAGAACTCCAGGACGGACCTGGCGGTTCTGCCGAGGAAGATCGCCTTCTTGATCCTGTCCTCCCTCGTGTCCCCGAGGTGGGGCAGCAAGCTCCTGTCGAGGATCGACTCGACCTTCTTTATCCTGTACTCCTTCGCTTGACCCGTGGCAAACTTCTTCTCGAGGAAGCCGAGAGCGTCCTCCCTGGTGAAGATGCCGTTCGGCGGGTACTGTTTCTTGCTCTGGCACTCCTCTATGTTCGCGTAGAGGATGCTCGCCATCTCGGGAGTCGAGACGATAGCGTTGTAGATATCCTCGTCCTTTTCCATGCTCAGGGCCTTCATCAGGATAATCAGCGGAATCTGGCCGGACGCGGTCGGGACAGTCACTATGAGCATCCCGTCCTTCTTCATCTCGACGAGGGTGAGCGCACGGTAGCCCTCGCGCTGTGAGAACACCTTGGCCACTGGTATCTTGCGGCCGTACCTCTCGTTGTACTCAACGAGCACCCTGTTAGGTGCGAGGTCCTCCAGTGAAATTAGAACCCTCTCTGTGCCGCCAATGATGAAGTACCCGCCAGGGTCTGCGTGGTCTTCTCCCATCTTGACGAGCCTGTCGCGGAACTCCTGATCGGTGATTTCTCCATCTACCTCCAGGTTCTCCCTGTAGAGCGAGCACTTCTTGCTCTTTGTCATGATCGGCAGGTTGCCTATGTGCACCCTCTCCGGCTCCCTCTCGATCCCGTTCTCGATGACGGTGAAGTCGAGGTAGACAGGCGCCTGGTAGCTGAGGTTCCTCAAGCGCGCCTCCATCGGCGTGAGCGGATGCGTCGCCCCGTTCGCCTCCTTGACGATCGGCAGCGACACCGAGATGGTCGGCTTCGCCTCCATGTCGATCTTGCCCTTGTCGTCCCTCTTCCGCCCTATCCTGATCTCAATCGTGTCCCCCTCGGTGCGGTCCTCGTCCAGCTTGAACACGCCGCGCCTGTCGTCCTCCGGGGACGACCTCATGTTGTCCACTATGCGCTGCATCCTGCTGTTCGGGTTGTCGAGCGTCGGCAGGAAATCGTTGATGCTCGCTATGTGGTGGTTGACGATGCTCCTCTCGCGGAAAAACGCCTCAATAAGTTCTCTCATGACTCACCTCCCCACGACGAGCCTGTACGCCTCCGACACACCAGCGGTCTCGCTGATCCTCGTGACCTTGATTATCGTGCCTTCGGGAATCGGCGCCTTCCTTGCCTTCTCCAGAACCCGTACGGCGGGGTCGATTCCCCTGATCTTCGGCAACTGGTCCTTGGTCACCCTGAGGGCCTTGAGGACTTCCTCGGATTCCTTGTCGGTCAAGACACGATGCTCTGGGACTAGCTTATGCTCTAGCACGTTGAACTTCAACGTGGACTCCTCCATTGTCGGCGGGGGCGGGGTGCATTCTGCCTCGACGCTGAAACGGGCCCGCGGGGATTTTCGAAGCCCCACTTGTTTCTGGCAGGCAGGGCATTTTCGAACCCCGGACCACCCGGTTTCTTCACCAACGCAACCCTTTCGAGTTCCATCAGTTAAAAGCCGGATGCTCTATCTAGGGACGGTCTCTGAGACATCCAACCTAGCTGAGCTACGGGCCCCCGGTATCAGCGCTGGACGCATGCGAACCAGTTCGAATCATTGACTCCTTAATAAGTTTTGCGGTTAGCCCCATCCTGCAGGCCCTCATGGAGACGCACCAATTCTGGGCGCTTCGACAATCCGCGCCTTCTCCGCGGCGATATCCGGGTCCCGCACCTCACGCAACGAAGGCAGACACAAGCGAACGAGGCTCGCGATTCCTTTCTCGAAGAGTTTAAGAGAGGATGTGTCTTCGCAGCTCTCGTGATTTCGCAGGAGAAGCGCTGCATCTCATGCGGCATAGTCCTCCACGGCCCCGGCACGACCTCGTTCCTGTGCCCGTCATGCGGGAAGAACGAAATCGGACGGTGCGCGCAGTGCAGGGACCAGAGCGTCATTTACGTGTGTCCTTCTTGCGGGTTCGAGGGGCCGTAGAACGTCATGGGCAAAGTTGCGGCGACCTACAGGATCCTTCCCGAGGGAACCGAGGTCGACCTGAAGAGCCTGGAGGACTCCGTGAAGAGGGTGCTGGGCTCCAAGCTCATCAAGATCGAGACCCAGCCGGTCGCATTCGGGCTCAAGGCGCTCATTGCCACCGCAATCTTCAACGACGCATCCGGCGAAGGTGAGGCCGTCGAATCGAGTTTAAGCTCGCTCCCCGGAGTAAGCAGCGTCGAGATCATGGAAATGGGCCTCATCTAGATGCTTCGGCTCCCGAGACTCGGAAAGGATCTCCGCATCTGATTCCCAGCATGACAGCGCTACAATGTGTATCTCGCTCCAAGATACGTCTTCTGAGAGGACGGAAATAGAGCCCGCCCCCGTGATATGACGGGGATGTGTTAATGAAACTAGATCGGCATGGAAGAGCGTCGTTCGCCGTTTTGGCGCTCGCAATCCTGCTCCTTGCGAACCTGAGCGTCGTCTACATGCTCCAGGTGCAGCGGGAAGAAATGGAGCTCGCGAATCAGGCGAATGAAGTGCGCATGATGAGAGAGTTCGGTGCATTGGTCCACAGAGAGGTGGAGGTCACCGCCCACTACATCGCGATGGCCACGATAAGGAACGCCACGCAAGACCTCAACAACCAGAGCAGGATCAATGAGCTGTTCTCCGATTCATTCGCTAGCTTCGTCGAGGAATCGTTCCCGCGCGAGGCAAGGGGATTCACGGTCGCTGTAGACGACTACGGGATCATCGTCGTGACCGAGGCGAAGAGCGTGACGGACGTCGTGAGGACGGGGACTCTGGCCGAAAACAGCGAGGGGGAAGATTCTCCCCAAGCGATAGAGACGGGTGTGCCCGGCGGTCTGGAGGAAGCCCAGCGGATTTCCTACTATCATCTGATTGGGCATCTGAACTACACAATCTCGGACGGCACAACGACTCTCCGCACGAGCGAGGATGTTGCCTCGGAGATCGACTCGCCTTTCCCATTCGTCAACAGACAACTCCAGCGATTCTCCATTACATCGCAGGGCCCGATGTCGCACTCGGCGCAGGCACTCAGGTACATGCTCACGACCGTTGCGCAGCAGAGGGTCCTGCTCGGCTACGCTGGCGGCGACTACGGCAGCCCTGGTACCGGGATCACCAACATACTCACCCCGCAGGACATCGAGATGGCGGTGAATCTCGTGCTTGTCTTGGAGCAGATCAGGCTCTTCAGATCGGTTGACAGGGATGCTGTCGACAGGTTCGACGAGGCCTACTTCATGGACTACGCGGGCGGCGTCTCATCTCCGACCCTGACCCCGTCCGCAGACAACAGGACACTCCTGAGCCTTCTCGACACTTACGCGGGAAATGGGACGTTGGATCCGGCGGACCTGTTTGCGCTCTTCACCGCATTGGACAGGGACGACCTCCAGATGAATCGCGTACTCGCTCAAGCCCTCTACGCGATGATTGACCAGTTCTCCCTGAAGTACCTGGACTACCTCGACTTCCTGCCCCTGGAGTTCATCGCCGACCTGGGCCTCAGCGTCCTCGAGCTCTTGACAGGTGCGCTCGACCAATTCATCGGCTGGCTGACGGACCATCAGAAAGAGGCGGACCTGGTCCGCGAGTTCGTGAGCGACCTGTTCGGCGACCTACGCGCCTCCACGTCCATCATGGGTCCCGCGAGCCTGTCCCTCCCCGCCCAAACCTACACCGTGACTGACGGCGACGGGCAAGAATACAACATCTCGCTACCGTCCCAGCTCTACTCCGTCCCGTTCAAGTCAAGACCCCTTCTCGAAGGGAACAATGATATTTGGAGCGGATACTTCGATGAGATCTACAGGGACGACCTCAAGGCGGTCCACGCCGGTGTCAGGGATCTCGCAAGGGACATCGCCAACAGCCTCGCGAGCAAGCTCGACATGATTGGCCTTTTCAATCCAGTCCGGATCAACGGCGCCATCGACCCTCGCGACGATGTGGGGATTCTCGAGTATATTCATGGCGCAGTCAATGCATCCATCTGCGAGGCCATGGAGGGGCTCAGGGGGAATCCGAAGTTCTACCAAGGGCTTGTCGCGAATCTGTGGGGACATGAGAAGGAGATGGTGAGAGGGCTCATGGACTACATCGAGCAGAAATACGATGCGCTAGCAGACCGAGCCTCGAACATAGAATTCGCCCGCGGGTCGCTCGTCGGCTCGATGATCGGCGTGGCGGCATCGGACGGAGTCTATCGCCTTCTCGATGACACGGCGAGGGCACGGCTGGCACAGCGCATTACGCAGGCAATCGATGAGAATGGTTGGGCGCAGGCCGCATATGAGAAAGCGAAAAGCAATGATGTGGAGAGGTTCGAGTCGCTCTATGACAGGGCGGTGAGCCTCGACACCCCGCCAGCGAATGGAGGGTTGTACCAGCGGATGATGGAGATGATCTCCGGCGCCACTGGCATCCTCACCGAGGCTGGCGATTTCGTGAACGTGTTCCTGGAGGGGTTGACGAGAAACGAGCACATCTCGAACGACAAGATACTGATTCCTGCGTACACGCAACCTTTCGAGTTCCGCAATCCGGGATTGATCGCAAACCGCTCCCAGGCTGGTTTGAAGGAGGAAGCCCTCGTCGTCGACCAGAGCCCGGACCTGCTGCCCATAACACGACTCACGAGAGATGGCGGTGAGTTGCAGGGGGAGCCGGATCAAGGCGAGCTGTGGGTGGACATAGTCGATCCCGCGGACATCCCGTTGTCAAAAGATTCGCCGAATGTGCATTACACCCAGGTCGACCGAATCTCCGACCGACCGTTCCAGACCCAGTGGACGATCACGATCAAGGGGTCAGTCGGGATGACCGTATCGACCGAGCGCGCGGTCTATCTCGACCCCGAAGGCCTTGTCCCGGTCGTCGATCAGCTGGCAGTCCCTCTGAACCTGACATTGATTGTGACGACCTTCAGCGGCTGGCCTCTCGACGGCGTGGCCTATGCGAGTTCGAATACGCTTGGCGGCGACCTCTGGGCCAAGATTCAGAGCTTCTTTGAGGAAGTGTGGGACGCTGTCAGTTCCTCTGTTGGGTGGCTACTCGACGGCGCAAAATCCCTGCTGGATCAGCTTTCTTCGATAATCGACTACCTGCTTGCCCAAGCCTCGAAAGTCCTCAAAATGGTCTACGATGTCATCGACAAGGTTTTCGACATACTACAGAAGGCGCTGCAAGGCGTCATTTCTCATCTTATGGAGGCGCTAGACTACGTCCTGAAATCGCTCCCCAGCTTCGAATTCAAACTTTCCGGATTTGGCCTCTCTCTTCGTATCGCTGTCAACTGCGATCAAGCGAACAGGTTGCTCGTCGAGGCTTCCCTCGGTCCATTCAACATCACCGCAAGGTTCGTCAATCTCGAAAAAGCGGGGATAACCCCGCGTCAGGAATGGGCATCGTGGGACATCCTCGCTGATGTCGAGGGTGCGGTGGGCCCGTTCACCCTGAAAGCTAGAATCGATCCGCTGATGATCGTCAGCGACCGCATTCTCAAAGCCAAGGCGAGGTGGGGGGAAGCGTTCGAGTTGGACCTCGTCATGCCGGAGGTGGAAACCTATCACGCGTATGGCTTCAGTGTGGCGATACCGATCCCGGTGCCGCCGATCGGGGAAGTGGAAATCGAGCTGGGTTTCCGCGTCAGGGCATCTGAACAACTCGAAGCGATTGACATCCCTGGCATTATGGCACACAGCATCCAAGAAGGGATAGAGCAGTGCGGTGGTATTCCGACATCCCTCGATCTGCTGGGGGAATGCATCGAACAAGTCGTGAGGCATTTCGTGGATGACCTGTTGGCGGCTGTCGAAGATAGATTGACTAAGATAATCGATGTGACTCTCTATGTACAGGGGGCCTTGATGTTTGAGGGAGTGGCGGGGGTGGGGGCTAGATTATCG
>JAFNFQ010000003.1:250-28626 GCA_017885655.1 Methanobacteriota archaeon | reverse complement strand
AAGACGTCCTGTTTGGAAAGCTTCGACCGTATCTGGCGAAGGTCGTTCGCCCCGCCAGGAGCGGCGACTGCGTGGGAGAGTTTCTAGTCCTGCGCGCGACGAGGAACAGCGTCTTGCCAGCATTCCTTGAGGGGACGCTGCGTTCCGCTCCGGTGATTCACGCGATCAACAGCTCGACCTATGGCGCGAAGATGCCGAGGGCGGAATGGATCTTCGTCGGTAGAATGCCGTTTCCACTCCCACCCCTCTCCGAGCAATCCGCTATCGTCCGGTTTCTCGACTGGGCGAACCGGCGGATTCGGCAGGTGATTCGCGCGCGGCAAAAGCTGATCAAGCTGCTGGAGNNCGTCCGCCTCAAGCCCTCCGGCGTCCAATGGCTCGGCGAGATACCAGAGCATTGGGAGGTGCGGCTGGCCAGGTACTACTTCCGCGAAGTGGACGAGCGATCCACCAATGGTATGGAAGAGCTTCTCTCAGTATCACACATCACTGGGGTAACGCCGCGAACCCAGAAGAATGTCACGATGTTCATGGCCTCAACCTACGTAGGCCACAAGTTATGCAGGCCCGGAGATTTGGTGATCAACACAATGTGGGCATGGATGGGCGCTCTCGGTATCGCCCGGCACGTGGGCATTGTCAGTCCATCCTATGGGGTGTACCGCCCAGTTCGTGGCTCTAGGCTCCTCGGCGACTACGCAGACCTGCTGCTTCGGACACGACCCTACATAAGTGAATACCTCTGCTGTTCAACCGGAATCCGACCATCCCGTCTCAGGCTCTACCCGGAGCAGTTCTTACGCATAAGGCTGGCATGCCCACCGCCCGAAGAGCAACGGGCAATACTTCACTGGGTTACAATCGAGACCGCGGCAGCCGAGCGTGCTATTGCTGGTGCGCGGGGCGAGATTGACCTACTTCACGAATACCGCACCCGCCTAATCGCAGATGTCGTCGCCGGCAAGCTCGACGTGCGCGAGTTGGCGGCGAAGCTGCCGGACGAGACCGAGGAGTCGGACACTCTCGACGAAATCGAAGCGGCCGAGGGCAGCGAGGAACCGGTGAATGAGGGCGATGTCGCGGGCGACCTCGAGGAGGCCGAGGAATGAAGACCGACACCAGCGAGAAGGGCCTCGAACGGCTCATCTGCACGGCGCTCACCGGCTCGCCCTGCGATCCGCAGCCAGCCGGGGGTCGGGCGGCCGAGCCGGCCACACCCCGCGGCGGCGCGTGCTGGATCTGCGGCAGTCCCGACGACTACGACCGTGAGTACGCAGTGGACCTCGCACAGCTCTCGGCCTTCCTGCGGACTACGCAGCTTGAGGTCGCGAAAACGCTCGATCTCAACACCTCTAGCCCCACACGCCAGAAGTTTCTCGCCCGCCTCCAAGGCGAGATTGCCAAGCGCGGCGTAATCGATGTACTCCGCCACGGGATCAAGCACGGGCCGTACCAAATCGACCTTTTCTACGGCACGCCCTCGCCCGGCAACCCGAAGGCCAAGGAACTCTATGAGCAGAACCGTTTCAGCGTCACGCGCCAGCTCAAGTACAGCCGCGACGAGACGCAGCTCGCCCTCGATCTCGTCCTCTTCATCAACGGTCTACCGCTCGCCACTTTTGAGCTGAAGAACAGTCTGACCAAGCAGACTGTGGAGGACGCTGTGCAACAGTACAAGCGCGACCGTGATCCGCGTGAGTTGCTCTTCCATTTTGGCCGCTGTGTCGTTCATTTCGCGGTGGATGATCAGGAGGTACGTTTCTGCACTCAACATAATGGCAAGGAATCGTGGTTCCTGCCCTTTAACAAGGGTTACAATGATGGAGCGGGCAACCCGCCCAACCCGGATGGACTGAAGACCGACTATCTGTGGCGGGAAATACTGACTAGAGAGGGATTGACAGACATTCTTGAGAACTATGCACAAGTTGTGGAGGAGAAGGATGAGCGCACGGGGAAAAAGCGAGAAAAGCAGATCTTCCCGCGCTTCCAGCAGCTGGACGTGGTTCGCAAACTCCTCGCTGACGCGCGTACGAGCAGAGTGGGCAGGCGCTACCTGATTCAACACTCGGCAGGCAGTGGCAAAAGCAACTCTATCGCTTGGCTGGCCCACCAACTAGTGGGATTGCAGGAAGGCACAAAGGCGATCTTCGATTCAGTGATTGTCGTGACAGATCGACTTGTGCTCGACAGACAGATTCGCAATACTATCAAGCAGTTCACCCAGGTCTCGTCCGTGGTGGGACATGCGGAGCATTCGGGCGATCTTAGGAAGTTCTTGACTGCAGGTAAGAGGATCATCATTACGACAGTGCAGAAGTTCCCGTTCGTTCTTGATGAGATCGGGAACGAGCATCGGGGGCGCCGCTTCGCAATTGTTATCGACGAAGCGCATTCCAGCCAAAGTGGGCGTACAGCGGCTAAGATGAACATCGTGCTATCAGAGCACGGCGGTGAAGAAGAAGAGGAGACCTACGAGGATATCATCAACCGCATAATAGAGTCGCGCAAGATGTTGCCTAACGCCAGCTACTTCGCGTTCACGGCCACGCCAAAGAACAAAACTTTGGAGATATTTGGTGAGCCATGGCCTGAGGGAGACGTCGTCAAGCACAAGCCGTTCCATAGTTACACGATGAAGCAAGCCATCGAAGAAGGGTTCATCTTGGATGTCCTCAAGTACTACACTCCGGTGAGCAGCTACTATAGGCTCGTGAAGACAATTAAAGATGATCCGGAGTTCGACGTGAAGAAGGCTCAGAAGAAGCTGCGACGCTATGTAGAGTCCCACGAACACGCCATCCGCCAAAAGGCCGAAATCATGGTGGACCACTTCCACGAGCGCGTTTTCTCAAAGTACAAGATTGGCGGCCAGGCTCGGGCCATGGTTGTGACGAGCGGTATCGAACGGGCCATCCAATACTTCCATGCCATCGGCGACTACCTCAACGAACGCAAGAGCCCCTACAAGGCCATCGTCGCGTTCTCAGGTGAGCATGAAGACGGGGGTCAGATGGTTACCGAGGCGTCGCTCAACGGCTTTCCCAGCAACCGGATTCCAGAGCGTTTCCGTGAGGACCCTTATCGCTTTCTAGTATGCGCTGAGAAGTTTCAAACGGGCTATGACGAGCCACTGCTACACACGATGTACGTCGACAAACCTTTGTCTGGCATCAAGGCCGTGCAGACATTGTCCCGACTCAACCGTGCGCACCCGAAGAAGCACGATACCTTCGTGCTCGACTTTGTGAATGACGCGGACACGATCCAGAAAGCGTTCGAACCCTACTACCGCACGACGATCCTAAGCGATGAGACCGATCCCAACAAGCTACACGACCTGAAGGCGGCTTTGGATGGTTACCAGATTTATGATTCGACCCAGGTTGAGGAGTTTGTCAAGCTTTACTTGGGCGGCGCCGAGCGCGACCCTCTGGATGCAATTCTCGACGCCTGCGTCGCAACCTACAATGAGGAGCTGGATGAAGATGGACAGGTAGACTTCAAGGGGAAAGCCAAAACCTTTGTGCGCACATATGGCTTCTTGGCCTCAATTCTACCTTACACCAATACCAATTGGGAGAAGCTCTCGATTTTCCTCGAATTCCTCATCCCTAAATTGCCCGCACCCAAGGAGGAAGACCTGTCGAAGGGCATCTTGGAAGCCATAGACATGTCAAGCTACCGCGCAGAAGTGCTCTCCTCACGAGCGATCACGTTGGAGGGTGAGGATGAGGAGATTGGTCCAGTGCCGACAAGCGGCGGCGGGCGCAAGCCAGAGCCACAGCTGGATTTGTTGTCCAACATCCTCAAGGCCTTCAACGACCAGTTCGGCAATGTTGATTGGAAGGATGCCGACATGATACGAACGGTAATCACCGAAGAAATTCCGACCAAAGTGGCGGCGGACAAAGCCTACCAGAACGCAATAAGAAACTCGGACAAACAAAACGCCCGCATCGAGCATGACAAGGCCCTGCAACGGGTTCTCGTCGAACTCTTGTCGGATCACACTGAATTGTTCAAGCAGTATAGTGATAACCCAGCATTTAAGAAGTGGTTGGCGGACACGATTTTCCTACTGACTTACAACCCGGAAGGCACTTGATTCCTTAGATGAAACCCTCGTTGTCTCCTCTGTGCTGAGAGTCTCCGTCCCACTTCTCTTTCTGACTTCACGCCCTATTCATAATTAGGTGCTTTCCGTCAACGACCTCCCATTGAGTCGATTTGCCATGTGCCTTTCTCGCCACACCGATGGTTCCTGCAGACCACGATAGAAGGGCCGATAATCTATGGCCAGACCTTAGGTTGGGCACGGACGAGCGAATGGCGTTGACTGGAACAAACGACCAAGGTGTGACAAAGCGACGGCGGGTCGCTCAAGTATTCCAACGTTGCCCCAACTCGCCAGGTCTTTCGTTCACCAGAGGATGACCTTTTGACTCGGTGCTTTTCTGCAGTAGAGAGGCAACGGGTTTAAGTCCTTGCGACTGATATAGTCGGGGCGAGGGCATAACGCTTTGAAGGGCGATAAGAGACTCGCTATTGCGCTTCCTGAGATTGACAGAATTTGCCGCAATTTGGGGCTGTCCCGAACCATCCGCGAGAGCGCTGCAACTAGCTTTCGCGCGGTCTTGAGGAAGGACTTACTCCGTGGGAGATCCATGGATGGAGTTACCGCAGCCTGCGTCTACATGGCTTGCCGCGAGCACCGCGTCCCACGCACGCTTCTCGAGATTGCCGGTGGGGGACGCGTCGGATGGAAGGAGATAGCTCGGACATACAGAGTGTTGCGGCATGAGCTTCAGAAGCAAATCCTACCAGTGCAGCCGCTCGACTATGTAGAACGATTCTGTTCTGCACTGAAGCTCAGCGCAACAGTTGCCAAACGAGCGCGACTCATTCTGACCGAGCCTCTGATTCTGGAACGATTGAATACGAGAAATCCTGCGGTTGTTGTGGCTGGGGCAATATACCTGGCCGCTCTTGCGGAAGGAGAGGAGAGGACCCAGCTTGATGTGGCTCAAACAGCAGGTGTTTCCACCGTTTCCATGAGGAACAGTTCGCGTGCAATGGACTTGGATTACCGATTGGAGTGGATCTAGGCGGTGATGGTGGTGAGTGCCTCCCGGACTGGCGTTTTCCTCAGCTCGACGTACTTGGATCTAAGAGATTACAGGCATGAAGTCGAAGAGACGATCGACGCCCTTGCCCAAGATTTTCATGGTATGGAACGCTTCGGGGCCCGGAATCCTGAGCCAACGCAGGCAAGTCTCGATGAGATTGACAAGTGCAGCATTTTCGTCGGGATATACGCTCACAGGTACGGAACAATCCCAGCAGGCATGGAGAAATCGATTACAGAACTTGAGTTCGACCACGCGACTCAGAAGGGGTTAACAAGATTGTGCTACTTCCTTGACAGCGATCATCCATGGCCGCCCAGGCTCGTCGACACTGGCCCTGAGGCGGAACTTCTTCGGAAGTTTAAGAATAAGGTGCAGAGTCAGTGTACGCCCGCTTGGTTCACGAGCCCTGACAGTCTTGCCCGCCGCGTTCAGTCGGATCTCCACGCCGCTCTGACAGCTAGAATTGCCCTAAGGATTCCCCCTGATTCCTTCCTTCCCGTCCCTCGAGCGCCCGACCCGTTCTTCGCACACTCTTACGCATTCAAGCAGCACTTTACCGGGCGCTCAGCCGAGATCGGCATGCTATCCGAGTGGCTACACAACATGGAACCGATACTCGTCCTTGTCGGTTTGGGCGGACTCGGCAAATCGGCTCTGGCTTATCACTGGCTTCAGCGCGATGTCCTCGGCAAAGAACGGCTGGATGGAGTAGTCTGGTGGTCGTTCTACGAATCTGATGCTACTTTCGAGAGATTCGCTCGGCGTCTGCTTCTGTATCTAACAGAGAACAGGGAAGGAATTCGGTTCGACAAGTTTTCTGGCCGCGACCTTGTGGATTCATGTCTGAATCTCTTGAAGAGCGAACGGGTATTACTCGTCCTAGATGGCGCGGAACGGGCGCTTCAGGCTTATGCCGGATTGGGGTCGCCGTATGGGGGCGACACAGGTACTGGACTAAATGAGGTTGACGCAAGGGGCGTCGTTGATCCCAACTTCGCGCACTTTCTTACCCGCTTCTCGGTGGAAGGCTTTCGGGGCAAGCTTCTGATCACCTCAAGGCTAGTTCCAAGCGCGCTAGACGGACTAGAAGGATGCAGGATTGAGCATCTTTCAGGACTCAAGCAAGATGAGGTCGCAGAGTATTTCACGAAGAAAGGCATAGAGGGATCAAGGGCTGATATTCTCGAGTTGAGCGAGAAGTGCGGAAGTCATCCTTTGTGGCTTTCGCTGATGGCAGGGCTCATCGGGCGGGACCCTGAGACTCCTGGAGACCTGGCACGATGGCGGGCCAAGAATCCAATGCCAGACCTCACGGGGAAGCTAGGACACCACGTTCTCCAAGTCGCTTACGAGGCTGCGCCGTTAAATCAGCAAGTCTTGTTGAGCCGGATTTCAGCTTTTCGCTTTCCCATAGACTTCCAGACTGTCCAAGTCCTCTCGAACTACGAAGCGGAGGCGGATCTTCGCGGAGCATTGCTGGAACTCGTCGACAGGGAACTGCTATTGTTCGACTCGGTTCGTGCGCGCTACGACCTTCATCCGCTCGTAAGGATGTATGCCTACGAGCGGCTCAAGGAACCCGCGGGCCTCCACGCCCGGATAGTGGGCATTCTAGAGGGTACGACACCCCCGGACCAGGTCAGTTCGGTCAGTGATCTTAGCCCTGTGATCGAACTGTTCCACCACACGATTCGGGCGGATCGAGCCCGCGAAGCGCTAGGCCTGTTCCGCGATAGGCTTTCCAGTCAGCTGTATGGCCGTTTCTCGGCGAACTTGACTCGGGCCGACCTGCTCATGGCACTTTTCCCCGAGGAGGGTGCAGATGCCCTCCCCAATGTCGGCGACCTGAGCTCTGTGGCTTGGGTGCTGAATGCACTAGCGTTGTCCCGAGCCCGACTAGGCCAACTCCCCGCCGCAATATCGCTCTTGGAACGAACGGTCCTACTCGAGCAAATACTTCGGAATCAAGTGAATGAAGGAATAGCTTCCGTGAATCTAGCTTCTTGCTTGATTTCTGCAGGAAGGTGGAGTCAGGCCAGTGTGCATTTGACAAGGGCTACCAGCTTGGGCAAGGCGTCAGAATCGAAGGAGCTTCGAGCGTATGCGACGAAGACTCTTGCTGAACTATCTCTGAACATGGGTGATTTGAAAACCGCAAAGAGGAATCTAGAAGATACCCGAGCCTATTTCTCCCAGACAGCAGTCGGCGGCAGCGACCTTGGGATTCCCGGCGCCACAGACTGGTGGTTAGCAGGTGCCCAGGTGTCGCTGGCCGAGGGGCGGCGCTCAGATGCACGTTCCGAGATTCAGTCAGCAATCGAATCTGCGGGCGGAAGAAAGGTGGAGGAACTGCGAACTTCGAGCGTCTCGGGGGCAATCAGTCTTGCCGAGGGGCATGCCAAAGAGGCTCGGGAGTTACTCCAGAGGGTGGTAGACCAGGCGCACGAATCGTGCTTAGAGATTATCGAGACTGAGGCGAGGATTTCGCTCGCCCGTGCGGAGATGGGGACTGATTCGAATGAAACGGCTGCGAAACACGCTGCAGAAGCTGTGAGGGTGGCCACAGAGCGCGGCCTCGTTCCAATAGCAATTGCCGCAAGGTTAGTTCAGGGCGAGGCATTGATGTCCGACAATTCACGAGAAGCGATTCAAGTCCTCAAGCGAGCCCTTCAGGATTCCGAAACACTCCGACCGAATCCGTTCCGTCAAGCCATACGTTCGCTCCTAGCGAAAGTTGGCAGGATATCCGGGCCGGTCTAGGAATAGTCGCCCAGTTCGAGAACGCGTTTTTCGAGCCTGGCACTTGACCATTATACACCGCAGGCCCCCTCGTTATCGTTGACATTTGCCTGGCCAATATGTAACGGACTCGGCCATCGTCCTGCACACTGACGAACCCTCTTCGCTGAAGAAAGTCTCACCCTTGGTCAGTCCATGAATGTGGCTCGTCTGGATTTGCCAGACACAAATGGCGATGCGATTTGCCGGGTGCCTCGCCAATCATCATCGAGACAAACTCGATGGCCTCGAGGCTGTCCTTTGTCGCAATGGATATCGGGCATGGCTCGCCATGGACAGGGCAAGCTACGCCACAACTCTTGCTTTCATCATCGGTGGCGATTATCTTTCTCTCCTCGGTGGGCAGATGGACCTCCTCCACGAATGGGCCTTGGTAGCCGAACTCCCTCCCGCACTTCGGGCAGGAAGCTGCCCAGTCATACCCGCCGCTGAGTTGTTTCCATACCAACACGTGACCGCAGCAGACAAGCAAAGGAGTGCCTTGAGTCATGGTTGATAGTCGCGAGTCCAGCCTCATAATGCTTTTTCATAGAGGTATGACTAATCGGTCATGCGGGTTGCGGCAAGAATCTCTTCATGGGGGCGAATAGCGAGCGTTGAACCTGGAATCCCTTTCCTCTCCAAAGCGCGCATCTCGTTCTGGATCGTCCCTCGTAATCTGCAAGAATCGTTACTTCGACGGATTCTGTGTGGCGGAGTCTTTCCTGCCGACCTTCGACAGGTAATCGCAACCTTCGCTGTAGTCCCGAAATCTCAAGATGAGTTCTTGAGAGAGAGGTCTTACTCGGAAGACTCTAATCCCACATTGGCAGGACGCCGATCAAGCTAGGCCGTCCTCCAGCTTGCCGGACAACAACCAGACACTCCTCGGCTTGAAAGAGCATCTTGAAGCTGGGCCGCTCTCGCCTCAGCCAAGGCTTGAGCTGATAAGCCGCGAAGACCCTATCCGCATACAGCGGACCGGACAAGTCCGCCGACTCGAAGGCTATGTGCGTCGGTCTTACGGGATCGGGCCCGAACGACACGGCACGGACATCATCAGACTTCACTTTGAAGAGCCCTAAACCGTTTTGCGCCCAATGTTGCAGGATTGGAAGTTCAGGGAGTATTCGATCCAGCTTCTCCTCTCCAAAGTCATTCACATCCGACGGCTTTGAATAGAACATGTCACCCTTGAACGTGGCTATGACATGTACCCGACGGCGTATGAGGTGACGGATATCATCAGCCTCAGGCTCTGACACCATCACCTCGGAGACTCGGCGTCGTTCCTCCTCCGTGGCTGCTGGTGTCGAAACGATCAAAGCGGACAGATAGGGGGCGCGTTGTTCAATCCTCCGTTCCCACGATAGATCGATTAGGAGACCGTAGAATCTCATTCTTGTCACGTATCCATCTCCAGGCCCCGAGGAGTATGTCGGAGGCACCAACCCATGGAACGGCATGGGAGACTCTGTTCTTGAACGTTTCCGTTGGCCCGTTTCGTTGTGAAGTTCCTTCTTTCGTTGTTGATATAATACGTTGGCCCATGTCTACTGAAGGCTACGGGTCATTCTATGAGCACGCCAAGGGCCGTCTGGTTCTCTATATCCCATCAGACGTGAGAAAGGACTCCCAGTTTCCCTTTCGCGCTGGGGAACGGGTGCGCATTCGGATCGACGCCAGGCGACTCGTCGTTGAGAGGGCGCGCTAGGCCATCGACAAGTTGAAGTTAAGAACAGCCCAAGTAGTCGCAATGCCGGAAAAAGGATGGCACACGTGTCTCAAGGATGCCGCAGCAGAACTCCTGGAAGGCAATGTTGAGTGCAAGGTCTTGACTGGTCGACTCGATGCATGCAACGTCGACGTAGCGGTCGAAGTGGAGCTATCGGGACGGCGGGATAGGCTTGAACGCGCCATCGACAAGCTGCGCATGGATGATCGGAAGGAGAAGTGGCTAGTGGTCCCGATGTCGGATGTCCCTGCAGCTAGAAACTTGAGTGACGCGAGCAAGATCCAGCTGATTCCCGCGGAGTTGCTGCCATGTTCTGTTCCAGAAGGGCGAATTTCACAGAAGCCTGCTTCGCGTCCGACTCTTCTAGAGATAGTCACCGCCTGAACGGTGCTTAGGAGTTTCGTCCCGGCAGACGAGCCTCAAGACCTATGGTCGGAACCATCTACATCTGGACGAAAGCTTTACCTGTCAGGAGTCTTTTCTCGTTTTGGCACCGGAATCCTTAAGTCAACAGGCGACCGAAAGGCTCATAATAGTTACAATGGGCTCAGCCGGATTCGAACCGGCGACCTTCTCTGTGTGAGAGAGACGTCATAACCGCTAGACCATGAGCCCGAGACGGAGAACATGGCGGCTCCTATAAAGCCTGTTTGTCAGCGGATCTCCCGCCGTCGGATCAGAGCTTCAGCTTCTCGAGCGTTCTGACGCAGTCATCAGCGGGCGAGAGCTTCCTGAGGAATGACATCCTCTGGTTCAGCTAGGTAGCTCCCTGGGAGGAGAGGGAGGGGGAAATTCATGCGGGAAGAGGCGAAGCGCTTTCTCTTTACCCTGATTTCATGGCCCTTACCAGCTCTTGGACTCCCTTGGCTGAAATGGCTAGGGCTTGTTTCTCCTCTTTGGTGAGCTCCAGCTCTATTATCTGCTCGATGCCATTTCTGCCCAGCTTCACCGGGACACCGACGACGGTGTCCTTGATCCCGTATTCCCCCTGCAAGTACGCAGCACAGGGGAGGATCTCCTTCTTGTCCAGTATTATTGCCTCCGCCATGCGTGTAGCGGCTGCAGATGGGGCGTAGAAGGCGCTCCCCGTCTTGAGCAGGCCTACAATCTCGCTTCCGCCTTCTATAGTGCGCGCCACTAGCTCATCAATAGTCTCTTTGGGCAGAATCTTGGTCACTGGTGTGCCCTTGACCGTGGTCAGCCGGGGGATGACCACCATGTTCTTGCCATGCGATCCCAGAACACAAGCAGAGACGTCCGTCGGCGACACCTTCAGCTCGGCGGCGATGAAGCTGCTAAATCGGGCAGCATCCAGGACGCCAGACAAGCCAATTACCCTATCCCGAGGAAACTTGCTGGTCTGAATAGCCAGATGGGTCATGGCTTCTAGCGGGTTGGTGACCATGATTATGATGCACTTTGGGGAGTACTTGACAACATTTCTGGTGACCTCGGCAACGATTTTCATGTTAGCCAGCAATAGCTGATCGCGGGTCATGCCTGGTTTTCTGGATAGGCCCGAGGTGATGATCACCACCTCCGAATCGGCTGTTTCCCGGTAGTCATTGGTCCCGGTGAGCTGGCCATCGAAGTTGAGGATAGGTGCCGATTGAAGGATATCCAGTGCCTTACCCTGGGGCAGACCGGGGATAACGTCCACTAGGACGATGTCGCCATAACCTCTTTCGGCAATTCGCTGAGCGCAGGTGGCACCGACATTTCCAGCGCCGATAATGGTGATTTTGCTAGGTATTACGCAACCCCCCAGTTTTCATTGATGGCGTCGGCAATTCGCTCTTACCACGACAGTATCTGCGCCCCTGATCAGGGAAGGGATCCTGGGGTGGGTGTTACATGGTCTGAGGCAGACATGAAAGTCTAATCTCCTATGCGTGGCTTCGAGAGCCCTTTCAGCCGCCTCAATGACCTCAGGTCCCATGCCATCGTCCGGCACGAGGATTGCGTTGCTGGCCATAAGCTTATCTTCCTGCTTCAGTACAGCGGTCATAGCTCGAAATCGCCTTACTTCTGAATAAGGGGATGATAAGGGGGGATGAGCCGGCCTCCACCCTGTAGTTAGATGTGGGGTCAGCATCCTCCAGGATGCGCTTTGCCAGCCCAGGCAGGTCGCTTGGGCCGGATCTGGACCTTCTTCCACGGATGTCCAAGCTTCGCTGGAAAGCATTCTCATCATCGTATTGACCGCCATTCTTTTTCTTGAGAAGATCTCTCTCGCGCGGGAGGGCGTCTAGTGGCGGGACTTCGCTACATATAAATAGTCTCTTGTTCGTAGTGCCCGTCAATATGGATTCGAAGAACGTCCTCCTCGCCATCCAGGAGAAGCTGAGGTGGCAAGGAAGGAAGGCGAGGATCGAGGAGAAGCTCGGCCAGATAAGGGAGAAGAAGGGGCAGGTCCTGCGCCAGATCGAGGAGACGAGGAGCAGGGTCGCCCAGCTCACGGCGATGGGGGCCATCACCGAGTCGGAGAGGTCGCCCAGTGGGGTCGCCGTCAGGTTAGAAAGTCTGAGGTAGGACGATGGCCGAATCAAATATGATGCTCAGCGAGGAAATCATGAGGTGGAGGCGCCGACAGCAGCACCTCGAGGAGAGCCTCGGGCGGCTTTCCGAGGAGGAGGAGCGGCTCACACGCGAGCTCGTCAAGGCGGAGTCGCAGCTCGCATACTACAGCGCCCTCACGAGCGACATGAAGCGCGAGCTGGAACCGCCAAGCCTCGCTTCCATGCTCAAGTCCTTCCGCAGGGCCTGAGGTGTTCCCCGTTGAGGGTTCTCTGGCGGGGAAAGGTGACGAATCTCAAGACCGTCTGGTTTGAGGGCAGGTCGGTCAAGATGATCGACCAGCGACTTCTTCCCGACATTCTCCAAATCCACCGCGCGGACTCTGTCGAGAAGGTCGCGAGAGCGATCGAGAACATGACTGTGCGCGGCGCTCCCGCCATAGGTGCGACGGCCGCCTACGGTCTGGCACTGGCGCAGATCAAGGGAGAGGACATCAAGAAGAGCTGCGACCGCCTCAAGAGGACCAGACCGACGGGGCACGATCTTTTCTACGCCCTCGACCTCATGATGGGTTCATGGCGGTCTGGAGAAGACCTCGTCAAGACGAGCAGGACCTACGCGGCGGGACTCGAGAGCAGCTGCCTGTCGATCGGCAAGCACGGGGCGAGGCTAATCAAGAATGGAACGAGGGTCCTGACGCACTGCAATGCAGGCGCGTTGGCGACGGTCGACTACGGCACCGCCATCGCACCCCTTCGCGTGGCCCACTCCCGCAAGAAGAGGTTCTTCGTATTCGTCGACGAGACGAGACCGAGGATGCAGGGGGCGCTCCTCACCGCGTGGGAGCGCCTGCAGGAGGGCATAGACCACGCCATCATCGCTGACAGCGCTGCAGGTTATTACTTTTCCAAGGGGGAGATCGACCTGGTGATCGTCGGCGCCGACAGGATAGCGGCGAATGGCGATACCGCCAACAAGATAGGGACTTACACCAAGGCGGTCCTGGCGGCTGAGAACGGGGTCCCCTTCTACGTGGCAGCGCCCCTGAGCACGATTGACTTCGCCGCCGCAAGCGGCAAGGACATCCCGATAGAGGAGAGGGACGAGGAGGAGGTTCTGAGCTTCCACGGCGTCAGGGTCGCGCCGAAGGGCAGCAAGGCCCTGAACCCTGCGTTCGACGTGACCCCAGCCAAGTACATCACCGGCATCATAACGGAGAAGGGCATCGTCTCTCCGCACGATATCAGGAAGCTGCGGCAGGTCAATCGCCAGTGACGAATTGCGGTGATTGCCCGATCTCTCTTCTCGGATAGGTTTTTATGACCTCATGGCCTTGCGAGCCTCAGTGCACCTCGTCACGACGTGGTTCGGCTCATTCCTGCTCACTGATGGCAAGGTCACGAAGGTCGCCTTGTTCCCGAAAGACCCTGCGGCCATAGCAGACCGCCTGCAGAAGGTTGAGGACTGGCAGGCGCTCGACGAGGAGAAGCAGCTCGTGGCGGGACTGGACGAGTACTTCGTGTACGAGCCGAGGCTCGAGCGCATCGGCGGGAGCATGGTCCACGAGGAGGCCCCGTTCATTGCCCCCGAGGACCACGGCTTCGACCGCGCCCTGCTGCACGAGGCCATGATGGTCCTGGGGAAGCGCCGGGTGAGGAAGGCGGCGGGAATTGACGCTCACCTTGCCCAGGCCATCGGCGCCCTCGACGACATGTACGAGGCGGAGAACCTGCTCCTCGAGAGACTGGACGAATGGTATGGACTGCATTTCCCTGAGCTTTCAAAGATGGTCAGGCGCGAGAAGTTCGTAGACCTCATCGCGACTCACGGCAACAGGGAGATGATGTCCCTGGACTTCGGCGACTCCGTCGGCGGTCAGTTGCCAGAGGAGGAGAGGCAGGTCGTCATGCAGATTGCCGCGCAGGTCAGGTCGATGGCGGGAGAGAGGGCGAGAGTCAGCGCCCTCATCGAGAAAAGGATGAGAGAGCTGGCGCCAAACGTCACCGAGCTCGCCGGACCGATCGTCGGAGCAAGGCTCGTATCCTTGGCGGGAGGACTCGATGAGCTTGCAAAGCTGCCATCAAGCACGGTCCAGCTCCTCGGGGCGGAGAAGGCTCTGTTCAGGCACCTGAAGGACCACACGAAACCTCCGAAGCACGGCGTCCTATTCCAGCACCCGCTCGTTCACCAGGCCCCCTACTGGCAGAGGGGAGCGATATCGAGGGCATTCGCGGCCAAAATCGCGATAGCCGCAAGGGCGGACTTCTACTCCAAGAGAATGATCGCGGAGCAGCTGAAGGCTGACCTCGACAGGACGCTTGCGAGCCTCAGAGAGAGGAAGCAGAAAGCGCCGCCGCGCAAGCCCCACAGGGCGGGCGACAGGGGAAAGCGGAGGAGAAGGTAGCGCCCCCGCCCAAAGCTAAGAATTCTTATATCCCCCGCCATTGTCACCGCTGGAAACATTATGTCTTGGCTACAGCAGGAAATCAGGGAACTCAAGGTCAATCGCTACATAATGATAGATGAGGAACCGTGCAGGATCCTCAGCATACAGACAGGTAAAACAGGGAAGCACGGAGAAGCTAAATCGAGGATAGAGGCCGTCGGCCTCTTCGACGAGAAGAAGAGGTCCATCTCCCATCCTGTCACTCATAAGGTCAAGGTCCCCCAGATAGACAAGAGGAAGGCGCAGGTCCTGGCCCTCATAGGCGAGGACAAGGCGCAGCTCATGGACCTCGAGACCTATGAGACGTTCGAGCTCGAAATCCCCGCGGACTTCAAGGGCCAGATACAGCCCGGCGCAGAGATTCTCTACATGGTCGCCATGGGAAGAAAGAAGATGACGAGGCTCTGAAGGATGCCTTCGTACCTCCAGTTCGCAGACGCGAATGCGTCATTCGACGAGGCGAAGATAGTCATCTTCGGCGTCCCCTATGACAGGACGACCTCCTTCCGCGCGGGTACGAGGCACGGTCCCGCAGCGATACGTGAGGCCTCCTGGAACTTCGAGACCTACATGCTCGAGCACGGCCGCGACCTGCAGGACGTGAAGTTCCACGATCTGGGTAACACGGAAAATTTCGGCCCGCCGCTGGAGATGGTCGACGGCGTCTACAGGTTCGCGCTCCCCATCACCCGGGCCGACAAGATCCCCCTGATCCTTGGCGGTGAGCACAGCATCACCCCGGGGGTCGTCGCATCGCTGCCCAGGGACATAGGCGTCATAGGCCTCGACGCTCACCTGGACTTCAGAGACTCCTACCTGAACGAGAAGCACAGCCACGCGTGCTCCCAGAGGAGGATCTCCGACCTCATCGGCGTCGAGCACGTTGTGTACATGGGCATCCGCTCGGAGTCTAAGGATGAAGCGGCGGACGCGAAGAAGCTCAAGCTCCGGTCAATCAGGGCCAGCTTCATCGAGGAAAACGGGATCGAGGCGGCGACGGAGCTGGCGCTCGGCGCGATACTTCGCAAGAAGATCTACCTGACCGTCGACATGGACTGCATCGACCCCGCCTACGCACCAGGCGTCGGCACGCCAGAGCCTTTCGGCATCAAGCCCTCCGACGTCAAGCAGGTCATAAACATGCTCGGCCCCAAGCTCGTCGGCATTGACATCAACGAGGTTGCGCCTCAATGGGACGGCGGGCAGACCGCGCTCCTGGCGGCGAGGCTCGCCCGCGAGGCCATAATGGTCATGAGCAAGAAATAGACAGGCTCAGACGTATCCGGGGATGTTCTTCCTTTTCAGGTAGAGCGCCTCCAGATCGAAGCGCTTCAGCTCCCCATCGAACTTCTTGTCGAGCGCCTGCTTCGACTTCCTCAGCTCCGAGGTATCGACCTTCCCGGACGCCATCGCCGCCTGGATCGATTTGATGTCCTTCACGAGGGAGATGTCAAGGTCGGTCCCCGCCAAAGTGAGGACAGAGATTGTGTTCCTCATGATGTCCAGCTCCATCTTGATCCTCCCGCGCTCGCCCGCCTTGAAATAGACGGTGTTCATCTTCGCGAGCAGCTCCCTGTGATTCTTGAGCGTCACAAGGATGTTGTCGATCCTCTCCGCGTTCCTGAGGAGGTACTCCTCGAGGTGCAGGAGCGACTCGGTTATCTCGCTGAGAGAACCGCGATCCCCCTTCTTGGACTGGGGGCTCAGGCCCAAAGCGTCCATCATGAGGCTCTCGCGCTGCGCCCTCGTCGCGAGGCTGCCCGAGACCGCCCTCATCTGGACCTCATGCTTGGCTACTCGCCCTTCGAGCTTGCGGACGCTCCTTTCGAGTGCCGCCAGCCCCTTTTCGGCGCTCGTTTTCCTCTTCGGCATTACTGGGGTCAATCGGCGCGACACTATGAACTTTTTCAACGTGCGCGGTGGTCACAAGTTTTCAGTCAGCTTAATTATCGGGGTCTCGTTGTTATCGCCCATATGAGCAGCATAATCAAGGTCGAGAAGCTCTCCAAGACCTTCGAATCGAAGGAGAGGAAGAAGGGGCAGCGCCGGAAGCTGAAGACGGTCCAGGCGCTAAAGGACGTCAGCTTCGAGATCGGCGAGAACGAAATCTTCGGCCTCCTCGGACCCAACGGCGCGGGCAAGACCACGCTCATCAAGTGCCTCACCACGCTCCTCCTGCCTTCATCAGGCAAGGCGTGGGTCAACGGCTACAGCGTGCTAGATGAGGAGGATTCGGTCAGAGCCTCGATCGGCTGCATGCTCATGGGCGACCGCGGGCTCTACTGGAAGCTCACCGGGCGGGAGAACCTGGATTACTTCGGCGCACTCTACCATGTGCCCAAGGCGGTGAGGAGGGACCGCATCGACAAGCTCGCCGACCTCCTGCACGTCAAGGACTTCATCGACAGGACGGTGGAGACCTATTCCTCCGGGCAGAAGATGCTCGTGGCCTTCGCCAAGTCCCTGATCAACGATGCGCCGATATTGATATTGGACGAGCCGACCGTCACCCTCGATGTCCCGACGGCGAGGGAGCTCAGGACGATAGTCAAGGAGCTGAACGAGTCGGGCAAGGCGATCCTGTACACCACTCACCTCATGCACGAGGCCGAGGAACTCTGCAACCGTGTCGCGATAATGGACCATGGCGAGATCATCGCGTTGGGGACGCCATCAGAACTGAAGACCTCCCTGGCCCTCGACGACACGCTGGACCTCGAGGGCGTCTTCCCGGCGAAAGCGGTCGAGGCGGTGCGCGCGCTGGGAGGGGTGACGCGGATCGCGATGAAGTCCACGAACGGCGGGAGAACCTCACTTTCCATCATCAGCAGAAGCGGCGGGACGATCCTGCCGCAGATCATCGAGGCCCTGATGCACAACGGGGCAACGATAGAGCAGCTGAGGCCCAAGACGGCGACGCTGGAGGACGTGTTCATCGCGAAGACGGGCAGGACGCTTGACGTCGACACCCGCCAGATTGTCGTGCAGCGAGGTGAGCCAGGTGGAGGGCCATAGTCACGGGTTCGGCCTCGCGAGCCCGTCGTGGCGGGCGAACCTCGACGTCGTCGTGACGGTCCTCATCGTCAGGCTCAAGGTGATCAGCCGCTACAAGGGATCGCTGGTGATGGAGATGTTCTTGCCGGTCGTCTTCGCCGCGATGCCCATCCTCCTCGGCGTGGCGGTGGGGGGCGCGAACGCGGGCCAGTACTTCCAAGCGAACACCGGCACGTCGAACTTCAAGCTCTACATGCTCATCGGCGCCTGCACGTTCTCAGTGGTCTCGATAATGCTGTGGCTGGTCGGCTACTGGATCAGGAGGGAGCAGGAGACCGGGACACTTGAGAGCATATATCTCGCCCCGGCCAGGCAGGTCTACGTCCTGACCGGCGTGACCATCTATTCCCTGCTGAGGGCTTTGCTGGCCTTCGTGGTCTCTCTGGTCATAGGCTCCCTCGTCTTCGGGGTGAACCTCCTCGAGGGAAATGTACTCGGGGCAATAGGCATCCTGATGCTCGGCATGCTGCCGCTCTGGGGTCTCAGCATGCTCTTCGGCGCTTTCATCATGAGGGTGAAGGAGGCGAACTCGGTCATCAACGTCATGACTTGGGTGGTCTCGTTCCTGATGGGGGTGTTCTTCCCAATAACGATGTTTCCCCCGCTGCTGCGGTGGGCCGCGGCGATCTTCCCGCCAACGGTCATGAACGACGCGATGAGGGCATCAATGCTGAACCTCTCGACGTTCTTCGGCTCGTGGTACATCTCTCTGGCGGTGATGTTTGCAGCCGCCTTGACGGTCCCTCTCGTCGGCTACGGGGTTTTCACGTTCACGGGCAGGAGCGTGAGGAGGAAGGAGGGGGTGGGACAGTACTGAGCAAGGAGACTGTCCACAAGGGCTTCGGGCTGTCGATCGACACGTTCAACCAGAGGGTGCACACCTTCCTCGACATGTCCTGGAAGACGATAATCGAGTACTCCAGGTATCCCGTCGCGTTCATCGCGATGTTCGCCCAGATCTTCCTCATAGTCTTCATGTTCATCTTTGCGACGATGGCGTTCAGGGCCCCGGGCGAAGGACTGGCGAATCACGCGACGTTCGCCGGCGTCATGATCTACGGCACGGTCACGAATCTACTCCTGAGCTTCACTCTCTGGGACGTCGGCTTCTCCATCAGGGAGGAACAGGTGAGGGGGACGCTTGAGAGCCTCTATCTCTCTCCCGCCAGGAAGTTCGCGAACCTCGTGTCGAGGGTCTTCGTCGTGCTCCTGTGGACCGGGGTCATGTGCGTGTTCGCCGTCCTGGTGGTGGCCGCGGTGGTCGGCGGTCTTCCCTTCGACAACGCCCTGCTTGCTGCGGTCGTGCTCGGCTTCAGCATCTCCGGGNNTCCTCGGCATCGGGTTCATCTTCGCCGGCCTGACCATCAAGCTGAAGGAGAGCGCGCAACTCCTCGTCAACGGAGTCCAGTTCTTCTTCATGATATTCTCGGCGCAGTTCTTCCCGTTCGCCGCCTTGCGCTCCATTTCTCCCGCCATCGTGGACTACGTGAGCGTGTGGCTCCCGGTGAGCTACTGCGTCGACGCATTCAGGTCCTTGCTCGTCGGACTCCCAGCCGGATACCCAGAGCTCGCGCCCCTGAGCGTGGAGATACCAATCGTCGTCGTGTTCGGTGTTGTGTCGCCAATCGTGGGATATCTCATCTACAAGCGCGCAGAACGCTCGGCAAGGCGCAAGGGCAACCTCGGGGAGTACTGAGGTCCGTCAAGGCAACATTATTTATCGAGTCGTTCCTTCGTGAATCGAAGGTGGGCGAAGTTGTCTGAAGCATTCAAGGGCGCGCTGAACAAGCTCGACGAATTCCGATACGAGNNTCCCGCGGAGCTACAAGCCGCAGATGAGGACCACCGGCATCATCTTCGCCGACGAGAAGATGCTCCCGCAAATCAAAGGCGACAACGCACCCGACCAGGTGGCCAACGTCGCGACGATGCCGGGAATCGTCGGAAGTTCACTGGCGATGCCCGACATCCACTGGGGCTACGGATTCCCGGTTGGCGGCGTGGCGGCATTCGACATCAATGAGGGAGTGATCTCCCCTGGCGGGATCGGCTACGACATCAACTGCGGCGTTCGCCTTGTCAGGACAGACCTGGAACTGAAAGACGTTCAGCCGAGAGTCAAGGACCTCATCGACGCGATATTCATCAACGTCCCGAGCGGCGTCGGCTCGGAGGGGAAGGTGAGGCTGTCCCATGGTGACCTCGCGAGGGTGATGCGGGAGGGGGCGAACTGGGCGGTGGAGAAAGGATACGGTTGGAAGGAGGACATCGAACGCATCGAGGCGAGAGGCTGCCTGTCCGATGCGGACCCGGGCCTGGTCAGTCAGAAGGCGGCAACGCGCGGAGTGCCCCAGCTAGGGAGCCTCGGCGCCGGGAACCACTTCCTCGAGGTGCAGCGGGTGGACAAGATCTATGCGCCGGAGGCGGGGAAGGCGCTGGGCATCGACCACGAGGGGCAAATCACCGTCATGATCCACACAGGCAGCAGGGGCTTCGGACACCAGATCGCCACGGACTACATCGCCGAGCACGAGAGGGCGGTGAGGAAGTACAACATCTCCCTGCCGGACATGCAGCTCGCTTGTGCGCCAATCGGCAGCAAGGAAGGCGATAGCTACTGGAAGGCGATGTGCTGCGCCGCGAACTTCGCGTGGACAAACCGGCAAATGATCGTGCACTGGGTCAGGCAGAGCTTCGAGAAGGTCCTCGGCACAAGCGCGGACTCGATGGGCATGAAGATCGTCTACGATGTGTGTCACAACATCGGCAAGATAGAGGAGCACACCGTCGGCGGACAGAAGAGGAAGGTGGTTGTGCACAGGAAGGGTGCGACGAGGGCCTTCCCACCGAATCACCCCGAGACTCCGAGCATGTACAAGAGCGTCGGGCAGCCAGTGCTCATCCCCGGCGACATGGGCTCATGCTCGTTCGTCCTGGTCGGCTTGCCCGGCTCCATGGAGTATTCATTCGGGTCGTCCTGTCACGGAGCAGGGCGGGCGATGTCCAGGACAGCTGCAACCAGGAAATACAGAGCCGCCGATGTTGAACGCGCTCTCCGTGAGAAAGGAATCTATATCAAGGCGGCGAGCAAGGCGGGCATAGTCGAGGAGGCGCCAGGCGCGTACAAGAATGTCGAGGATGTCGTCAGGGTCGCCGAGGGAGCGGGGCTGACCAAGATAGTCGCGCGCCTCGTGCCCATCGGAGTGATGAAAGGTTGAGGCTGCTGATCCAGCCATTCGGCAACGTGCCCGTCGACATCATCGACGCCCTCGCTGCCAGCCTCTCGATATTCGACATGGAGATCGAGATCCGGAATTCCATCAGCATACCGAGAGACTCCTATGACACCAGGCGGGGACAGTATCGAGCTGACGCGTTCATGGAGGCGTGCGCACAGGCGGACGCCGACAGGGTCCTCGGCGTGGCGGCGGTGGACATTTTCGCCGAGCCGCTCAAGTTCGTCTTCGGACAGGCAGAGATCGGCGGCAGAGCCGCGGTGATCTCGATAGCCCGCCTCGCGCACCGTGACCGAGCGAAATTCGGACAGCGGGTAGCCAAGGAAGCGATACATGAGCTCGGCCACACGTTCGGCCTGACTCACTGCTCCGATCCAAAATGCGTGATGTCGTTCTCCAACTCGCTCGAGGACACGGACCACAAGGGGATGAGATACTGCGATTCCTGCCTCGACGCCATCCCTACAGCTTTGAGGCCGAGACGAAGGTAGCCTGGATCCTGTTGAGCAGCTCCTCGCCGGGTATCCCTGCCAGGATGCTCTCCATCTTCTTCACTCCCGCCGCGTAGTCCTCTGGCGGTATCAGATCGAACGTCGAGATGTACTTGTGCTGGATCTTTTCCATGTAGGCTCCCTTCGAGATCCTCTCTTCTATCAGGATTCTCCGCGCGCGCACGCGGTCGAAGCCCGCCAGGATGCACGCGCCCTCCAACTCCTCAATCGGCGGGAAGCGCTCGAAGTCCACCTCGATGACGCCGGGGAATGCCTGGTCTATCAGTGTGGGCAGCCTGCGGTACATGTCCGTCGTCACGATGATGAGTTTGGGGCAGATCCTGGAGATTTCCTCAATGACCGCGTTGAAGTCAGGCACCTGGTGCATCACGTAAGCGAGGAAGACGCAGTCGACGTGCTTCGGCTTGAACGGCGTCCTCATGATGTCGCCCTGCACCCATCTGATCTTCCTGCTTTTCGCGACGCCGTTTTGTATCATCTCGCGCGAGCAGTCGAGGGCGGTGACCTTGTAGCGCTCCGACAGCGCCAATGCGAACCTGCCAGTCCCCGCCCCGCCATCGAGGACCCTCTCCCCGCCAATGAGCTCGGCTAGGTCCGCGAAGGTGGACATGTACTTGTCGAGGACGTTCTTGGGGAATACCCTGTACCGGTCGTACTCCTCCGACGTCCTCTCGCTGTATTCTGGCCTCACCGCCCGGGCGATATGGACGAAGGCTTAAGTCTTTGACGGAAGAATCGGGGGCCGTGATTCCATGCTCGCAGAGTTCAGCGTCACCCCCATAGGTGCGGGAGTGAGCGTCGGCAAGTACGTGGCGGAGTGCCTGAAGATCGTAGACGAGAGCGGCCTAGACTACAAGATCAACCCGATGGGCACCGTGGTGGAGGGCGACTTCGACGAGGTCATGGCCCTCATCGCCAAGTGCCACAGGGCTGTCCGGAGGAGGTGCAAGCGGGTCTCCACAATCATCAAGATCGACGATCGGGCGGGTGCGAAGGGCGCCTTGACGAAGAAGGTCGCCAGAATCGAGCACATCCTTCGCAGGAAGCTCAAGACCTAGACTCTAGCCAGTGCCCGCCGGCTTCTCCCTGAAAGGCAAGAACAAGACCAATGCCGTGGCCGCGAGCGCTGCCCCGAAAAGGAACGTATACTGCGAACCGAAACCCCAGAGGACGCCCGCAATGATGCTCGACGGGAGCTTCGCGAGACCCACGCTCGTGTGGTATGTGCCCATGGCGGTGCCTTTGAGTTCCGACGAGGCGAGGTCCGCGACGAGCGCTCTCTGCGGGCCCTCGACAAAGCCGTGGACGAGTCCGTAGACCACGAACAAGCCCGCGAGCAGGTACAGGTCGTTCACGAAGATGAGAGAGACACAGAGTGCCGCAAACAGGAGGTACCCGGTTGATATCACACGCTTCCTGCCGATCTTGTCGGAGAGCGTACCGGTCAGGAAAGCTGTGATGGCGTACACGATGTTGTACAGAAGGTAGAAGAGTATTACCATCACCAAGCTTCCCGTGACGGCCTGGACCTTCAGCAGGAAGAAGGCATAGGAGAAGTTCGCGAGCGAGAACACCGCCGCGACGACCATGAAGGATCTCAGCCTCGGCGGTGGATGGAGTATGCTGGCGCCGAGCGGCTTGAGCTTCCTCGCGGCCCTCTTCTTCTCACGGACGAACAGCGTCACTATGAAAGCCGCTGCGGCTGGAATCGCGGCGACAAGGAAGATGAAACGGTAGACGTCGCCCGGTACTGTCCCCCCGGAGAGGCTCGCCGAAGCCAGGGTGAACAGGAAGATCAGCGCGATGATCGGGCCGAGGATGGCCCCGGAGGTGTCCATCGCCCTGTGGAACCCGAAAGCCTTCCCCACAGTCTCCGGCTGCGTCGACTCGGCGATTATCGCGTCCCTCGGCGGGTTGCGGACGCCTTTGCCCATCCTCTCGACGACCCTGGCCGCCACGTACTGAGGCCAGCTGACGATGAAGGCGAACGCCGTCTTCAACGCGAATGAAAAGCCATAGCCGAATGAGACGAAGGCCTTCCTCTTCCCCGTCTTGTCCGAGTAGTATCCGGAGGCTATCTGCACGAAGGAGACCGTGCTCTCCGCCAGACCGTCCACGAGGCCCAGGATGGCGTAGTCGGCGCCGGGGAGCGTCAGGAAGAAGAACGGGAGTATCGGCAGGATCATCTCGGAGCTGACGTCGGTCAGGAAACTCGCGACCGCCAGTAGGATGATGTTCAGGGTCAGTCCGTAGAGCAAGCCGCGTTTCGCCGCCAATGTCCCGACACCTCGTCTGCCGACTTGATGGGGGAGCACATGCCACCGAAGGTAATAAGCCTCTCAGAATCCGGAGGTCACCGGACCCGTGCGGGGAAACTTGAAATACACCCGCCTTGATGGGCGGGCGATGATTTCTCAGGAGGAGATGAGGGTCCTCGACAGGAACTGCGAGTTCTTCGGAATCCCCATACAGGGGCTCATGGAGAACGCCGGCCGCGCGGTGGCGGAGGCGGTCCTCAAGAAGTTCAACGGAAGGGGCAAGACCGTCTTGGTTGTCTGCGGGACCGGCAACAATGGCGGGGACGGACTCACCGCCGCACGATACCTGAAGAATGATTCCAAGGTCATCATCGTCCTTGCCCGGAGCGCCGAGAAGCTCGCGACGAAGCAGGCAAAAGAGGCCTATTCCAAGGTGAATGGGCAAGTGGACATAATCGAGGATCCCGCGGGCTTTGAGGAGCTGCTTGCAGGCGCCGACTTGGTCGTTGACGCCCTTCTTGGCATCGGAATGCGCGGGGAGATTCAGGAACCGTACGCCTCGATGATACAGAAGATCAACTCCAGCGGCAAACCGATCCTTTCGGTTGATGTGCCGAGCGGGCTCGGTGCGAACGTCATGGTCAAGCCCACCGCCACGGTGGCACTGCACGATGTCAAGATCGGCATGACTCCGGAGAATTCCGGCGAGATAATCGTCTCCGACATCGGCATACCGCGTGAGATCAACAGCCGTGTCGGTCCGGGAGAGTTCCTCTACTACCCGAGGAAGAAAGAGGGATCGCACAAGGGAGACAACGGGCGGCTGCTCGTCGTCGGCGGCGGACCGTTCACGGGCGCTCCCGCCTTCGTCGGCCTTGCGGCATACAGGATAGGGGTCGACGTCGTCCACGTAGCGACTCCCGCGCTCGCCTACTCGATAATCGCCTCCTTCTCCCCGAACTTCATTGTGCACCAGTTGGCGGGAACCAGGCTGCTGCGGGCGGACATATCGCAAATCCTCGAAATCGCTTCCTCGATGGACGCGATCGTCATTGGCCCGGGACTGGGCAGCACCGATTCAACCTTGGATGCGATCCGCGAACTCGTCAAGGCGGTGCACATCCCGCTCGTCATTGACGCGGACGCAATAACCGCCGTGTCCAAGGACCTAAACTTACTCAAGGGGAAGAAGGGGGTCATCACGCCGCACGCCCGCGAGTTCCAGACCCTGAGCGGCGAGAGGTTGAGCGACGACCTGGCGCAGAGGTCCGAGGCCGTGAAGGCCTTTGCGAAGCGCGTCGGTTTCACGATTCTGCTCAAGGGGCCTACGGACGTCATCACAGACGGCGAGAGACTGAAGTACAACGTCACGCACAATGCCGGGATGACGGTTGGCGGGACCGGGGACTCGCTCGCGGGGATCACGGGAGGTCTGCTTGCGAAACACGTCAGGCCGTTCGAGGCGGCGAGGATTGCGGCGTTCACGAACGGCCACGCGGGGAACCTCGCCTTCAAGGAGAAGAGCTACGGGATGATGACGTCGGACATTATCGAGAAGATCCCGAGCGTCCTTATCGAGTTCCTCTAGCCCGCCATCGCTTTGAAAAACGCTAAGAACCGCCGAGGTGTTCGGATATCGTGCGAATGGAACCTGTCCCCGACGAGCCCGCAATTCTCGTCGACGGGAGCATACTGGTGGTCGCGGATCTTCACATAGGGATCGAAGCGGAGCTGAACCTAGCGGGGATTTTCCTCCCGAGCCAGACCGACAAGATGGCCCAGAGGATCGTGCGAATCACCGATGAAGTCGACGCAAAGAAGCTCGTTGTCCTAGGTGATGTGAAGCATTACATTCCCGCCACCGCCGCCCTCGAGAGGAGGGATCTGCCGCGCTTCTTCGAGGCGGTCTTGGGATTGTTCGAAGAGGTCCATGTGGCGGTAGGAAATCACGATGCCCTCCTCAGACCGCACGTGCCGAAACAGGTCAAGTTCCACCGCCCGGGCGGGTTCACCCTCGGTCAGGTCGGCTTCGTCCACGGCCACGAGTGGCCTCTTCCGTCCGTGGCGGGGTGCAGGACCCTCTTCATGGGCCACAACCATCCGGCGATTGCTATGGTCGACGAGCTTGGCGCGAGGAGTTTCAGGCCCTGTTGGGTCAGGTTCAAGTTCAGGAAGCACGTGAAGGGTCACCCCGTCATGCCACGCGAAGGAATCCTCGTCCCATCGTTCAACGAGCTTTGCGGTGGCGCGGCGGTGAATGATGTCGGAACGAGGCTTCTCGGACCGCTCATCACCGAGGGCGTGGCGGATCTTGCGGGGGCCAACGTCCACCTGCTTGACGGGACCTACCTGGGCCATCTGCGCGATCTGAAGGTTGACACAGGATTGAGACCGCGCGACTTCAGGCAGTGAGCCTTCCGCGGGAAAGCTTAAAGGCCGGCTCATGGTTCGTGCGATAACGGGCCTGTGGTCTAGTGGCTAGGACATCGCCGCGCGGCGTGTTCCCACACATGACGTCACCCTTACAAGGTGGAGGTCGTCGGTTCGAATCCGACCAGGCCCACTCCATTCTAGAGCCAATAGCTCGTTTTTCGGCTGTCCAAAATAATGTTCACCTATCGGCACACGTTTATTAAAGGCCGCCGCCTGAAGAGTCATGGTGCAAGTATGTCAGGCAAAGTAGTTCATTTCGAGATACCAGCTGACGACGTCGAACGAGCCAAGAGTTTCTACAAGAAGGCATTCGGGTGGCAGGCAAATCCAGTCCCAGGCATGGACTACACGATGCTCGGGACAGCCCCATCAGACAAGAATGGCATGCCGACGGAACCGGGAGCAATCAACGGGGGCATGATGGTCAGGCAAAACCCTGTGAAGAGTCCCGTCATCACGATCCAGGTCGAAGACATAGAGGCGGCGTTGAAGAACGTCACCAAGCTGGGCGGAGCAGTGGTCCGGAAGAAGGAACCGATGGGCGACATGGGCGTCACGGCCTACTTCAAGGACACCGAAGGGAACATAGTCGGGCTCTGGCAAGCACCGCAGAGGTAGGAAATCAGGTCAGCCTGGACACGGATCCTCATCGAGGCTTGGCAGAGTCGTCCTCCTGCTTGACGTTGAGGTCGGGGACATCAGTCTCTGACTTCTCCTTCAGTCCGCCTTTGCTCTTCAGGAGCTCGTGCCACTCCCTCGTCTCCTTCCTCAGTTGCTCCAGCTCCAGTCTGAGTTCTTCGCTGGGAACCACTCTCTCTGAGAGAGCCCTGCCGACCACCGCTCCCAGCAACAAGACAGGGAACGACAGAACGATGAACAGCAGAATCCTCTGCGCGATGTAGATCTCCAGGACCTCGCCGGGCGCAACTGCGGGCGCCGCCGAGGCGACTCCCGCCAGAATAGGACTCATGATGAAGGCCGTCACAAGGACCGATGATGAAATCACGATGACGAGAGTGCCCGCCGCGACAGACCTCAGGTCGCGCTCGGACAGCATGAACCCGAAAAGTACCCCCACGAGGAGCGGCGTCAAGATGAGGATAGTGCCCGTCTCTGTGATCGAGAATGGAACATATCCCGGGAAGAACGCGAGGATGAAGAATGCCGCCACCGGCACGGAGCCCGCCAGCGAATACATCATCACCTCGAGGAAGGCCCCCAGACGCGATTTGAGCTCAGCCAATCGGCGCCACCTCCACCGTCATTGCCTCCGGCCAGAACTGGCGGAGTAGCGACGTCCCGGAATATCCGTAGGACACGGCCAGACCGTAGAGGATGACAGTGTAGTTGCCATTGGCGTTCAAATGGTTCATCAGGGAGGAATCGGCGGCGGGCACGCGCATCGCGTATGATCGTATCAGCTTCCCGCCAGGATCTATCAGGGGCCCCGCGTCACCAAGGCTCTCTGCGGCCCCTCCGATTTTCTCTGAGGTCAAGCGCACTTCTTCGTAGGGGTTTCCCTGCGCGCCGTTGTCTATCGCAATCTCGAAGCTGAACGCCCTGAGGCGTATGGGTACCCTCGTCGGGTTCTCGAAGCGGAAGCTGCAAATAATCGAGTAGTCCTGGACACCTGCATATCTCGGTATCCGGACCTCGTTCACATAGATGCTCGAAGGGAATTTCTGGTCGGCCTCGGTGTAGAGGACCATGTTCGAGAGGGACTGGACGTAGATCACTCCGCCGACCACGACGATGACGAGGTAGGCGGTGAGTAACAGGGCCCTAACACGGTTCATGCGCAATCACTAGAACCACTTCATGCACACCTGGCAGCCCTTCACCTGGCTCGCGCAGTCTGTGTGGTATATCTTCGGGCAGTTGCACTGGACGGAGGACGTCCCCTTCGCCACGAGCTTGCCGCAAACGACGCAGGTACCCGACTCCAGGACGATATCGTCAGGCTTCCTCGTCTTTATCTGTTCCGCGAAATGGCACTGGACGAAATGGCCCGGGGTCACCTCCCTCAGCGGCGGCTTGATCTCAGAGCAGAGGCCCCGCCTGTAGAAGCACCTGGGGTGGAAGTAGCATCCAGGCGGGATGTCTATCGGGCTCGGCAGCTCCCCGCGTATCTCCACGCGCCCGTGCTTGGCCTTCGGGTCTGGTATGGGCACCGCGGAAAGCAGCGCCTCTGTGTACGGGTGCATCGGGTTCTTGATTATGTCCTCCGACGGAGCGAGCTCGACGATGTTCCCGAGGTACATCACCGCGATCCTGT
>JAFNFQ010000003.1:0-177 GCA_017885655.1 Methanobacteriota archaeon | reverse complement strand
CTCTGCCTCTGCCCGCCGCTGAGCTCGTGAGGGTAGCGGTAGAGGAACTCCTCCGGGGGCTTCAGCTCAGCCGACTCGAGCGCCCTTGCCGCCATCTCCTCCCTTTCCTCGTAAGATTCCCCGATTCCATGCACGATCAGCGGCTCGGACACCGTAGAGTAGACGGTGAACCGGGGG
>JAFNFQ010000002.1 GCA_017885655.1 Methanobacteriota archaeon | reverse complement strand
TGGGACGCCTCCGCGTAGAAGGAGGAGAGCATGATGAGGAATGCGTTCCGGTAGAGGAGCGACTTCACCGACCGCCAGGTTCCGCCCGCGAGGCGCTGCGCCCGGCCAAGCTTCCCTACCATGGGGTGTCCTCGATTGTGGAGGAGCGATGACAGACAAAGCCTTCCCAGTGGAGCTTCCTTCTCCAGAGCGGTTGAATTGCGTCCCAACGTGGCGTTCTCCTAGGCGAGCAGTCCTCCGGGGGATCCCTGCCCCGGACTGGGTCTCGGGTCGAGGACCATGGACGAATCCATTTTCCGAAGGCCGCATCTACGGACATCCACGCGCGTCTGCGTGGCCGTAGGTAACCTCTATGTGGCGAAGCTGCGCGTGGAGAAGTGGATAGCCCCTATCATCGTGCTATCTGCGGTTCTGTCCGGCATTCTCTTTGGCGCCTCGTATTGGCTGCTGCCCGCCATGGAGATTTTGGCGGTAGGAATCGCACATCTCGTGTCCCATGGTGCAATGTGCGTATACATCAGTGCGCGGTGGATTACAGGTTCGCGGCGGTAGATGGATTCGCTGCGAGGCTGGAAGCTCTCTCCTCCACTCCCTGTGGCAATGCCACATAGGTGTCACTCTCGTCTGCATTCATGAGACCTCTTCCCCCGCGCCTCGCGCGGGTGGCGGGGCGGGACGAGCGTTTGGCGGAGGTCTCAGCGGTGTTCGGTTTCATGGAACTTACGACACGGCGTCCAGTCTTCACGTATCAATGAATCGTGACCTATGGTCTCTTGGCGATTATGTATCTGGTATCTGAAAGCCAGAGGCCAAGAAAGGGCCAGAGAGGATTAGGCAAGGCTGTCAAATGCAGCAAATAGGAGTCGTCCTCCAAGACGACCAGTTCTGATGCTTCTACGGCAGTGCGAAGCTTTCGCCAGTCCAGGGGGCTCTCCGGATTGCAGTGTACGTCCGCGTTCACATAATCAAGTATTGGCGGCTCAATTCCACGTATGCGCCGATACACGGCGTTGAGGTAATGTGAGGATTGTCTGTAGATTCTGTAGGCGCCCCTTGGCTGAAACAAGGGACTTGTCGAGTCGGTCTCGTGATCGATGTACAGTATCCCTCCTTGTTGAAGCAGACGGGCCAGACTGCGAACGAGTCCGACGTAGTCTAACACGTGATGAACCACAGCATAGCTCACCACAAGCGAGAACGCTCCTTCTTTGAAAGGCAGTTGCTCGCCCACAACCACTCTGCTTCCGACATGCTTGGACTTGTTCCTTAGGACTCGGAGCATCTCTTCGGACAAATCGAACGCCACGACCCTGAAGCCCATTCGTGAAAGACGGACAGCAATGTTGCCTGTCCCTGAACCGAAGTCCAGCGCCCAGCCCCTACGCTGCTGCATGAACTTGGAGACACGCCTGAGCCTCTGGTTGGTGCGACATGATTCTATTGGGTTGAATATCTCATGATGAATCTTGTCGTAGAAAGGAGCCTCCGCGCGATGAAGGACAATGTTCGCATGGAGAACATCTTCGGTGGATGGGTCCTTAGCACAGCCACGTCTCTGACGATGGTGAGCTGGGTCATCTGAAACCATGTTGGATCACCGTTGATGCGGGGCGATCTGTGATTGCATGTAGGAACCGCTCCTCAATAATCTCGTAAGCCGAACATGTTTCAGACAGCGCCAACTTTTCCCAGCAGAAGGCGCCAGGTAGCCGCAATCGCCGGCGGCGATAGACTGCGACGGACATAGTCCTGTGCAGCGAGCCTGATGCGTGTCCTCAGATCGGGGTCGTTTAGGAGTGTAAGGATTGCCTCAGTGAGTGTGGTATCGTCACCCTTGGCAACTAGATAGATGCCACCGTTTGCCGCCAATTCGCTCGCTGTCTTGTTAATCGGTGTCATGATGACTGGCAGTCCCGTTCTCATGGCCTCAAATACGGCATTCCCCACTCCTGCCCCCCAGGAGAATGGAAAAACAGCGAGGGTGGCCGATTCGATGACTTTTGGAATCGAATCATGAGCAACGTAACCAAGAAACCTCACGCACCCTTCGATTCCCAAGCTCGTTGCAAGTCTCTGAAGGTCATCATGCAGGGGGCCTTCCCCAACTATCAGGAGCTTCACGTTGGGGGCAGAACGCACTACTCCTTTCATGGCCCGGATGAGTGCCTCCAAGTTATTTTCAGCCGCCAGGCGACCCACGAAAACGATAGTGTGTTCACCAGATAATTGCGAGTCTGGCCCAGATGATTTCTCTCGAAAGAGCTCGAAGTCAACGAGCGCCGTCGGCACGACGATGGTGGATTCACTTCGAATGTGATAGACCGTTTGCAGGAACTCAACGATGTCGATGGAAGATGCGACTATTGACTTGCCTCTGCACACAAACTTGTAGCGCATATCATTCCAGCGCGCTCTCGCTCGTGTGAACAACGGGCCTGAAAGAAGCTTTGGCCTCAAGTCGTCAAACCAGTCAGACCCCACGATGATTGGTATTGTTGGAATACCCAGGATTCGCGAGAGACAGGCAAAGGCAGGTGGAGTGACTCCCATGTGGAATGCAAAAACGACGCCCCGAGTCCGACAAAGTTGCCAGCACTCCCTTACGTACTCTAGTACTGAATGCACCTCTACTATCTCGCACCTCGCCAGATTCGCTCCACACGTATTGCCGACTCTTGAATGGGTGACGACCTTAACATTGATTCCATGCTCTGCGAGGATTCGCAAGAGATTGACGAAGAATACGCCAGGTCCACTCTCCGAGACTGGAGCCCAGACAATCAGGTTCGGTGTCCTGACGGATGGGGTGGTCTTTTTCTCTAGGTTAGACATGCGAACTCCCCGGTGGAGCTAACCAAACGCGAGTCGATCATCTCTCTGCGTTCTGTCCGGAACTGTCTGACTCAAGGAGACAAGTAAATCTGCGCATTGCCGGAATCATACACTTCATCCACACCGCCAGTCGCCGAACGCGATTGAACTGAGATAACTACATAGGCGTAGTTTGTAAACATATAATTGTCAATCAGATACGCCTTCAGCGTTGGGTCGCTGATATTCGTTGATTCAGAGATTGGTATCAGCAACTGATATTCGTATGAATGAAGAAGATAGCCGGCCGCCAGGCCAGAGACCAAAGTGCCCGAAGCTGTCCAATTCGAGTCAACGAATTCGTATGCCGCCCTATCAGAAGGGAGAATGAACTGACTGTTCGTCCGTGCAGCGGCCTGAAAGATGAAAGCGGTGCCTAGTGAGAGGACGAGGACTAGGACGATGAAAATGCGAGGCTTGGCCTGAGAAAGATGTCGCTCAAACTTCGGACTGTTTTTGCGATGGTTCTCTTTAACGAGTGAAAAGTGGTGAACTGAGATTATTACCAACGGCATGGCAACTAACGCTAGCCTATCTGCAACTCGGTTTCCCATGAGGTCAAGAAGAAGCAGAGGCGCGCTCAGTAGAAGAACGGAAACTACCAGACGCCCATAGAGCGGCGGCATCCGCCTTCTTGCAAGCACCATCTTCAGAATCCCAGCGACAAAAATGGTCAGCATAAAGAAAGCCGACCCAACGGCGAGAAAATTGACAGGATCAGCAAGGTTCGGTGTGAGGACAGCACTACGCGCTTGGGCCGCGTTCTCAAGGCCACGTTGAAGACTCTGGCCAAGTGCAGCCAAGAAATTCCGTCCAACGCTGGCAAGGACAAAGACCGCGATGAACAGATACCAGGCAAAAGCAAGCACCGCCGCCAGAAGCAGTAGATTAGCAGCGCGAGCGCGAGCGAGTGTTTGTCTTGATGAGAGAAGAACCCAGGCCGCCATGTACGCTATGACAAACAATGGAGTCAGAGGATGTGACGCGACGACGGCCAAGAGCATCACGAGGACCAGCATAGTCCCCCCCGGATTCCTTCGGGATTCCAGCAGAAGTAGCGTCAGAAGGAACAGGACGTAAGCGAAGCCTTGTGGAGCAGCCTGAATAGTGAACACCAAAGAAAGTGGAGCCACGAACAGGGTCAGACTCATCATGAAGTTGGCGGAACCTAGCTTTCGGGACAGAAGGACGATGCAGAGCAGCAGCGTCATCAGAAGTTGTAGAAAAACCAGCGCTTGAGATAGCTGAGCATCCACTCCAGCAACTAACGAACCGCACGATATCAAGAGGTAGAATCCGGGAAACTGCAATCGAGCCGATGTCTCGAGATTGATATGGCTTCTTGCGCCAACATATTCAGCTGTCCGCCAAACACCGTCGACGTCTGGACCGCTAAGAAATCCGTAGAATAGCGGACTCGCAAAAAGCAGTGCCACGGCCATGAAGCCCGCGACGCAAGCAAGGACATGGGATGCTCTTCTGCTATTCACCTTCGAAAGCACTGCCGTCGTGGCAACGAATAGGGCAACACACAAAGCCATCAGCGGTGGTAGAATGCGATCCAACGTAGCTGGCCTTGACCAGCGAGGTTCGTGTACTATGATATCGGTGAAGAGGATGGTGAGTGAGGCGAAAAAGGCCACCCCAGTCACCAAGAGCATTCGTCGTGTGTTCATCTACCCATCTCCTCAGACAGAAAACTGTGGCTATTCACCGCCGTCATGACGCCAGCGGTCCAGAAAGGCTTTCAGCCTCTCCGCCTGGATCCCCCAACTCCAAGCATATGCATCCGCGCGCGCGTTGTCTCGAAGTTCGAGCTGGGCCGACCCGTCAAGGTTCGTCAGCATCTCAATCCTCTTCGCCATGACCTGAGGATTCGATGGAGGTACTAGGAAGACCGCCCTTGACACATTCCTGTGACACGGCAGATCGGTTGCCACAACTGGTTTCCCCATCGCAAGGAACTCTAGGAGTTTCAGTGGCTGCTGGTGGCGCCAGCGCCAGTCATCGGGATGCGGCACGACTCCTACGTCAAGAACGGAGAGGTATCTCGGCATGGCATGGTAGGACACTGCGTCCAGCACTCGAAAGCTGTGTTCCACCTGCATCTCCTTGGCCTTGGCCTTCACCTTCGCTACGGCATCGCCCTTTCCAATAATCAGGAAGACAACAGGCTTCCGGGCGTTAATCAGCAAGTGCGCGACATCTACAAGCGATTCTATTCCCCTCGAAGACGAAAGCGAACCATGGTATCCGACCACTGAATACCCTTCCAGTCTCAGCTTTTGCATCAGGTCTCGATCAGGTTCGCGAGGGGAGAAGTGGACCAAGTCGACTCCTGAACCCCAGACTGCCCATGGAACCTTCTTTCTCGAGGGAAGTGAACGCCGCACCGCCTCCAACATCGACTCCGTAATGCATGTCACACCGGAGACATATGAGGACGTCAACGCCCACACTAGCAATAGAATGTGCGGCACGCGCGCCAAGATCGTCCCCCCCACTGGAATCGAACGCAAGTCCACTATGACGTGGACGTCCCTGTGCCGTAGCTTGTACATGAACGCCGCCGGGAACAGCTCATAGGATGCGAGAACAACGTCATACCGTGTGGGGACCGTTCGTCTAAACGTCCTTAGGTTTGTGACGAGGCCCCGAAGAGGAGGCGATTCCCCCACCAGGATCCTGACTCCAGGAGCGTTCAGGCTGAGCTTGCTATCTACGCCATGCCTCCCGAAGAGAACGGTTTCAATGTCAATCCCCTTCTTCCACAGTTCTTCAGCGATCAAGACGTCTGTCTGACCAAGGGGGTTGGAGACATCAGCACCCCTAAGGAAGAGGAGTTTCAACGACATCACCTGTACTAGGCCAGACGGCCTCCTGCAGCTTCTCTCTGAGAACTCTGATTGCGTATCATCTCTACCAGCAACCCTGAGTCTTATATGAAATCAATGTTGACTGCTGATTCGCTTCCTTTCCCGGTTGGCAGAAGCCAAGGCCTGATATATGACTGACAGCGCCTCGGCACAGTCACCGAAAGAAAAAGCCAATTCCGCTTCCCGAGCAGCTACTTCTCTATCGATTTGGCGGAGACGCAAGACTGATTCAACAGCCAAGGCGAGTTCCGCCGCCCCAACGAAGTCCCTGACAACAACAGGTAGGTGGGGGACTTTCGAGGACAGTTCTGATGCGTCTCCTACTCGCGTCGCAACAATCGGAAGCCCACATCGCGCAGCTTCCTTCAATACAGTCGGACTCCCTTCGGTGGTCGAACAGAGGATAAGAACGTCAGCGGCATTCATGTAGGTCGAGACAACGTTATGAGGTACGGCCCCAACCATTGTCACGCCCTCTATCCCCTGTTCCCTGACAAGGCGCTCGATATTTCCGCGTTCAGGGCCCTCGCCGACGATGATGAGCGAAAGCCGCCGGATCCGGGATTTCAGGACTTGGAAAGCCCGCGTCAGGAGCGGGACGTTTTTTTCCTTATCAAGGCGCCCGACATAGAGTAAGATATTCCCTTCGGGAGATAGTCCAAGAGCTTGTCGGGCACCTTGTCTCGGTCTGAGCGAGAAATCCGAAGAGTCAACACCCGGCGATGTCACGTTCAACCTGCCACGCAGCCATGGATACTTTCTTTCGTAGAGTTTCACGACCTGTGGTGAGACTGCGGTAACGCAGTCGGCAAGCCTTAATGACAACGCTTCCACCACCTTATAGGGAAGACTCAACGCGAGTCCATATTTGCACCGGATGCCCGTTTCGTAGTCCCCGTGTAGTGTGCAGATCCTTGCCATCCCTCTATTGCGAAGAATCAAAGGCAACATGTCCGCCGGACTCTGGACATGTAATATGTCGGCGTCAGTGGGCAAAGCAGGATGAACGACGAGGGCCATTGCGAAAACAAGATTGTTGTGCACACGTGCTGTAACAGGGAAGAACCTAAATGGAACGGAATTCCTCCCGATGCCTGCTCCCGCGAGAGTGAAACAAAAGCCACGGCTTTTCAAGGAAGAGGCCAAAGACCAAACGAAGCGCCTGACGCCGCCGGGTCGCGATTCATCGCCAGGGTCCGAGTTCAGCGGCACCAAAATGTGAATCGATCTCATCTCACTCATGGACCTTGGTCTTGTTGTGCAAGAGACTGAAGGATACCCTTTAGGTGATTTACAAGCTGTTCACGACTTGAACCCGCGCGTGTGGGAGATTGGACCAAGAGGGATTCGTCGCGCAGAGCAGCTCTGAGATCTTCGACAGTGCGGCAAACCAGGGCTAGCCTAGCTTCCTCGATAGCGCCCACTAAGTCCTCAGCTTGGTTGTCCAAGACTTCGGAGAATTGCTTCAATCTTGGGAACACTATGATTAGTCGGTTGGCGCGGTAGGCTTCCAGAAATGTGCCTACTCCTCCACTCGTGACGACGACTCTTGCTTTCCTGACAAGCTCCCTAAAGTCTGTTCGGCTGACGAACTCAAAATACTTCGCTCGCTTGGGTAGAAAGCCAGAATAGCCTACCTGCATGACCACCTCTTCTGCTGCTTCGCCCGCGTAATCGTCCATGGCAGAGAGCAGTCGTGTGAAGGGACGGCTAGAATTGCCAACAACCACTAGGATCACAGAACCGCCCCTGCATACTGAGCCTTGTCGGTGCCATACCACTTCAGCAGACTGGGCCACTGGACCAGAAACCTGTCGGAGAATGGCCACACCAAGCGTCCTGTCCACGATCCTGAGGTGGTTCGCGTAAGGCTTTCAACGAAAATAGTGTAGGTGCCGAAAAGCCTGCCGAGATAGAAGAATGGTACTGCAATCTCAGAGCCCGTGGAGACAATCACTCGCGGTCTGAACGCGATTAGGGTTCTTGCTGCCACAAATGTAGCGTGCATTAACGTCAGGAATAGCCTTAACCAGTTATCGCCGAAATGACGAACGAATCGGGCCGGGCAAAGGTGTGACGTGGTTTTCGATTCATAAGTCACCCATGAAACCTCGAAACCTGCAAATGCTTCTACAAGCTGCTCCATCTGCGTAAGATGGCCCCCGTGGGAACACACTAAAAGTATTCGAAGAGTCATCGGAATTCGCTGCCTGCGCTAATGAATTTACGCTACGATATGACGAGGGTGTTTTGGTTTTATCAGTGTCTTGCTTAGAGGTCGGAAGAATGCGTTGTAGTAGCCTGTAAGAATCCGTTTGCCAATTAAGATTCTGCTCATGCTTGGATGTCCCGACACAAGATACGGGAAGTCGTCTGTCAAGAGTTCGGCAAAATCCTTTAGGATTTGTCCATTATGTTTCGCTAACCTACGATACGCCAGAAGGCCTGGGAGCATCTCAAGAAACTGAACGACGGCTCCAAGCTTTGACCTTCCAAATCCCAGAACCATAAGATAGATGGTCAAGGCAATCTCGCTAGCCAGTAGCAATGGGCCGCACCTAACGAAATAGCGCGTAGGCATGTTTTTGGCAATGGTTCTCCATCTGTTTCGCTCTAGGAGAAGAATCTTCTCTGGGCGAAGTTCGGACTTGAAGTGATGATAGGCAACAGCCCCAGGCACATAAACAACATAAGAACCCACAGCTTTCAACCGAAGTCCGAAGTCAACATCCTCGTAATAGAGGAAGTAGTCCTCGTCAAAACCTCCAACCCGCGCGAACAGATCACGCTTGACCACGAACGCTGCACCTGACGGATAGGAGACAGTCTTTATTCTGGTGTCAGAGGAATCCAGTTGCCCGACACCAGTCGTACATCCGAAGCCAAGAATGTTCATTCGACTGCCGCTGCAATTAACGATAGTCTTGGCGTACGCCAAGAGGAGTTTGCCCTCCGCAGCTCCGCAACCTTCGCTCTGCGCGAGTCCTTCGAGAATCTGCTCAGACCAACGAGTCTCCAATACGATGTCTGGGTTCAGAATAGCGGCGAATTCGCCGGAAGCCATAGCGACCCCGATGTTGCAGGCCGCCCCGTATCCAACATTGGCACCATTCCTGATAACGCAGACTTCTGGGAAATTGGGTTTCACGAAATCTGCAGTACCGTCAGCGGAGTCATTGTCCACCACGATGACTTGCTTCGGTGGAATCGATTGACCCCGAATCGATTCGAGGCATGCCCCGACAAGGCTTTTGCTGTTATACGTTACAACTACGAATGAAATGCCCGAATTCCGTCGGGATTCAGTTTCAGCAGTCGCCCGTTCAACTCTTGACACCTAGTCACACCACCTATTGCAGGCAAGATGGTTCGCCAAATCGCTCAGAAGGTGCAGTGGGACGGCGATTGCAGAGGCCCCTGCTGCCCAGCGACCCCATGGGCCGCGGCAATGTGGGTTGGTCTTGCCCTCTAGGCAGAAACCGCATGCGCTCAGCTATACTCTCACAGTCCTCCTAGTCGCGTCGAGACAAAAGCGATGGGAATCGAAAGAACCCAGACAATCCTCAATGACACCACAAAAGAAGAATGGCTAACCGCCAGCTCGGCGATACTGTTGAAGGTCTGCACTGCGACAATGACTGGTAGGAGGGGCACTTCGAGGACTACAAAAAAGAATCGGGACCTCTTCACCGAGACGAGGAAGATGACTACCGCCAAAACAACGATTACTCATTTGCCAAGGGCCCTCAACCCATAGACCCCGTCTCGGTCACGGCGAGTCCTAGAGCCGCGCCGCCATCTTCTTCATGGAGTTGAGGACGAAGGCAACGAAGATTGACAGCACGCCGATGATTGCGAAGCGGAGGAATAGGAAGGCGTACCCCACAGCGAATGTCCCCGAGCTGTAGTACAGGTTGGCGGTGTAGATTGCGAGGAGGGCCGCCACGCAGACGAGCAGTAAGCCGAAGACTCCAAAGAAGAACAATGGCCTCTTTTCCGATACTATCGAAACAAGTGCCCCCCAGCACTCCCATGTCATGCCTCCCCGGCTTGAACGTCGACCCTTTCACGTCATACCTGCACGATATCGGCACCTCCACGACCCTCAGCCCGTTCTCGTGACAGTTGATCAGCATCTCCGACTCCACGGCAATCCCTCGCTGACTCACATCTACCATGTTGAAAGCCTTCCTCGAGAAAGCTCGGAACCCGCACTGCGAGTCAGTCACCGTCCCGTTCTTGCTCCCCATGGCGGTGGCGTAGTCCAAAACCCTTTTCTCGACGCGCCTATACATCGGCATGCCCGTCTCCTTCCCCCACCTCACTCCTATCGCGACGTCAGCCTTGTCCTCCAGGATCGGCGCGACAAGCTCGGGAATCTCTTCCGTGTTGTGCTGACCGTCGGCATCGTGTAACACGAGCACGTCCGTGTGATTGTCCCTGGTGTAGAGCATCGCGGACCTCATCGCTGCCCCCTTCCCTAGGTTGAACGGGTGCCTGATGACGTGCGCCCCCGCCAGCCTCGCGACCTCTTCATTAAGGGCGGGAACCGCCGCTAGGATCTTCGGCGCGCTCGGTTTCGACTCAGCATCATCACGAGGAGCAGCAGACCACAAGTCCAGCATCCCGGCTTTCCCGTTGTCCTCGTCATTCCAGCGCCCGTATTCCGCAGCGAGATGGTGGACATACTCGAACTTGCGGTTTTCGAAGAGCCGCTCCAGTTGGCGGAATTCCCGAACATCACACCGGACATAGTCATCCCTCTCGCTGCTGTAGAGATCGCAGGACAGGACGCTGTGGCCTCGCGAAGCAAGTTCCTGAACGAGGCGCGTGCCGATGAAACCGCCGCCGCCTGTAACCAGAATCCGATTCGAATCCACGGTGCTTCCTCCAAGATGAGTACTTTGGCCCTGATCCTCCACGCCGCCTATCCGAAAGAGGCTACGTTCGCGCCATCAAGCGCTTCATGGTATTGAGCACAATCCCGATGAAGACCGAGAGCGAGCCGAGGATCGCGAACATGACGACGACGAAGGAGTACCCCACGGCGAGCTCGCCTGTGGAATAGAACGTCTCAACCACGACAATTCCAAGCAAAGCCGCAGCCGTCAAGAGCACCGCACCGGAGATTCCGAAGAAGAAAAGTGGCCGTTTCTCAGAAACCAAGGAGGTCACGCGCCCCAGGACCCCGACCCCGTGTCGACCGGGTGTCACCGTGGACCCATCCACGTCGTACCGCGCCGCGATGGGCATCTCCTGGATTCGGAGCCCGCGCTCCTGCGCCTCCACGAGCATTTGGGACTCGATCCCTAGGCCGGTCTCCGACGGCTCGATCACCCGCAGCGCCTTCCTTGAGTACACCCTGTAGCCGCACTGGGAGTCCGTGACCATCCCGTTCTTCGTGCCCGCGGACGTCGCGTAGTCGAGCACCCGCTTCCCGACGCGGCGGTAGCTCGGCATCTCCGATGTCTTGCCCCACCGCACGCCGAGCACCACGTCCGCCCGGCCCTCGACGATCGGGTTGACGAGCCTCGGGATGTCCCTCGTCTTGTGCTGGTGGTCGCCGTCGAGCAGCACGAGGGCGTCCGTCCCGTTCTGCCGCGCGTACAGCCACGCGGTCCGGATCGCCATACCTTTCCCCAGGTTCCGCGCGTGCCGGATCACGTGCGCGCCGGCGAGCTCCGCGACTTCGGCCGTGCCGTCCGTGGACCCGTCGTCCACGACGACGACCTCGTCCACGTACTTCAGCGCCTTCAGCACGACGCTGCCTATCGCGAGCTCTTCGTTGTACGCGGGGATCGCCGCCAAGATCTTCGGCGCGTGCGTCTTCCGCGACATCGTATTCCTGCTGGATTCCGCCATCAACTCTGTGCCGGGCATCCCCTCGATGCCGTTCACGGCTCCAGCCTCTACATGTGTTGAAACATCCCCGTTGTCCGCCTTCGCCATTCCCATGTTGCACAACCTTCCGACTTTTAAACTCTCACTCGATTGCTAAGCGCATGTCCTTCGTTCTTCCTCTCGCGTGATGCGCAGATGGTGTCTTCCCATGCACCCCACGCTCGTCTCGTCCACCGTCCCCCCAAAGCCTCCGCTGATGCCCGCATTCTTCCCCTCATCCTCCTTTCACAGAGTCAGTTTCGTGGATGCGCGGCGGCGAATTGTTCGTTGCTTTTCTGCGAACTCGCAGGTCTCCGTCGTCGGCGCCTGTCCGGCAGCATGCGCAGTATCAGCTCCTCGTCCAGGTCAGGACGGATCGCCAGGACGGTCGAGACGTACGTCGCCAGCTGCACGTTCCCAGGCGTGCCGTACGGGTCCTCGAACTCCCGTCTCGTCCTGAGGCGCTGGGCGATCAGGTGGCTGTGCACCTGCACGAGCTTCTCGTGCCCCGCCGAGTGCTCCAGAGATTCCTTCAAGTTCGCAAGGCCGTCCAGGTAGTACCCCAACGGCTTTGCGTGCGGCATAGTGAGGTTCTTGACAGTACCACATTCGATGCAGAAGGGATGGCGCGCAGTTGTCGCAGTGGAGCTGTGGTCTCTAGGAAGCCAAAGACGCTCCCTCGAACCGCAGTCGTTGTGCACGTGCGCGATGGCGTCCCCTGTGGCGGGGGTGGCCATCAAGCGGCATCCTCCCTGTCCCAGGAATGGGAGACGAGCATGGGCCGGCAGGCCCCGCCGGAAACCTTAAAAGAAACCTTAAGAGTATCAAGTTTGGTAATACTCATCGCATCACCCCCCCGTGGTGTGCACCGGCGGGCTGGCCACGCTTCTCAGGCCGAACCGACCCGTTGGTGCTTTCCGCTTCTAGGCTCTCACCGCCACAGAACGCGGAATGAAAGGAAAAGCGGGGAACGTCTTCAATTGAACAGAAGAACCGTCGAAGACCCTCCCTCAACGTCATGCCGCTCACTTCCTCCTCTTCCCCACCAGCCAACTCGCCGTTTACTGGCTTGAATGACATTCGTTGGACCGTATTTGAATCTATCGACCCAGCGGCTGTGTAGAAATCCTCGTCCTTCCCCGACGAAAGTAAGTTGGGCGGGCACGGCATTGCGCCATCCCGGGAGAGCAACCAACTCCTTTCGGGAGAACCTCTCCAGGGATGGGAGCGCGCCGTGCCGCAGGATGGGGTTAGGCACAAAGAGCGTAAGTTGGTTCGCGCGGTGAGGCGCCAGCAAAGGATGCTGAAGAGGGCCAGGTACCCTCTCAGGCGGTCGAAGTACGCCAATCACCTGTACGACGACCGCCAGCACGTCATCATGCTGGTGTTGCGACAGCACTTCAGGATGCCTTACAGGCAGTTCTGCGAGACCATGGGGGTGTGCACTGTCCTGACAGGGGAGATCGGTCTGTCAAGTGTCCCTCACTTCACCACCCTCCAGAAGTTCTCCGCCAGGATGGACATCAGGAGGCTGGAACGCCTCCACCTGGCCTTCCTGGAGAGGACGCCCGCCTGAAGAGCCTGTTCATCGCTGTCGACTCGACGGGCTACAGCTCTACGTGCGCCAGCGACTACTACACGAGAATCGTGGGGAGGCAGGGGGCCGGGCCTGGCCCGCCGCGGAAGAACCGCCACACTCCCTCTCCAGCCGCCCTATCTGTGCATGGAGCATAAGATAGTTCTCTATCTACCGTCCGCGTCACCGTCTCCGTTCGCTGCAGGAGACATGGTTCTGAGCGCCCTCAGCAGGACGACGCACAGGCCGGCGATGAGTATCGAGAGGTCCACGACCGTTCCTGCCTCGACGAGTGGCGGTATGGACAACTGACCGGTCAGCAGGGAAACAACCCCCGTCCCCGCCTCTGCGAGGACGAACGGCATCGAGAGAATCGTGAACGCCTTCGCCACCGCCATCGTGTCCTTCCCGCCCTTCCAGGGCCTTCTCTTCGATGACCATACTCCCGCTATGAGCAAGATGATCGCGAACACCGCCGCCACGAAAGGCTTGTAGTTAGTCTCCACCGATGGCGGTGAGGTTGGGATCTTGATTTCGAACGGGCCGCTCTGCGCCCAGCCCTTCAGTCCGCCTGTGTCTATCACTGTTATGTTGACGACTACATCCGTGGCCACTATGTCCGGAAGTGCCCATTGATAGCTCTCGATACCTTTCAGCCCCGCCACGATCGAGGTTGTGACTCCTCCCGTCGTGTAGTTCAGGTAGACGGTCAGGTTGGAGTTCAGATCCTGATCGTCGTGCATGGACCAGGTGACGCCGTGCGTGGAGCCCTTGTCCCAGTGCTCCCCGCCTATCGGCGAGGTGAGAGAGACCGTCGGGGGAGTGTTCACTGCGGGCGGCGTCTGAATCGTGAACGGGCCGCTGTCGTCGTAGCCTCTCAGCCCGCCTGTGTCCGCGACCGTGGCGTTCACGATGACATCGGTGGCGTTGATTGCGGGCAACGTCCAAGCGCACGAACCGGCATTGCCCGCCACGGGCCCGCATATGCGACCGCTTCCCGCGCTTGAAGTGTAGTTGATCCAGACGAGGAGAGCAGACGGTGCGTCCTCGTTGTCAGAGGTTGTCCACGTGACTGCGTGAGAACTGCCCTGGTACCATACCTCGCCGCCAACGGGCGATGTGATGGTTATGATCGGAGCTGTGTTTGACGGGGATGATGTGCTGAATGTCCAATAGCCTGGCGGGGAGTTGCCATAGTCGGACCAGGTTGCCGGCTCATAGTCGTCTCTAGCCCTTACCCGCCAGTAGTACGCGGTCGACGGACTAGTGGCGAAAGATGTGGACATGGTTCCAGTGGTCGTCCCGGAGCCGACCATCGTGGCGAAGGACATGTCGGTGGATACCTGCCAATCATACGTTACCGTGTCGCCTTCGGCGTCGCCGCCGGCAGTCCAAGTCAAAGCCTCGGAGCCGCTTGGTGGTGTGATGGATGATTGAGGTGGTGTGATCGGCGTCGTGGGAGGATTGGGAATGCTGTTCACGTGGAACGAAACCTCTACCTCGACACTCCACTCGATCGAGTCGTTCACCCTGACGGCGAAGTAGTAGTCGCCGCTCCGCATGAGTGGCGACCCCGCGTAGGTGACCGATGTTGCCGCGCTGCGCGTCGACGGGGGATTCCATATGTCAGCCGCGCCAGGAGCACTACCGACCCTCACGTCGTACAAGGCTTGCGGACGACCATCGGGACTGAAGTATGTCCAGCTGAGATCCGGAGTGAAGTCGGTGATGTGGAGTATCCCGGGCGGGCTGATGAAACCCTGGACGCCCAGTCCGGAGACCATAGGCGGGTTGTTAGACCCAAGACCTAGCTTCACGACGAAACCATCCACCCGTCCATCCTGAATCTTGTCGAATGCGCCTGTTGTGACAGGAAAGTCCGTCGAATCTGTGTAGCCGGTCACGTAGGCGTTTCTGAAGGAGTCCACAGCGATGGAATATGCGAAATCACTCCAGCTGCCACCGAGGTAGGTCGCGTAGACCAGGGAGCTGGCCGTTGCGTCAAGCTTCACGATGAACGCATCGTTCTCTCCTTCCTGAGTCTCGTCAAGGGCGTCCGATGTGACAGGGAAATCCATCGAATATGTGCCACCGGTCACGTAGGCATCTCCGGCGGAATCCACAAATACGGATTCTCCTTCATCGTGCGAGCCACCGCCGAGGTAGGTCGAATAGATCAGGGAACTGCCTGCCGCGTCAAGCTTCACGACGAACACGTCCGTCGGTCCATCCATGGTCCCGTCGAATGCCCCTGAGGTGACAGGGAAATCGTCTGAATACGTAGAACCCGTCACATATGCGTTCCCGACGGGGTCCACAGCGATGGACCGTGCGTAATCGTCATGCCAACCGCCAATGTAGGTCGAATAAATCAGGGAGCTGCCCGTTGCGTCGAGCTTCGTCACGAAGACGTCGGCGTTGCCGTTGGCAGACGTGTCGAATGCGCCTGGCGTGAAGGGGAAGTCCGTCGAACGCCCGTCGCCTGCCACGTACGCGCTTCCGGCGGAATCCACGGCGATGGACCATCCGCGATCTTCCTCATTGCCGCCAAGGTAGGTTGCGTAGATCAGGGAACCGCCGGCCGCGTCAAGCTTCGCGATGAACGCATCCACTACAACATCAAGAGTCTTGTCGAATGCGCTTGGCGTGACAGGGAAGTTCGTCGATTCCGTGGAGCCGGTCACATAGGCATTTCCGGCGGAGTCCACATCCATGGAGAATCCGCGATCCTGTCCGCCACCGCCAAGGTAGGTAGCGTAGACCAAGGAGCTGCCCGTCGCGCCGAGCTTCACCACGAAAGCGTCGCACCCGCCGCCGTTGTAAGCCCTGTCGTACGCGGCCGGTGTAGTGGGGAAGTCCGCCGAGGACGTGTTGCCGGTCACATATGCGTTTCCGGCGGAGTCCACAATGATGGACTCTCCATAATCATACCAGCGACCGCCAAGGTAGGTCGCGTAGATAAGGGAGCTACCGGTCGCGTCAAGCTTCGCGACGAACGCATCCGTCCATCCATTCTGAGTCCTGTCGAACGCGCCCGGTGTGGCAGGGAAGTCCGTCGAATCCGTGTAACCGGTCACGTAGGCGTTTCCGGAGGGGTCCACATCGAGGGAATATGCGTACTCGGTTCTGCCGCCGCCAAGATATGTTGCGTAAACAAGGGGATCGATGATCAGGGGGATGGAATCGTCAACGTCCTGACAGTCCATGCCGTAGGAGTGACTGGTCAGAAGGGTGAAGGAGCACGTCACCTGCTTCTCCCCCTGATATGCGATGGGGGCCGTGTCTATGATGTCGCCAAGGACGGTGTGGATCAAGAGGTCGCCTGTCAAGTCCGTCGCAAGACCGTCTATTCCCTCGTATGACAGGACTATTGTCTCCAGATTTCTGCCGGGGCTGAGAATGAAATCGTACTTCAAGCCCTGATTTGTCGTGCGGTAGACCAGGCCCACGCCGTCATACAGGTTCTCGTAGACGACTTCTCTGTAGCTCCTCACACCTGTCCGCCATTCAGCCGGGTCGTTTCCGATAAAGAAGTTGCTGCTAAACGCGAGCTGTTCTTTGGCGGTAGGCGTGACGGCATTCGCTCCTTCGAAGCGGAGCATGTAGGCGAATGATCTCGCCGTTGTGGTCTCATCGACGACGGGGCGGTCAGTCGGCTCGCGCCACGCTCCCTTGCCCATTCCATTGCCGGCCTCCCCGACTACGAACATGACCCCGTCGTCCCTGAACGCGACAGATGGGTTCCCTCTCGAGTAGTAGCGGACGAGTCCGTTCACTTGGCCCACGTTCTCGGTGAAATAGCCGCCAACGGAACCGAGCGCGTGCAAGGCCTTCCCGCTGGTCGACGAAACGGGAGGAATCGAGGTGTCATTTCCCTGCGGCGTCCGACTCGTCAGGAACGGCGTTGACAGGAAAAGCGCAACAATGGCTATCACGGTCGTCCTGCCTGCGAACTTCAAGTGATTCACGCGGAGGCAACTACAAGCAGCCACGGTCCTCTCTCCCGCAGCCCTATCTGCCCTTGTCATATTTGATGGTTGTCCATCAACCGCCCGCATTGTCCCCTCCCTTAAATGTCGGTGACGGGAGCTTACATTTCTTGGGGAAGCCGTCACATAGTCCGACGACGAGGACCAACGGTTCACCGACTATCATTGATTCTCAAGTGTCTCGGCTTTTCCTATGCGCAGCGTCCTCGGTCGCGATGCCCTGAGGTCGGCGATCTTGAGTCCACTTAGCGGAATCCGAAAAGAAGCGACATCGGCAGCTCATCCGTTGGGAGTTCCACCTCATGTCCCTGGCGGATTGCGAGTCAGCCATCCACAATCCATGTCGCGTCAGAGGGCACACATATCCAGTAGCCCTCCCACGCAATCATCACGTGACTATCGCCCACGCGCTGAAGGTAGTAAGGAGCGGCATTCGAATCGAACGCCTCGACAATCACCTCTGCAAGACCGATGCTCGCTTTGAGGTCGGCCACGGTGTAGGACGTGTTGGACGATGGGAAGCCGACCATGTTCCACCCCTGGTGCAGTTGGATGGTCGTCGACACCGGCATCGCGCCGACAGGCAGGAGGCTGCAGTTGGCGGTTACGTTGATCCAGAACCCCATCGTGTTGTCGAGCCGGGCCAGGTCGTTGTAGACCCTACCAGGCATGTAGGACTTCCAGTGGTCCGAAGAGTCGAGCGGGTCGTACCACCGCACGTAGTCGTAGCACCCCGCGACGGACGACAGGACATTCTCGATGTCCTCGTTCGAGACCGCCACGGGGAACGACATGAACCGATGGCCCGGGACGAGCGGGAGAGGGAAGACGACCTCCACGCTCCTGCAGGCGGCGTTGTTGGTCTCGTCCAGCTCCGCGACGGTGTTGGAGGGGTCAACCACGACGCAGATGTCGTGGCTCCCTATCGGACCGGCAACCCACTGCGTGTACGCTGTCTCCTTCCCGCCAGCGGAGCGGACAGGAGGTAGGAGGACGTCGCCGCCTATCCTCCTTCCCAGCGCGGGGTCGCCGTCGAAGAACCTGACGTAGACGATGTATGCATCGATGTAACCTAGATTGGTCACGGTCGCGGCTATCGTGACCGTCGTCCCGTTGCCTATCGGGCTCGAGGGAACGGTCGTTATGTCGTCCCTGGTTATCGCCAGGTCAGGCCTGAGCTCCCCGGTGGCGAGGTTGAGGTTCCCGCCCGTCCTGTCGTAGTAGCTGATGTGTGCATTGCCCGCCAGGTCGACCGCGATTGAGGCGTACTCCCCGACTGTCCCCGCGGATGCAACGACCTCGGTCTCCCAGGACCCGGAGATGTTGGAGGCGTACTTGAGGTCCCTGCGGGTCCCGTCATAGTAGGCGATGTGCGCGACCCCGT
>JAFNFQ010000001.1 GCA_017885655.1 Methanobacteriota archaeon | reverse complement strand
CTCCCTCCCCGAAGCCCTCTCCAGCGCCGCCGCAAGATCGCGTTCCCGGAGGTCGAGTTCGCGCCTGATCTCACCAATCTCCCGGAGGTTGCTGTCAAGTGCCCCAGTTCTCTCGGAGACCTGACTCTCGAACCCTTCAAGCTCCTTGATTCTGCCTTGGAGCACAGTCTCTTTCGCCGCCAATTCCCTTTCGAGGTCGACCAGTCGCTTCTCCCGATCCTTCAGTCTNNCGACTTGGCATCTTCCTTGATTTTCTGATTGGCCGCATTCCCCCTGGCGTCCAGCACCGCCTTCTCCTTCTCGACCCCCGCTTTGAGCCGCGCGAGCGCCCTCTCCTGCTCTTGGAGAATCTTTCTCTCCCCATTCAGCTCCTGCTTGCGGTTGCGCCATTCTGCTTCCTCCTCTTCGACGCGAGCAGTCCTTCGCGCGAGTTCACTTGCGCTGGCGGCGACGCTCCTCTCCTGTTCTTCCAGATCTCGCTTCACTGTCTCGAGCTGGACCCTCAGGCTTTCGAGCCTCTCCTTTTCCGCCTGCGTCTCCACGAATGAAGCTTGCACTCCCATGTCTCTCTCGCGCAGTTCCTGATCTTTTCGTTCCAGTGCGGCTTCCCTGTTCTTCAGCTCTTTCTCGAGGTTCTCCAGTGCGGATTGTTTCACCTTGATTTCCGCGGATATGCGCGAGACTTCTTGCTCGCGACCCTTGATGTCGTCTTCGAGCGCTGAGAGCCTCTTCTCCTCTTTCTTGCTCTTGGCCTCAAGGTCCTTCACTTCCCTCGATAGTGATTCGCGTTTGGATTGGAATGCTGCCTGCATTTCTGAGACGCTTCTCTCAAGCGCGAGGAGCTCCCCCCTTCTGCACTGGAATTCCTTGCCCTCGCCATCCAGCCTCTCCCGCTCCTGCGCCATTTCCCGCCCCAGTTCGTCGAGCGACGCCTTCTTCTTCTGCAGGTCCGCGTCGAGCTTCGTCAGGGCGAGTTCGCGCCGTGAAAACTCCTCGTAGCGTGAGTCCAATTCCCGCAATGCGGTCTCGTTCCTCTCTCGCTCATTCTGCAGTCCCTCCATCTTCGTATCTAGGTTCTCCTTTTGCCGTGCCAGTTCTGCCGCCAGTGCTTCTATCTCCGTCTTGCGGCCCGCAATCTCTTCCTTCTCCCGTTCGACGGCCTTGGCTGCCGACGATACAGCCTGCTTCTCGTCCTGCGCGGAGCGCAACCTCTCGTCCAGTTCCCCCTGCTTCTTGGCGAGGTTCTTCTCTCGCTTCGACAGCTCCTTCTCTTGCGCAGCGAGGTTGCCGCGTTCCCGTTCGAGTTCCGCTATCGTGCTATCGAGGGCGATCTTCTCGGACTTGAGCGCGGCGGATTCTTGCTCGAGGGTCAGGCGTTGCTTGTCGATATCATCCTTGGCGACGGAAAGCTTCTTGTCTGTCGCCTTCGCTTCCCTCTCCCGACGCTCTAATTCCGCGCGCGATGCTTCTATTCCGCGCTTCGCATCCTCAAGCGTGTTGATCTCAATCTCGAGTTCTTGCTTCGTTGCCGAGAGGTTTTCCTCGAGTGTCCTCAGACCTGCTTCCTTGGTGCCTAGTTCTTTCGCTTTCGCATCTAGTCGGTTCGCCTCTTCGCGCAGGCGCTTCTCTCGGGTGGATATGTCCTCCGACTTATCGATCTGCAGCCTGAGGTTCTCCGTCTCCTCCCTTCTCTCCGCGAGCTCGGCCATTAGTCCCGATACGTTGTCGTTGAGCTCCTTCTCCCTAGACTTCGCTGACTCTCTATTCTGCCTCAACATCTCTTTGAGGTCGGCGTTCTCTTTCTTGTCCCTCTCGATGTTTTCCTGAACCGCCATCAGGAGTCTGTCCTTCTCCACCGCAATCTCGTTCGCTGAGTCCTCTCGCGTCCTTGATAGCTCGACTTCCTTCTCCATCTCCCGGACTCTTGTCTCCGCGTTCTCCAGCTTGCTCTTGACCTGCTGCAGATCCTTCTTGAATTTGTCCTCCGTGAGGACTCTGGCCATCCTGAAAGCTTCGACTTCCCCCGTCAGGTTGTCGAGTTCCCGGCGCATGTCCGAGAGCTCATCCTCTTTCTGCCTCAGCAATGCGTTGGCGTCATCAAGCTCTTTCTTCAGTCTTGACGTCTTCTTGCCTGTCTCGCCTTCTTGCGCTAGTCTGGCTTCGAGATCCTTCTTCGCTTTGGCCAGCTCTCTGCCGGTTTTCTCCAGCTCAGCGACCTTCTCACCCATGTCCGCCAGTTCGCTCTCTCTCGCGTTCAGGGTTTCCCCCGCTCGCTTCAACTCTCGCCCCAGATGCTTGGCTCTATCTTCCGCTTCCCTCTGGGAGTCCTTGAGCTTTTGCTCTAGCTCCCTCAAACCGGTTTCGAGCTTCTGGAGCTGTGAGCGCGGCACAGTGATCGTGTCAGGTTCGGAAATTGAGATATTGTCGGCGTTCGGCGGGACGGCAGCCTTCTGCTCTTCCGTCTCCTCATTTCCGGCCAATTCCCTGGCTTTGTCCCTCAGACCCGTGGGAATCACACCCCGCACTTCTGGAGGACTGTCTCGTAAAGCTTGTAGTCCTCGCTGTTCGCGAACTTACTGATCACACTCTTGGGCAGCTGTCCGAGGAGGTCGTCCAGGACTTTCAGGAGCCGGTTTATGTCAGAGAGGAGCTTGTTCGTCTCTTGTTTCTCCTGAAGCATCTCGTCCTTCTCCTTGGTGAGCTTATCGATTCGCTCCTCGATTTGGTTGAGTCTCTCGTCTCGCTCGCCGGGTCTCTCGCCAGACTCACCGCCAGCATCTCCGTTCTTCATCGCGATGAGTTGCGACTGCAGCTGCCTCTGGGCCGCCATCCACTTGTCTTTCTCGAGTTGCTTCTCGGCGTCATCAAGCTTCTTCTTGTGTTCCTCCGATTCCTTGACCCTGCCTGTCAGGAGCCGTTCCAGGGATGACAGCTCTTTCTCTTTCTCATCTATCCGCTCGAGAATCTTGCGGAGCTCGTCCTCCCTCCTCTTGATTTCGGTCTCCCTCTCCTGAATCGTTAGCTTCTCTTTCTCCATGCGCTCGAGTTCGGCTCCGACCGAATCGAGTCGCATCCTGATGCTCTCCTCCTTTGTCTGCATCTCCACTTGCTGCAATGCCAGGAGGTTCTTGTAGACCTTCTCCATCTCAATCATGCTGTTTTCGATGGTGGCCAGATTCTCGCGCTCCATCTGTGTCTCATCGATCCAGCGTTTGAGCCTCGTTTTCTCCTTCTGATTGATGGGGTCGCTTGTCTCTCCGAGTTCATCGATGCGCTGCTTCGCCTCAGCTATGAGCTCGTCCATCTGTTCAAGTCGCTTCCTTCGGAGTTTGAGCACCTTCTCCAGCGGCTCTGCTAGCTGGTAGAGCACGTTCACCGGTTGCGGGCCGAGCGGGGAACTGGCGGTAGCCGCCATCATAACCGCGGGATCCAGCGTGGGCGGAGGGGTGATGCCATTCAGCTTCTGAGCCTGAAGTCCCCGCCATTGCAGCATCCTGCGCAGGTACTCGGTCTCGTTGAGGCCGCCCTGGGTCTTCACCGGTTTGAACACAGCCCCGCATTTGTGGCATTTGTCGGAGTCCATGGTCACGACGGCCTGACATTCGCCGCAGAGGCCCGCGTCGATCACGCCGGTGAAATCCTCGCCGCAGCCAGGGCAGCGCGTCTCCTCGAGGGAGAGCTTAACGTGGCACTTGGAGCAGTACGCCTCTTGGCTCGGGGTGATGGCTCGGAGGGCCATGCTTTCTTTCCTCTGGGGCTCCTAGCTCGGGAGCTTTCAATACTTGTTGTAGCTGAGGATCTCCGACAGGTGTTTCCTGCCGGCGGGCGGTGGAAGCTCTTCCGGGAATCCCAGAGGCGTCAACCCTAGCACCTTGGCATCCGGAGGAATGCCTAGGATGGCTTTCACCTTGTCCTCATTGAAGGCGAAAGTCCAGGAGGTCCCTAACCCCTCGCCTGTAGCCGCCATGGTGAGGTGGCCGATGGCCACGCCGAGGTCGAGCGGGAACGAGTTCATGTACCCGCCGACCATGCTCACCGCCTCATCCATGCGAGCGCAAGCCACTATGAGCAGTGGCGCGTCCGCCATCGTCCGGCCGTTCGTGCATGCACCAGCCAGCCGCCTCTTGAGCTCCTCGTCGTTCACGACGATGAACTTCCACGGCTGGAGGTTGTCCACCGACATTGCGAGCCTTGCGGCGTTCATGACGGTCTGGACTTTCTGCTCGGGCACGGGCGTTGGCAAGAACTTGCTCACGCTCCGTATGGCTTTGGCAGCCTCGAGGACCTCCATTCTTCCACTGGACTTTAGAATTATGGCCTATCGATAAAAAGCTTTCCCTATGGTTATTGGGGTTGGGACGGGGTGGTGGTGCTGGCCAGATGGCGCGAGGCCCCCGGGATCCTCGGAACAACGTTTAAGTGGATTCCTAACTTACGTGGTGCTCACGGGCCCGTAGCTTAGCATGGTTGGAGCGCCCGGCTGATAGGATCCTCTGGAGAAGGGGGCTCTCTGAAACCGGGAGGTCGCCAGTCCGAATCTGGCCGGGCCCACTCTCCGTCTCACAGTTCGAAACTGCTGATCTCAGCGAGGTCGCTGAGTGCGTTCATCTTGACCATGCCGCTTGAGATTGTGTAGAGCACGTCCTCGATGTACAGCGACCTCCGGACACACAACCTGTCGAAGTAGTAGGGCTGTCCGTCAGATCCATGCGTCACCCGGCCGACATACTGGAACCCGCCGTCTAGGGAAACATTGTACACAACGACCCCTTGCCAGACGTAGCTGCCATATGTCCAATTCCAGCCGTTGGGATCCGGGTTGCTCTCGGACTGATAGAGGTTAACCGGGAACGCGAGGATTCCACGCTCCTCATCGAACATGAACGCTTTGTGATCATTCTGGGCCTCAGAGGTAGTCCCTCTTTCGCCAATCACGATTTTGTCCTCCTCCACCGGGTTCCCGACATCGGTGACATCGAACAGGGACAGCTTGAGCCCCTCGAACCAACTGAAGCCCCCACTCGGGTCAACTAATGTGTCTTGACCGATGCCGATCACGTGATTATCGCCATAGGGGTGAAGGTAGTCAGAGAAGCCGGGAACCTCGAGGGATCCCACGAGCTTCGGATTCGCCGCGTCGGACAGGTCGATTACGAAGAAGGGATCGATTCTCATGTAGGTCACGAGGTAGGCGCGGTCGCCGAAGAACCGGCTGGAGTATATCTGTTCTCCAGGTGCGAGGCCCTCCAGCTTGCCAAGGAGCGCCATCTCGGAGTCAAGGACATATATGTTGTTACTAGGGTTGCCAGCTCCCCACCCAATCTGGCCTGTTGTTGTCGCGACGCGCAAATTGCCGGCGTATTCGTCCATGGAGAACTGGTTGAGTAGGCGGCCGGGAACCTCGCCGCTGCAGACATAGGTCGTATCGAGCTCGTCGAACGCAATCTTGTGGATTGCGGTCTTTTCCAGCATTTCGTAATATCCTTCATTGTCGAGGTATTCATAGGAAGTGACAGCGATGTACATGTGTTCGGACGAAACGTACAGAACCCCGAAGCCCCCGGTCATGTACCCTGCAGCCGAGTAGGAGCCATCGCCCGCAGCATCGATTGCAAGAATAACGGTCACGGCATTGCCGTAGCTCTCATTCTCGAAGTAGCCGATTTGGGACGGCGGTAGCTCCTCGGTCTGAGGTCCGACGGTGATTGCTGGGAGCGCAACGCCCTGTCCGTAGTCATAGAGGAAATCCGTGGTGATGATGTAGATAAAACCATCAACCATGCGGGCTCCGGCAAAAGTGCCGCTAACCGCGTACTCCTGCACAGCGACCGGGTTTGCGCGGTCGGCGATGTTGAAAAGAGATACGTGAGTGTCGTAGTTGTCATACGAGCGGTTGTAGCCGTCCCAGTAGTTGTCGTAGGAATAGCCCCCGATCACAACGAGCTTGTCATTGTCGATGAAAAGACCGATCGGCCACGCGTCGAACTGGATTCGGGAAACAATCCCCGCCTGTTCGGTTGGAAACGCCTTCAAGATGACTACTTCGGATTCAGAGATGGTGTAAATGTAGTCCCCGTCCGTCTTGACGATATCCTGTTCGTCGACGTTCGCCACCTGCATGTTGGTATCGGAATAGTCGCGGGTGGAACCGTCGCCGGCAAGTCCGATTTGGGATGAATCCGTTTGTGGCGATCCAAGTGTGGGTCCTGCGAACCAACCGAATCCGCCGGGCGCAGCCGGATTCGACGCGTTATACCAATCAGCATCCACCCGCTGTTCTATCTCCGACTCCGATGTGAAAGCGGTGTACCTCTCGCAGTCCTGAATCGGCAAGAAGGTGAGATTCACTTGTGGATCCTGATCATTCGGCGGCCACTCGAGTGGGTCCTGCCCCGAATCATTCCAATCGTTCTGGAGCAAAAACAATGGGCTCAGCTCGAAAACGATTGACAAGCACACTATGACGACGATGCCCGCCTTCCACATGTCTTTCATTTCGATTCGCCACCTGAACCGAGACGGCTATCCCGACGTATATCCGCTCTGTTTACATGTAAAGGTATCGCTTCCCCCGACACCCTTGTTTTTTCGGCCTTTGTCCGAAATCCACAAGCACTTTCTTATACCGTCCGGCCATGCTCACCCGCCAACAATGACAGTAGTATCCTTCGAGTATTCGGACATCATCGACCTGCTTGGGAAGAGGTTCCCCATCGACGAAATCAGGGCGAAGACGTCGATGATCGGAGGGGCCGACGAAGGGATCGACGGGGAGAAGCTCAGCTTCGACATTTCCCCGAATCGCCCGGATATGTATTCGGTCGAGGGGTTGGTGCGGGCGCTCAGGGGTGTTCTTGACCTTGAAAAGGGACTGCCTCGGTTCGACGTGCATGAGTCGGACATCCGTTTCATAGTCGAGAAGAGCGTCGAGGCGGTCCGACCGCACGCGGTTGGCGGGCTTGTGCGCGGCGTCGAGATGACGGACGAACTTGTGAAGTCTCTCATGGACCTTCAAGAGAAGCTGCACATGACGATCGGCCGCAGGCGGAAGAAGGTCGCGATCGGCATTCACGACGTCGACAAGGTGACGCCGCCTCTCACATACAGAGCCGTCAAGCCTGATAGCGTCAAGTTCACCCCGCTGGGCTTGGGGGATGAATTGACCCTGCGCGAAATCCTCGAGAGGCACGAGAAGGGACGAGAGTTCGCGCACATCCTCGAGGGCAAACCTCTCTTTCCGATCATCGAGGATGCAAAAGGCACTGTGCTGTCCTTCCCGCCAATAATCAACGGCACGGCCACCGCCCTGACAGAGGACACGCGGAACTTGTTCATCGACGTCACCGGTCTCGAGTTCGGGGCGGTCAGCTCTGCATTGAACATCATATCTACATCGCTCTCCGAGAGGGGAGGCAGGATTGAATCAATCGTGCTCGAGCTACCCGGCCGGCAAATAAGGACGCCGGACCTCGCCGCGAAAGTCAAGAAAGTCAGCGCCGCCAGCGCGAACAGGCTGCTGGGTCTTTCAATCACACCGCAAGAGGCGGCGGGCTGCCTGGAGAAGATGCGGTTCGGGACCAGAGTTACAGGGGATTTGATAGAGGCGCAGATCCCCGCTTACAGGGTCGACATGCTTCACGAGGTCGACCTCATCGAGGACATCGGAGTGGGCCATGGCTATGACCGGATCCCCCTTGGGCTGCCGCGCGAATCGACCGTTGGCGCGCCCGCACATATCACTTTGTTCTCGCAGACACTCAGGGAGATGATGATCGGCTACGGCTACCAGGAAATCATGTCTCTGTCGATGGTGGACCCGCAGACGCCGTTCAAGGGCGGTGCTGACGGACCTAGAATCCTCAACCCCGTCTCATCGGAGTTGAGCGGGCTCAGGAGCTCGCTGCTGCCGTCTTTGTTGAAAATCTTGGCGATGAACACGCATCGCGATCTGCCGCAGCGGGTCTTCGAGGCCGAGGATGTCTTGGCGGGGGCGACAAACGAAAGGCATCTGGCGGGAGCATCCATTCATGCGAAGGCTTCGTTCACCGAAGTCAAGTCTCTCGTGCAGAGCATCATGCGTGACCTCGGCCGTGAGTTCGACGTGGAAACGGCGAGCGACCCTAACTTCATCCCCGGGCGATGCGCTGCGGTGAGAATCGCAGGGAAGGGTGCAGGTCTTTTCGGCGAAATCGCGCCGGCGGTCCTCGAGGCCCACGGTCTCGCCCATCCCGTCGCGGCATTTGAGCTGAATGCGGCGCTTCTGAAAGAGACGAATTGAGTCGGTTTCGCACCATCGAGATGCCAGTCCGCCGCGAGGCAAAGTTCAATTACACCGTTGGTCTTGATGACCCGCGCTGAGGTAGCGAAGCCAGGTCCAACGCGCCAGACTTGAGATCTGGTGGGTCACACGGCCCACGGGAGTTCGAATCCCCGCCGCGCTCTGCGGCGGGGCGGGGATCTCCCCCTCAGCGTCGCAAGATGCGTGGGTTGCTGGCCGTGGTCGAAGTGAGTGATCCGCCCAAGTGGTCGGTCACGACATCATTGGCCGTCACTTGTGACTTGACGGCTTGAAACTGGTCTCACGCCCCTGCCGATCCAGGGGTTACTTCAGTTTCCTCAGGTTCACAGTTCTGGTTGAACAGTGAGCGCTGCCTTGTGTTTCGATTCCTAAGATTCAGGTCGTCCAACTGACGTTTGTCAGGATTCGATCGTAGTACAGGAACAACTGATATGTGCTCTGCGGGGCGGTCCTGTTCACTTCGAATCGGTCTCCTGCACTGAGATATCCGTCCCCGTCGCGATCATTGAAGCAGAGCCAGGTCTGCACCCCGTCGATTGAGGGGCCAACGGGTAACGATCCCAAGCTGATGGACCTCCCGTTTAGTGGGAGGAGGACGGAACTGTTCTTGAGTAACAGAGTGCCGAATGACTGGAGCTTCACGCCAGGTGTCCAATCCACCGCCGTGACGTTGATAAAAAGCCTCTCAGTATCGCCAGGGTCCGGTGTTGGAGGGGAGAGTGTGACCCTGGGTCGGTACGCTATCCTCGGGCCGAGACCACATGTCCAGCCGAGTCTGCCTGCTAATGGTCCTGAGTCTCCATCTTCAAGACTGAATACGTAGGATGCTCCTGTGGTCACGTTCTCGAGAGCCCACGAATCCCCGATGTCAAGGACGCCGATTTCACCGCCATCGACGTAGCTGACTGTCCCGTCCCAGGGAAGACCCTGATGCATCGAGTTGGCGGGCAGGTCGGCCGTGAGAGGGGAGTCGGGGCGGGTTATCTTGATGGTGAAGTCAGACGCGTTTTTGGCGTGGAGAAGGCCTCGCGTGATTTCGACGCTGCTGGAACATGCATTTCCGGCCACGATGTCTGGCGGCATATCGAACCAGAAGAATGAACTCGGATCCTCCAATTGCTGATTCATGAACACGAACGGACCCCGTTCACGCACTGTGATGAAGGCGAAGCCGTCGTTTGGGCCCATCAACCTGAGCACGTACGCCTCAATATGGTGGGAGTCTACGGTGGGTGACAGACTCACCTCGATCGAGTCATTCCAGTCGAGAAGTCCGTTCCCGTTCACATCCGTGAATTTTAGCTTCCCGCCAGAGCTCATACCGTCCCTCAGGGGTTCCATCTGGTCGATGAAATCCGTTCGCCATCTGAATTCCGGGTCCCCGACCCATGAATACGGATATCCGCTGCTGAGAAGACTGATGTTGAAGACCCCCAACGGGAGCCCGTAGCCGGTATACACCCTGTATTGGGCTGATGTCGGCCCCGCCTTCTCAGGCATCAGCAATACCCCAGTTGACAGTGAAAATCCTTCATATTCTAGAGACGCAGCGTAGGATTCAAACTGGACAGAAATCTTGTCGACTCCTGGGTATGCCCGATGGTAATATTGGTCGTCGAAGTAATAGGATTGGAAGTGCACAGGAATGGCCACCCTGCTGCCGACGACATACTGGGATCGAAGGTCACCATCCAAGAAGAACGGAACTTCATCTTCATCCAGGCCGACATATGTGAGAGGACCGTAAGATGTCGGGATTAGGTATGTCTTCGTCACTGTTCCGGTTACATAGGCCATATCTCCATCCTCGAATGATTTCCATTCAAACCAATATTCCCATCCCAGCTCGTTGGTGAATGCCTTCGTTGAAATCGTCGGAGGTTGAGAAAGAGCCGTCCAAGCCACTGATGCGATCATTACCCAGACCACGGGAAAAACCAAGAGACGCGTGATTGATCCATTATACCACTTCTTCGAAGGGCTGATCCCCCTCGCTTCAGACGAAAGGCTGGTCTTTCTTGGTTGACCAAAGCAGAGGCGGACGTTGAGGACGATCATCATGATGACCGAGGCCACCGCCACCAACAGCCCTGTGGAGGCATGCCAGGACATTTGATGGCCACCGCCAGGGCAGTAGCATTCCGCCGATCCTGATATCCAATTGATATGTTGTCCCGTATCGCCCGCGTAACCAATCCTAGGAAATGTCAAGGAGAAAGTCACTATTCCAGCAAGACAAAAGATTGCAGCCCCCCACCGCAAGAACAGCGATAGACGAGGAGCCCGACGGCCCACTAGCATGCCGAGCGGGAAGAGTACGATTGAAACGGAAAGGAATACGAGAAGAATCCAGAAGTGAATGTTGATGCCCACCCCTAAGGGGGAGAGTTCGAACGGCGTCGACGCCGGACCGTAGTCGCCATCAAAATACAGGTCGGGATAATAACTCCGGTTTCTAGCATCAGTTGATATCGTCCACCATGGCAGAAATAATGATGATAACAGCAATACAAAGGCTACAACCGGAAGCGACTTTACAGCAACGCCTCGCCAGTCCCTCTTGATCTTGACCAAGCCGATTCTCCTCTTACAGCCCATCGTTCGAGGCATCTTTAATGATTTGCACGATTGTCGAATAGAAGCCGCGTTCTCGCAGCCGGCGGTTGAACTTCTTGTTGCAATGCCTGGACAGTCCCTCATCTCTCCGTGTGGAAAACGCGTGCGTTAAGGCTTGATTCGCCGCCCGGCATAAGAAAAGTCCGTCATTACGGCGTTTCGAGCGCATACGCCTGAAAACGTTTTTAACAATGACGAATTTCCTGTTGCAGAATGCGTGGGTTGCCAAGCATGGTCAAAGGCGCCAGCTTGAGGTGCTGGTCCCGAAGGGGTTCCCAGGTTCAAATCCTGGCCCACGCATCCCTTTACTAGTAAAGTTAATACCACCTCTCTCCTATCCCTTTGACCGATGCCAGCGAAGGGCGGGAAGACGGAGACGATCCGGAAGCGCACCGTCTGGGTGTACGTCCCCACGGAGGAGCACCGCAAGAAGTGGGAGAAGCTGGCGGAGAAGGCTGGCCTCTCGTTGTCCCGGTGGATGTTGAGCGTCGTCGAGGAGCACGTCCGCGGGGCGGAGGACTCCACGTTCGGGGCGAAGGCGGACCTGTGGAAGGAGAACGTGGAGCTGCGCGAGGCGAACAAGCGCCTTGCGGAGGAGAAGAAGATGGCCCAGGCGCTCGTCGAGAAACTCGAGGACGAGGTTCGCCGGTACCGCGCGGAGCTGTTCCTGAACGGGCCACAGGCGCGGCGGGTGAAGCAGTACGAGACGGACCTGATCGACCTCCTGCGGTCCGGCGGCGTGTGGGGTTCCCACGACCTGCTTGACAAGCTCCGGATCCGGCCGACAGACACCCAGGGCGTGCGGGCGATTAACCTCCAGCTGGAGAACCTGCAGGCGTACGGGCTCGTCGAGGCCACGCCACGAGGGTGGAGGTGGAAGGGATGACCCTGGCAATCGCCCCGCTCCGGCCGACGAACGCGTCGCTCCTCGAATCGTTCGCGGAGGACGCCACGCTCCGCGGGTTGACGACGGAAAGCCTTCGCGCGTACCTGTCGTACGGGGGCATCCTCGCGGAGTTCCTCGCGTCGCGGGGAAAGGGATTCCTCGACGTCGACGCGGACCTGCTGAAGGATGTTCTGCGGTACGTCCTCTCCCGCAACGTGAAGGCGAAGACCGTCCGGGCGTACTTCTCGGCGCTCTCCGCGGTATGTGACTACCTGCAGTACGAGGGCCTCCTGCCCGTGAACCCCGTGCCCCCGTTCCGGAAGCGGTACCTGCGGGACTACAAGAAGCGTCGCGGGGAGGACGAGGGCGTGCGCCGCCTCCTCACCGTCGAGGAGATGCGCCTTGTGATTGGCTCTACGTTGGACTCGCGGGACCGGGCGATGTTGTATGTGCTCGCGAAGACCGGCGTGCGGCGGGAGGAGTTGATTGCGATGGACATGAACGATGTGGACTTCGTCGCGGGCGCGATTCGGTTGAAGCCGCACCCGAAGCGGTCGAACCCGCTCGTGTTCTTCGACGACGAAGCCGCCCACGCGCTGAAGGCGTGGCTGCGAGCGCGGGAGGAGTACGCCCTTGCGCCCGGGGAGCCCGCCCTGTTCGTCGGCCAGCACGGCGGCCGACTCCGCCGGCAGGGCGTGTACGAGGCGGTCGTCTGCCAGGCCGTCGCCTGCGGGCTCCAAGCCGCAGGCGAGAAGGATTCGGGCCGCCGGGTGACGCCTCACGTATTCCGGCACTTCTTCACGACGATGCTGCGCCGGAACGGGATGCCGAGGGAGTTCATCAAGTGGTTGCGGGGCGACGCGAGGAACGAGGCGATCGACGTGTACGACCACATCGATCCTGAGGAGGTGCGGAAGGCGTACCTCGCCTGCGCGCCGCGACTGGGCCTCTAGCGGAGGGCTCGCACCGCGAACCCGGGCGGTGTGTCCGTCCGGAGGATCGCGACCCTCGCGCCCGGCGCGATTCGGGGTCCGCCCACCGCGTTGGGCAGGCGAACGGCGAGGAGGTCGCCGCGGTCCCCGAGCACGACGCAGAGGTGCTGCCCTTCCTGCCGGACCTCCGTCACGAGGCCCCGGACCTCTTGCCACGGCGACAGCGTCGCGTCTCGAGGTTCCGCGGGCTTCAAGCTCCGGTTGCCACCAGACCCTTCGACACCCTCTTCCTCCCCCGCTCCCAGCTTGAAGCCGCCGGATGCCATTCCCTGGGCCCATTCTTGGAGCGCGATGCCCACCACTCTCGACATCGTCGGGATCCCCCGCTCCCGTTGCAGGGCGAGCAGGCGGTCGTACACATCCTGGGTCACGACCCCCGCGACCGTCCGCAGTCCCTCTCTCAGCTTCCCCGTGCGGCCCGCCTCCTCGTCCTTGGCGTCCACGCGACGATAGCGGCGTGCGTCCCCGGGGTGACGATGTCCTCCCAGTGGAGGGCGCCGCGGTAGAGCGGGTTGTGCACGATCCGGAAGACCTGGCGCTTCGTCCACGCCTTCCCCTTCTTCGTCGGGACGCCCTGCGTGTTCAACTGCGCAGCGATCCACGCCAGGGTCCGCCCTTGGCGCCGCCACTCACAAATCCGCCGGACGGTGGCCGCTTCGCGACGGTTCAGGACGAGCCGGCCCCGACGGACCTCGTACCCGAAGGGCGCGCTCATCCCGTTGAAGCCGCCCTCTTGGGCTTTCTCCTTCATACCCATGTACACGCGCTCTCCCGTCTGCTCGGACTCGAGTTGCGCGATCCGCTGAAGCATGTCCGCGACGAACCGGCCAGTCGCGGTACTCGTGTCCAGGGACTCCGTCGCGCTCACGAAATCCTTCTCCCATCGGCGGAGGTCGTCCATCATGGACATAAAGTTCCTCGAGTTCCGATGAATCCGATCCATCTTCAGGACCAGGATTGAGTCCCACCGGTCCTGCTCCTCCATCATCCTTCGGTACTGGGGCCTCCTGATGTCACGCCCCGTGTACCCGTCATCGACGTACTCGTCTACCACGAACCAGCCTTGGGCGCTGCAGAACGAGCGCAGCCGCTTACGTTGCGCTGCGAGAGAATATCCCTGCCGTGCCTGATCCTCCGTGGAAACCCTCGTGTACAAGGCGACGCTCTTTCTCGGAGTGGTCTGCAAGGGCGACCGACCGACACGTTCCGGCGAAACCGCCGGTGAATGCAAGATGTCACACTGCGTTCTCTCCGGAATTGAACCTTCGCGGCGTGGCACGGAGACGTGTTAGGCGGGACTTCATAGTTCTATGCATCTGATGCCCGGGGACATTCCCCGGGCTGCTCACGGCGACTGCACTCACCAAGTTTTCGTGAATCGGGTCCCTATATTCCGATCCCACGTCAAGTGAATCTCTCCGTGGTCCGCCAACGGACTGCCCATTGCGCGCAGCAGTGCGTCCACTCCCATCCAGACTGGCTCGCTGTTCGCCGTGCCTCGAACCACCCGACGATCATAATGGCGCTTCGCTGCGGCTCGAACCTCGACAGTTGCGCCGAGGACCACGACCGGTTGCTCAAACACATCCACAGGCGGCCCGTTCATCCCCGGCATCGGCTCCGCCTTGGGGAGCCGATCCTTTCTGGAGCGGTTCCATGCCCTCAGACTCTCAAGCTTTTCCCGCCCCAGAGGAGTCAGGACACTGCCATTGCCCAAATTCCCCAAGTAGCCGCTCTCCCGAGCAATCTTGAGGTGGTCATCAATTGTGGATTCCCTGCGCCGGTCTCCGATCTCTTGCAGTACCTGGGCCCGGACTCGTGGCCCAGGATGGTCGAATGCCTCAAGGACGATCAGAAGAGTCTCGTCGCGCTGGCTGCAGTTCCATATGTTCATCGCAATCCTCTCTTCGCAATAGGATTGTTCAGGTATATCACTATCGCGTAACATCCGTAACACTTGATATCAGATCCGGGGCTCCGCCGCCAACCAGACGGATTCCCGAGCAGACGCGGTGCGGGAACCGCCACAGCGATGCTGATTGATGCAGCGTTACGGATAGCCTAGCTGACCGCCTCCCCTTGGGCACCTATGAGGGTTCGTTGGGTACTTTAGCCTCCTGCGAAGTTGCCTGGTCACGTTCGGGTGACGCCTGAAGGTCTTTCGACATTCGCTCTCGGACTCCAGCGGCAATCGTCATGACCCAATCCACGACGGCCTTCATCTCCTTGAATGTCTCCCGCGGAACCGGGACAATCCGCCCAGTGCTCCACCGCGCAAGCATCTCCACGATTTGGTCCGCCAGGAAATCGGCTGTTCTCCGAGCTTCGTCGGCCGTCTGCCGATCGCCCTCGCGCCATCGTCGGACAATCCACGCCAAGGCGCCGAACAGGGCCTCATCCTGGGCGCTGAACTCGCCCGTCTCCAGAAAGTGCAGGAACTGCTCGGCGGCGCGGAACGCCTCGTCCTCTTTCGCCCTCCGTTCTTCCAAGGCGTCAATCTCCTTGCGCTTGGCGGCCTCTGCGCTTGCGAGTGCCGTCGACTCCTCCCTCTTCCGTTTCAGCTCTTCCTCGCACTCGCCCACCCTAGCCTGCAATCCAGTGAGCCGGTCCTTCCATTCTTGGTTGTGCTTAATGAGGTTCTTCATCCGCCAAATCTGGAACTCTGCAGCGTCGAAGGTTTCCACCCCCCTCTTTCGGTATTCCTCGATGGCGAGTCCGATGCGCTCGTGCTCGCCCTGAATAAGGGTGAGCCGCCGAACGGTGGCCGCCGGGTCCCCGCCGTCTTGAGAGAGTTCGTTGATCATCCATAGGATCTGCTCCGGCTCCATCCCGGTCTTCTGGAGGGTCACCGCTGGAGTGAGGTAATGGATGGTCGAGTACGCCGATATCCGAGTCCGCCATTCGATCTCCCGTTTGAACCGCATCAGCGCTTTCGTCCCTTCCACGGTTCCCCCCATCTCCATGATTGCCCGCTTCTGCGTGTGCCGGGTCGTCCTTAGCGCGCTCACCTCTAGCGCCAGTGCGTCCCGTTCCGCAGTTTTCCTGACCACGGCTGCGCTGAGCGTGCCGTGCCGTCCGAGCAGGCGGACCACTTCCTTGCCTCCGTGGGCGCCCCCGACCCGCTCCAATTCGTCGCTCAGCAGCTCCGTCTCATCTTCGTCCAAGCCAAGGCGCTCGTCGAGTGCCCTCTGACGAGCGATCCATCCGCGAGCATCATCTACGGTCACACCTTCTTCTTCAAGTACCTCTTTGAGCGAGCGGAGGTTCTCCCCATAATCAAAGGATGGCGCCTCTGTTTCGGATCTCGAGAGGACATCCTTGACCTGCATCTGGAGATCATGCGGTGGGACCGTGTCCTCTGGCTCTTGCTTCTGACCGGGAGTGACCGTGCCTGCTCGCCAGGTTCCCACTACCGCCGGCCAACCAGGACGAGCCCAGCCCAACGTTCCGACCACGGTCAGGTAATCAGTTATGGTCCGGCGGACGGCGACCTCGCCCGCCAAGAAGGCGGACATGCCAGACACCAAACCTAAGATCATTTCGATGTCGACGAGGTGAACCCACTTCGAGTCCACGGACTTCTCGATCAAATGCATTACATCCTCACGCCATCGCCGACCATCCTCCCGCGGGGGAAAAGAATCGATGCGAAGTGGCGGATGTTTCCGCGCCCTCGACAAGATCTCCTCTCCCCGCGTAGCGGTTTCCCTCCCGATGGTGACTCCGTCGAGGTCTGCGATGACCATCCGGCGAATCTGGGCGTCGTCGTAGCCCGTCTTTTCGGAGAGGGTGCGACCTTCTCGTGGATTCATGAGCACCAAGGAGACAGCGTGGACGCCCAATGTGTCGTTTTCGAACGCGACGGATTTCGACCCCTGTAGATAAATGGAGAGCAGACGACGGAAGGCTTCGTCGGCCTTGTGAACCTCGTCGAACACGGCGAAGGGGGCGTTCAACAGTCCTCGTTCGCTCACAGTAGAACCAGCCTGACCCCTACGTACGAAGATCGAACGCCGTGACTCGGCGGTCGTCAGGACGACATGTGTCACTGGGTCCAACCCAAGTGCGCTGCAGATGAATTGTCCCGTCCACGATTTCCATAACAACGTCCTGCCGCACATGGTGAAGGACGGGTAGTGGTCCGTCCGTTTCGAGTACCACCTATCGATGACGGCCGAAAGGACGAGTTCGACCAGGGCCCTGTGGACGTCACTGGGGGCCTCGTTGATCGGGGGCCAGGCGGCGTCGAAGGCATCAGCGCCGTCTCTTGCAGGGGGCGCAAGCGATAGTAATCCGGCTTCGTTTGTTCTGTAGTCCGGCCCACGCTTCTCGATGAGCCCCGAGCCAGCGAGTCGCTTGAGATGTCGGTACAGTGTGCTCCGCTTCTGCTTCTCCAGCAGGGGCTTCACGGATGCCCACCCCTTCGCCCCGTGGGTCAATATGGCTTGATCGATGGAGTCAGTCATGGCGATCCCCTCGGAGCATCACGGGGCTGGGAATCCGTGGGAAATTTCTGGGAAAAACCGTGGGAAAACGGGAAATGGGAATGGCTACTCTCCATGAACTGCTGGCGAGAATCAAGCCGTCCTCTACTATACTGCGCGTGAACACCTCGCCGCGTCAGTAACCCTGGCCCACGACAATCACGAAGACGCATAACCACGCGGACATGGACAACAATCACCTGCCCACCCCCCTACCCCTCCGAAGGGAGAGAGAGCCGTTGGCCACGCAGTTCCGAAATCAGGGTCTTGGGAGCCATGACCAATTCCTCGCCGCGGGCGTCCAAGAACCGCAGACGACTCCCGGCATCATCCACCGTGCCATCGAACGCGCGGTCGTGCACCAACACGTCGAGGATCTCGTTCGGCAACCAGGCGGTGTCTCCCATTGGGCTTTGGAAAATCACCCCATCCCGCTGCCTGAGCAGGCCACGNNCCCATCCCGCTGCCTGAGCAGGACACGCCATCCCTTCTTCTCCTCGAGAGCCTCGGACACCTGTTCTCGGAGTTCATCGAGCTCAACCTTCAGGCCAGCGATGAGCATCCGTGTGCAGAGGTCGACCCGGCTGTCGGCATTCCAGATCGTGTTGCGCTGGTCGAATACTTCCTCTGCAGCGTCGAAGTAGGGCGCTATTCCGTGCAGAGCGTCATACAGTTCCGGGGCTTTTCGTCTGAGGTAGTCCCAATCCGTCTCACCTGTCTCCTTGTCGTAGACCAATAATCTCACCTTTGATGTGTTAAGGGCTGAATAAAGCGTTATTCCTTCTCCTAGCCCGGGGAGAATCCCTGTGCATCGTAGCACTTTGACCCGAACAAGGTGCCGCAGGCTGGGTTCGAGCACGAAGAACTGCAATACCGTGCGCTAATCGCCCTTCTCTGGGTTAATGAAGCTCTAATGCGCGCCCCCGAGCTAGCTTGCAACATGGAGCGGCAGTGCAACCTTCGACGTATCCGGATTGCCAATGGATGCGAGGTTCATCGTCTGCTTGACGGGATGCTTGCGCTCGCCTCGTCGCCACTTCTCATTTGCGTTGTTCAGACCTAGACTATCCAAGCCATTGGCTTACTTCTCCAGTGGGAAGGAAGCGACAGTAATCTGAACTCGGACTGGGCCCGTGGTCCAACAAACCTATCGAGCGGAATCAGCCAACCATTCATGGCTAGGTTGGTGATTGGCGGACAGCCGCCTGTCTCCAGCTGCGCGGAAGTGAGGCACCAATGAAGCGGAAGGAATAGTTGTGAAAGGTCTTATCCAGGTGATCACCACGATTACGGGATTCATCCTCGAACTGGGGGAGCAGCCGACACTGTGGGCTGAATGACTCACTTTCAGCGCTTCAGCTCCCCGGCTGTTTCTGGCGGCTGCTTTGGCGGTTCGTCTGCCTCCGATTTCCTCCTGCGCTTCAGGAGGATGGCGGCTATCAAGACGAGAAGTATGGCGATGATAATCGATGGCAGCAAGACGCCCACGACATTCAACTTACCTTTGACCTGCACCTCGATGCTGTTCTCAGGCTCCAAGTTGCCAAGGTTGTCCCGTGAACGGAAGTAGACCGTGTGCGCCCCTTCGGGAAGAGAGAACTCTCCGGTGTAGTTCATCCATTGACCGCTGTCGACCTTGCACTCCGTCATGTTCACGCCACTGCCAGCGTCGGTGGCGGTCAGGGTGAATCGGGTATCTATGTCAAACTCGCCCTGATCAGGTGAGATTGAGGTCATTGGGCGCGGTGTTGTCGACAATCAGGGTGACATTCTGGACCGCCTCATAGTTGTCTAGGAATTCAACGGCTCGGAACTCCATATACCACAAGCCGTCTGATCCAATCAAGGAGAACGACGCTTTATAGACAGACCATTGCGACCAACTGCCGTTCCAGAGGCGGTGGCCTATCGATCTGACGCCGGCCTTCGGAAACGGTGGGATGGAACTGGGATGGTGGTGGGATATCCCATCATGTCCCCCCATGGAGAGGTGGGATGGATGAAAAGGAAGAACGGCAACAAGCCATAAAGAAGAACGTCAGATGTCCGAAGTGCACGAAGTCCGTGCCGATCGAGATCCTCAAGGTAAAGGGCGGGAAGTGCAGTCACTGTGGCTACTTGATTGCCGACCATCTGTCGAGATTCTTCTGACAGTGTACTGCGCTCTCGGCGCTTCGGCATCGGAGATTCTTTCTTATACGAGGACTTCTTATACGAGGACAACAGATTATCATGGAACAAGTGGAGGGGCACACCTATGGTCGACACAATAGGACTCGTTGAGGGGAAGCTGAAGAAGAACCTCTCCGAGTACGAGAAAATTCCGGACGTTCTGTCATTATGGAAGCAGGTAATAGAGTGGAATGCGCAGGGAGGAAAGCCCGCGATTGAAGCGGGTCTCAAGCAAGCCGCGAAGGAGATCGAACGCAAGGCAGACGGGGATCTTGCGAGCATGAAGAGGCTTCTCAAGGGGGTCGACTAGGATGCTCTCCGCCAGTCACTTTACTCTCGACAAAGTGACCATCGCAGGGTTCAGGGGCTACAACAGCCCGAAGACCATATCTCTCGGGGGCAGGAGTGCTGTCTTTCTTGGGCCGAACATGTCTGGCAAGAGCTGTACGCTCGGAGCGATTGAATGGTGCTTGTTCGGTGACTTCTACTCGCTGCCGGCAGATAGGACCCATGTTGGGGACGAGCTGGTCAATGATCACTCGCCCAGCACCTCGGTGAAGCTCGAGTTGGTTCGTGCCGGCAAACGCTTTGTCGTCGAGAGGGTGAAGCAACGAGGCGAGTCGAAATCGAAGCTCAAGGTCACCGTCGATGATGGGACTGTCGTTCAGGATCCCGAGGCGTCCAATCGCGTTTTCCAGATTCTCGGACTCGGGTTCGAGGACTTTGTGAGGTCAGTATACCTGCACCAGGAGAATACGCGGGACATTCTCACCGAAGACAAGAAGGTCCGCTCGGAAGCCATGGATCGACTCTTCGGACTCGAGAGCCTTCGCAACATATCTGACGGTCTGAAGCCGTCGACCGTTAAGGACATCCTCAGCTCGCTCGCGAAGGAACGAGATTCAATCGTGGAATTGATAGAGGCCAAAGTTTCGGAGGCTAAGCGCAACGTCGATGAGGCGGTTGCCACAGCATCCAAAGTAGGATTGCCGAAGCGTTCTCTCACGCTCGCACACGCAAAGGAGGTCCTGTCCAATACCATGGCGACATTGAAGCAAGCCTCGGAAGGCACAGACATCACGATTCCTGTAGGCGTTCCGGTATCCGAGTATCCGGACATCGAAGCTGCTTCTTGCTCAATCAGCACCGCTGTGACAACCATTAGGAAGCATGTACCCGAGGACCGCCGACTGAAGGAAATCAACAGAAGTATCGCGGATCTCGACTCAGCACACGGGGAGTACACCAAGGCACAGACCGCCTTGTCAGAAGCGCAAAGGCAGCTCAAGGCTTTCGTCAAGAAGAACGGGGATGCGAAGGACATAGAGCATCGCATCAGCACCCTCGAGGCCAAGATCCAAGGGCTCGAACAAAGCAAGGAGCAGATGGACGCTAAAGGCAAGCTCATCCAAGCCGGCATCAAGTATCTAGATGACGTGACGCGCCTGACAAAGTGCCCTATATGCGATTCACCGGTGAAGCAAGCTGACTTGGTAGAGCATCTCCAGAAGGAAGCGAAAACGGCTGTTACGAAGGAACTCAAGAACATCGAGGATTCCATCGAAAAGGCAGAGAGCGAGAGGAAAGATGCCAAGAGGGTCCTCGAAGAGTTATCGGAGCTTGACACCAAGGTCAAAGATGCAAAGGAAAGCGTGGGCGAAAGGACTGCGGAAATAGCAAAGCTGATCAGGAAGACCCTTTCGACCGAAAATGTCGAGGCAGAATCGAGGAAGGAGTTATCTCGGCTCCGAAGCCAGAAAGACAAGCTGGACGCTCCAACCCGAGAGCGCGAGACTAGGTTCACCGAAATAGCTGCGGGATTAGAACAGGCGAGGGCGATTGCTGAGGTCCTCAAGAGGCGGGACAGACTGGAAGAGCTCTCTGAGGTCCACGAACGCAAGGAGCTCAAGAACATCGAGGCAGTCATACGCGAACTCGCCGGCCTCCAGACAAGCGTCGAACTGCTCGGCGATACCACGCGCGAACTGCAGACAGAGCTGGCGCAGAGCCTCGTCGCGAAATCGATGCCCGCGATCAAGAGGTTCTACTCAGACCTTGCGGGACATCCTTACTACGACAGCATGGAAATCGAAGTCCAGGCTGAATCTAGAGGCGGCGTGGTCAAGAACCTGTACGTCGTCAAAGGGATTTCCGAAAAAGAGAACAGCGAGAGCGTGGCGAGCCTCAAGTTCAGCACCGGCCACATGAACTGTGTCGGGCTATCGGTGTTCTTGGCCTTGGCTCACGAAGGCGCCTACACGCACAATCTCGGATTCCTGATTCTCGACGACCCTTCCCAGAATCTCGATGGCAAACACAAGGAGGCACTGGCAAAGGTGCTCGCCAAGATGCCGGAGAAATCGCAGCTAATAGTCGCTACCGAAGACGAATCCTTCCAGTCACAGCTCGCGAGTTCTTTCAAGACGGATGACGTGGTACGGGTCGAGTTCGGCGCGTGGGACGTTGACGGCCCGAAAATCAAGGTGACAAAGTGAGTCATGACTCTTATCCAATGCTTGTGGATCTCAGCGAGAAACATGGACCACAGGAATTCGGCAGAATATGCCAAGCGCTTTTGGAGATGACTCTGCGCCGTGCGAACTTTGCGACCCGTGGTCGGCCTGTTGAGAGACCTGACATTACTGCAGAGCGCCCTCACGAGAAGTATGCCATCGAGGCAAAGGTGCCAGTCAGGAACGATGTGGAACTGACTAAACGAGACCTCGACGGACTTAAGGAGTTTGCATCAGCTGGAGTGGTTCCGATGGTTGCAGTGTTGCTTGTAGAGCCGAATCCGCGATGGATCATGGCGCACGCAAGGAACCTCAAACCTGGCAGGCACAATAAGGTCGCTCTTTCTGCGTATGATGTTGCCGCACTTTCCAGTGAGGTCAACACGTTGTTTCCGGCGGTCCTCTCCGAGCAGTTTGACCTCGCTCTGGGCCGAGGGTCGGAAGGGCTGCGTTCAAAGCTCTGATAGCAATCATTCGGTATCGGCAGCTGTATTGGTATACGACCCCCTTCCTTGGACAGGTTCTGACCCGTTTCACTTTGCACTCACGCTCACCTCCTCGTGATACTCGCTCGGCGTCATCCACCTCAACCTCTGCTTCGGCTTAACCGTGTTGTAGTCCTCCCTCGCCCACGCCAGGTACGCCTCCGCCTCGGTGAACGAGTCGAAGACGAGCGTCCTGAGGTAGTCCCTCTCCAGGCCGGCGTGGAACGACTCGACCACTCCGTTGTCCTCGGGCGTCTGCTTCTGTATGTGCTCGGTCTTCAGGCCGAGCAAACGCGCGTGCTCCCTGAACCTGTCGCTCGCGTACGCGGGCATGTTGTCGACCCTCAGGATTGTCCCGGGGGCGAGGCACGTGGCGGGGGACCTCTCCTGCACCACGTGGTCCAGGAGGTCGCACGCGTCCGGTGCTCCCGCCGTCTTGCGGAACACGTAACCCAGCCACTCGGACGTGCAGCAGTCGACGACGTTCTGCAGGAAAGCCCACCCGTCCCTGCCGCACCACACGTACTTCAAGTCCATCTGCCAGGCGACGTCCGGATGGTCCGTGATCTGCCTGCCGGGATGCTTCCGCACCCGGGTCCTCTCGACGACCTCCGCCTTCAGGATCCTCCTGACCGCCTTCTCGTTCACCGGCCTCTTCAGACGACGCCTCACCATGGCGGTTGTCCGGCGGTAGCCGAAGCTGGGCCGCTCGAGGGCGACGTCCAGGACCGCCTGACGGAGGACCGGATCAGACAAGGAAGTCGGTGACACCCCCGTTGTGACATACATTGGCAAGGCAAGGCGCGCGAAAGGCATTTGGCCAGGGGCCTTCAGAAACGCCCCCCCCCCCGCAACGTAGATCACCTCATCGAGATTGCCATCGGGTATGTCTGGAGGTCCAAGAAGCCTCAGAAATGGTTTGACGAAAGGAGGCGGAGAGCAGGCTCCAAGCCAGGACTGCATTGGCGGGCCGCTATGGTTCTCCTGATACTCATGTACAACCTGCGAGTGACATACAGGGACATGGCAGGGTTCTTGGACTCCCGACCCGGTCTCCTCAAGAAGCTGGGATTGCGGAAGGCTCCAGGGAGAATGAGCCTGAACAACGCATACTGGCGGCTCGACGACGTGTGGTTCAGGGACATGAATGACAGGATCGTAGTTCGCGTTGAGAGGGAGGAGAAACGTCGGAGGGCGCAATCGTGAACACACACGCCGTCGCCCTGAACCGCTCGGAAGGGCGGGGCACCTTTACATGCCCAGGGACAGTCAGCGTGCCACAGGTCCATGCTGCGAGGCCTCTCGTACGTCACGTGCCGCCTCCTCCTCTGCTTCTTAGGCTCATCGATCGCCAGACCCTTGGACTTCAGGATGGCGTGCATCCTGTTGTGGGGCACGTGCACCCCGTCCCCCCCTTTTTCGATGTTGAATCGAAGATTTAGAAGATAGAGTTATCGTCTCACCGCACCTTCAACCCACGATTAAATTGCATCCTGGCGAGAGGAATCGGATGTCTTCGAAGGAAAAGCATTCGTGGCGGGCGTCCGCGGCCCACATGACCATGCTGCCAACCGATTCGGTAGAGGGTGGTCGGCCGCCGCTAACTGAGCATGGGAACATTCTCGGTTACCTTTATATTCCCGGAGGCGCCTCGGAGTTGCTGCAAAACCGCCATGCTGAAGGCAAGGGAGTCAAGGGGGAGTGCAGTTGAGACTGGAGGTTAGGGTCCGCAAACTCTCACAGTTACTACGGTTTCCGATTAGTCATTCTTTCGCCAATCGGCAACAAGAAGACGCTGAGGCGGTTCCAGAACGTCCGTTGACGGCGTCGGATGAAGTCTTCTCGGGTGGTTGGTGAACCTTTCATGTCAACCGAAGTCTCGCAAGGGCAACCACTATCCGAGGCTGCGTCCATTCTGTGGGCGAAACTTGATCACAACGACGGGCAGATTGCAGGTTATCACCCTCTTATCCTTCACATGGTCGACGTTGCATTGGTCACGAGGGGCTTATGGAGTTCCGCCATCACCATGGCCGCCAAAGAACGTCTTTCACGTGCGCTCAAGCTGGAAGACGCGGAGACTGCACAGTGGATGGCATTCTTCGGTGGTTTGCACGACATAGGAAAAGCTTCACCAGTCTTTCAACTACAGGAGAATCGTATGAGGGCGAAGCTCGAGAAGGCTGGTCTCCCGTGTCCCCACTGGATGGGGGCTGTCGCCCACGGTGTCATAACGACCATCTGTCTTAGGAAGGTGCTGCGTGAGAGACTTGGGTTCCCCGAGCGGCTTGCGCACACAATTGCCACCGTGCTTGGTGGCCATCATGGGATATTTCCAACTAGTGATAGGATGGTCTCCGCCGCAAGACACGAGATTGGAGAGGGAAAGTGGGATGAGACTAGATGGGAGCTCGTCTGCAACTTAGCGACAACCCTTGGGATGTCGAATGATGTCGTGCCTCGGGGTGACGTTGGCAACGCCGATGCGATGTTCATGGCAGGCTTGTTCTCCGTTTCGGACTGGATCGGTTCTGCAGAGGATTACTTCCCTTACGCAGCTAGCTACTCCTCAACTGCGGAAAGCATCAACCTGAAACTGTATGTGGCAGATAGGGAGAAAAGAATGCGCGCAGCTCTGGACCATCTAGGCTGGACCGCACTGTCTCCACAACGTGTTGCAGCCTTCACAGATCTGTTCCCAGACAAGGTGCCGCGGCCCGTTCAGGACAAGGCTGCTTCTCTGTCCTCGGTTCTCGAAGTGCCCTGTCTTTTAATCATCGAGGTGCCCACGGGCGAGGGGAAGACGGAAGCTGCGATGTTTCTTGCGGACTCATGGAATGCCAGACACGGTCAGAGCGGGTACTACTTTGCACTTCCGACTCAAGCTACGAGCAACCAGATGTTCCTTAGGGTGCGTGACTTTCTCTCGACGCGATATAGTAACGGTGTCGCCCATCTTCAACTTCTGCACGGTCATGCGTCGCTGTCTGCAGAGTTTGAAGAACTTCGTCGGAATGGGAATCGCCTCTTCAGACTCAAGGGTTTGAATCCCGATGCTGATCGCAGTGATAGGGGCATCTCGAACGTCGCTGCGGCTGAGTGGTTTACCTATCGAAAACGGGGCTTGCTAGCACCGTTCGGTGTCGGAACGGTGGATCAGTCCCTTCTCGCCGTCCTCCAGTCGCGTCACATGTTTGTCCGGCTTTTCGGCCTTTCCGGTAAGACTGTCATTCTTGACGAAATCCATGCCTACGACACTTACATGACGAAACTACTGGAACGGCTATTGGAGTGGCTTGCGGCTCTCGGGTCCTCGGTTGTCATACTGTCGGCGACACTTCCGCAATCACGCAAGGAGGCCCTTGCGGCGGCGTATGCCAGAGGCCTTGGTTTGTCGCGATTGACTGTCCCCCATGCAACTCGCTATCCGCGAGTCAGCTGGGTCTCTCCATCAGGTGCCGACGCGAGCGAGGTGGGAGTTTCATCAAACGCGTGCAAGGCAATCAAACTGGTGTGGGAGAACGGCAACATTCCAGCAGATGACTCCGAAGGATTCGAACTCGGCGAGAGACTTCGTGCTGTCCTGGCCAACGGTGGTTGTGCTGCGGTTATCTGCAATACGGTGGGGAAAGCGCAGAAGATGTTTAAGGCTCTTGAACCCTACTTCGGGGCGACCGACGAGGACGGCCTTCCAGAACTGGACTTACTGCATGCCAGATACACATTTGAGGAACGGGCCCGCCGCGAGACGAATACGTTGTTCAGGTTCGGAAAACCCGATGCAGAGGTTCCTGGGGGGGACGGGCAAACAAAGTTCGTGAAACGTCCATATCGTTCGCTATTAGTTTCAACACAGATTATCGAACAGAGCCTGGACATCGATTTCGACTTAATAGTGTCAGAGATCGCTCCAGTCGACCTCCTCCTTCAGAGGGCGGGTCGCCTCCATCGCCATGAACGCCCCCACCGACCTTCGAATGTTGCCGAGCCAACCCTTTGGGTACTAAGCGCTGAGACCACGGACAAGGGGACTCCACTGTTTGACCGGGGCACGGAAAGCGTGTACGACAGGCATGTGCTGCTCAGGACCTGGCTACAACTCCGCGACAGACACCTCATTCGCGTTCCCGACGATGTAGAGTCTCTGATTGAGGAGGTCTACGACGACCGCCCGGTTCCGAAGGAGTTGAGCTTGGAGCTTCATGGGGAATGGAAGAAGACCAAGGAAGAGTACATCATCCAAATGGAGCGCGATGAGTATGAAGCAAGGAATCGCTGGTTGCGGCCTCCCACATACAACGGCCCATTGGGGGACTTCACAAGCGATCCCAAAGAAGAAGACTCCCCAGAGTTTCACGCAGCTCATCAGGCGTTGACCAGGCTCTCACAGCCTACAGTCAACGTTGTCTGTCTGCACGAGGATGAAGGCGATGGTGAACTCTATGACCGAGAGAATGGCCGGTCTCGACCGGACGCAGAACCAACCATCGAGCAGACAAAGAGGTTGCTTCGCCACTCTGTTCCAGTATCTGACAGACGAGTGGTCAGAGAGCTTCTTTCCCGAGAACCGCCCGAGGGGTGGCGCCGCTCGCCCCTGCTCCGGCACCACCGACTCCTCATGCTTGATCAGGATGGTCGGGCCGAGGTCGGCGGCTATCAGCTTGTCCTCGACAAAACGATTGGCTTGACCATTGGGGGGTCAAAGAAGGTGAGCACATGAGTTATTCTTTTAACCTTGTTGACGAACCGTGGATTCCGTGCATCATGTCCTCATCCGGTGAGTTAGTTCACAAGTCGATGAGGGATACCCTTGAATTCGCACCGTCAATCAGGGAAGTGTCACACGCCTCTCCTCTTGTCACCGTAGCATTGCTCAGGCTTCTTCTTGCTGTGTTGCACAGGAACTTCGGACCGGAGAGCAAGGAGAGATGGAAGGAAATCTGGGACCGTGGGGCCTGGGATATTGCCACGCTTGATTCATACCTTGAGAAGTGGCACGAGCGGTTCAATCTCTTCGACGAGAAGCACCCGTTCTATCAAGTGGGAAGCCTTGACCCTGAAAAGGATGGAGTCCCGATTTCGAAGATTGTGATGGAAGTGTCATGTGGAAACAATCCAACGCTCTTTGACCACACAACCGATGAATCTGGTTTCTCTCTTATGCCCTCGGAGGCTGCATGCTATCTCATAGCGCATCAAGCTTTCGACCCAGGAGGTCTCATCAGCAGGGATGTCGGCGAGCCCCCCTCTGCGAAATCCGCCCCTCTCGCCAACGCTGCCGTCATACTAATCAGAGGGGAGAGTTTGTTCAGTACGCTCATGCTCAATTTCCACAGGTATGATCCTGTGCAAGGGATTCCTTTTGACACACATGGCGTTGATACCCCAGCTTGGGAGCGGAACGAAGAAACTGAACCGCAAGATCGCTTTCCTACGGGCCATCTCGATTACCTCACTTGGCAAAGTCGCAGATTGCGCCTTATGACTACCTGTGACAGCGACGGCAGAAAGGTTGTATTCAAAGTTGCCAACCTGAGGGGGAACGGCTTTCCGAAAGGGTTCACCAGACACAAGAATGAAACGATGATGGCTTTCGCTAAGAGAGAGAAGGCCTTGGAGGAATCTGACCCTTGGCCACCCATTGTCTTTCGGGAAGGTCGGGTTCTGTGGCGGGACAGTCTCGCATTTTTCCAGTCGTTGAACGGGAAAAGAACTCGACCTATGACGCTTTCCTGGCTCTGTGAGTTGGTGGATGCTGGCTACGTGCCGCGCACAGCTACGTTACCCTTGGATATCTTCGGCATCAGAACCAGTAAGGCCAAACCATTGTTTTGGAGACAAGAGCGTGTTCCACTAGCCCTGTCTTATCTGGAAGATGAGGCTCTTCTATCGGCTCTCACGATAGCTCTGGAGATTGCGGAAGGAGCAGGCAGAGCTCTAAGAAGTGCTTCGCGCAAGCTGGCCGAGGGTATCGTTGCCCCGCTCCATGACGAGGCTATTGGCAGACCGGCCAACAGAGACCAGGTTTCCGTGATCGAAAGTGGGTTTGGGGCGGGACGCCATTTCTGGCCAAGATTGGACATACCTTTCAGGAAGTTGCTTGTGGACCTCGCGCAAGATAGGGGACTCATGGCGGGAGGTGGCTGGGAATACGGCACCCGGAGCTTGCCCAAGTGGGCAGAAGTGGTCCGCACCATGGGGTTAGAGGCTTTTCGCGAGATTATCGGAGGTCTGGACCACTTGGGACGTACATCAAAGGCTGTCGCAATAGCGGAGATTGGACTTCAGCGAGAGCTTAGGGGAATTACTTCACGGTACGTAGGCCGCGGTAAGACATTGGAGGTGGCGCATGCGTAGCACTGTGGGAAATGAGGAGAATTTCGTTGAATACCTGGAAAGTTTGGTCGAAACGAAGAATCGAGCGGCGTTGGCTGCGTTGAGACGAGGTCTTGGAAAGCCGCCAGGTACCGTAACCGAAATGCATCCTATCGTGGTTCCTATGCTTCCGAAGAACGCAAGCGCCGAGGATGAGGAAGTGTTCTACTTGATTGCCGCTCTGTTTTCCCTGCACCAAATGAATTGGCACCCCGCGGCTGAGGAAAAAGGGCGCACCAACTTTGGCGCTTCATTCGCCCGTCTTCGAACATCATTGGGAGGCGAGAGGAGCGGGAGTATCAAGAGCAGCATCGAAAGCCGGTTTGTTGCTTTGCTTAATTCCCATAGAGATGACCTGCCAGAGCATCTCCGACATGCGGTCGCGCTCCTCAGATCCCACGACCTTCCTGTTGACTGGGCGGGTCTAATGCGTGACATCCGAGACTGGGACCGTGATGACCGAAGGGTGCAACGAGTTTGGTCGAGAGCCTTTTGGCAATCTGTGGCCCAGACAGAGGGAGGCCACACAGCAGGGGGAGTTAGCAATAAGGAGCGGGTCGGTTCGGACCCCTCTCAGAAACCAGATGGATAGATGGAGGATTGAACATGGAAAAGAAACAGAATGTGTTTGTGGAACTGCACATACTGCAGAACTTTGCGCCAGCGAACCTGAACCGGGACGACACTGGAGCTCCGAAGGGTTGCGTGTTTGGCGGAGTCCGTCGGGCTCGAATCTCAAGTCAGTGTCTCAAACGAGCCATTCGTACGACATTCAGGGAGCAAGAGCTGCTGCCTGACGGAAATACCGGGGAACGAACCAGGCTCCTTGCAGCGGAACTCGTGAGACAACTCGAAGCGAAGGGCAAACCCCACGACGAAGCCGAACGCGTTGTTGAGGCAGCAATTAACGCCACGGGTCTCGACCTCGACAAGGAGAAGAAGACACAATATCTCGTCTTCTTGGGAAGGAGTGAGATTGCTAGAATCGCTGAACTCTGCGTCAAATACTGGGAGGAACTCGTCAAAGCGTCAGAAAAGGCTGAGACTGCTGAAAAGCAAAAGAAGAAGGAAAAGAAAGAGAAGGGGCCAGGTGTGTCCGAGGATATCAAAAAGGCCTTGGGCGCTGTTCTCGACGGTGGCCGTGCGGCGGATGTTGCGCTCTTTGGCCGCATGCTCGCTGACTTGCCAGGCAAGAACATCGATGCCGCGTCTCAGGTCGCTCACGCGATCTCGACAAACAAAGTGGATGTCGAGTTCGACTTTTATTCAGCAGTTGACGATTTGCAGCCTGAGGAGTCCTCCGGCGCAGGAATGATGGGTACCGTAGAGTACAATTCGGCATGCTTCTATCGGTACTCTAACATAGATGTTGTGCAACTGCTGAAGAATCTCGGCGATGACAAGCAACTTGCCTTGAGAACTGTCGAGGCCTTCCTTCGCTCCTCCGTGCTTGCCGTTCCAACAGGGAAACAGAACAGCATGGCCGCTCAGAATCCACCTTCGGCCGTGTTCGCCGTAGTGAGACGCTCAGGATTGTGGTCGCTCACGAATGCGTTCGTAAGACCTGTTTCCGCGGACAAGACCGGGGACCTAGTGCAGAACTCAATCAAGGCACTTGACAGTTGTTGGAGACAGTTGGTCGATGTCTATGGCGGTGGAGGCATACTTGGCAAGTGGTATATCGGTCTCGGAGCCGGTGAGATAACGAACTTGAAATCTGATGATGGCACGAAGGACGTCGACTCACTGGTCAAGAACGTTGTCAAATGTGTCTCGGAGGCTTTGGAAAAAGGGCACGAATAGAGCTGATTTTGCATGACGATTCTCTTACTCAGGCTTACAGGGCCTATGCAGTCGTGGGGCACCTATAGTCGATTCACGGTCAGAGATGCGGGGACAGAACCTTCAAAAAGCGGGGTCATAGGACTCCTTTGCTCCGCCCTGGGTCGGACTCGGGACGAACCTGTGGACGACCTCGCGAATCTCAAGATGGGCGTGAGGGTAGATCGAGAAGGCGTGGTGAACGTCGACTACCATACGGCCGGGGGAACTCACCGCAAGGGGGAATCTTACGGAGTGCTGAAGGCGACTGGTCTCGTCTCCCGAGATGCTGTGACCTCAAATCGTTACTACCTAGCAGATGCCGACTTCCTCATTGGTCTCTCAGGGGACGGGAGTCTGCTACAGGAGGCGGGACGGGCAATAGCCGAACCGGTGATGCAAATCTACTTGGGTCGAAAGTCGTTCGTTCCAGCAACGCCGGTGCACATCCCTGATGGCTTCAGGACGGAATCGGACCTCGAGAGTGCCCTTGTCAGATATCCTTGGCCCCGTCTCGGTGTTCGAGTGCCAGGAAAGCGTCCAGATCGCCTACGGTTCGTGATAGAAGCCGACAATTCAGAAAGCGGTGAGATTCGTCGAGACCAGCCGGTGGGTGCCGCGTTTCTGCACCGACGCTTCCTACTCAGACACGTCAAGACCAGCTTCCATGCCCTTGGAGACGAGGTTCCGATGAGGGAGGAGTGACATGTTTCTCTCAAGGCTAATCCTGAATCCGCGTGGCAAGGCTGTCCAACGGGACGTTACGGATTGTCAGCAACTGCACAGGACCATCATGTCTGCTTTTCCCCGTGCATTGGAAGGAGAAGGGCCGCGAGAGCACCTCGGCGTACTATACCGGATTGAGGAGAGCAGGCGTACCGGATACACTAGCATAATAGTTCAGTCTAAGGTGAAGCCTGATTGGTCCAGGCTTGAGGCGGGTTATCTTCTCGAGACGGACGATGGCGCGGAAAATCCTGCGTGCAGGTCGATTGACGAGTTGCTCGGCCAGATTCGACAGGGGATGGTGCTCAGGTTCAGGCTCATGGCTAATCCCACTCGAAAGATATGCACCAAGAGCGGACCTGACGGTCGGCGGCGGCACGGGAAGCGTGTGGACCTGCGTGATGAAAGACTGCAGACAGAATGGCTCCGCCGAAAGGGACTGCAGGGCGGTTTTGAGCTCCTCTCAGTTACCACGATGCCCGGCGTTGCTGATGTGCGGACGACGCTAGAGAGAAAAGTCACAGGGCTACGCGTTCTGGCTGACAATGAGAAGACTCCGAGCGTCCCCCGCAAGCTCACCTTTCAGGGTGTGACATTCGACGGACTTCTGAAGGTAGTAGATGTCGACAAGTTCCGAGAAGCTCTTGAAGGCGGGGTCGGTCCAGCCAAGGCCTACGGATTCGGATTACTATCGGTTGTCCCCCACCGAGATTCGTTATGAAAGACCTGCACATTCTGCCGAAAGTCCGTGACAGTTGGAGCTACTTGTATGTCGAACACTGCAGAATAGATCAAGATGGCAAGGCGATTGCCATTCACGACGCGCGTGGAAAAGTTCCTATCCCCTGCGCGACACTGACACTCCTGATGCTCGGGCCAGGCACAAGCATCACTCATGCTGCTGTCAAGACTCTTGCGGAGAGTGGTTGCCTTGTGCTCTGGACTGGGGAGATTGGGGTTCGTTTCTATGCCCAGGGAATGGGGGAGACGCGTTCGTCAAGGAATCTTCTTCACCAAGCGCGTCTCTGGGCAGACAAGGAGCAGAGGTTGCAGGTTGTGCTCAGGATGTACCGAATGAGGTTCAAAGACGTACTCGATGAGGGAATCACGCTTCAGCAGATACGAGGGAGAGAGGGACTGCGAGTCAGAGAGACCTATGCCCGCACGAGTCGAGAAACCGGAATAGTCTGGAGTGAACGATCTTATCGGCGAGACGCCTGGGAAGGCGCCGACCCAATCAATCGCGCAATATCAAGCGCCAACAGCTGCCTCTATGGCGTCTGTCACGCAGCGATAGTATCAGCGGGCTACTCACCAGCTTTGGGTTTTGTCCACACGGGGAAAATGCTGTCATTTGTCTACGACATTGCTGACCTTTACAAGACAGAGGTGACCATTCCGGTTGCATTCAGAATCGTGGCTGAGGCTTCAGACAATGTGGAGAGCCGTATTCGGCGTGCATGTCGAGACGCGTTCCGCGAGCAGGGAATCCTCGACCGGATCGTGCCGGATATTGAGTCCGTCTTGGGGCCGGATGATGATACGCCTTTCGCTGCTGAAGAGGGATTCGATGAAGACGCGGCCCTCCCTGGCGGTCTCTGGGATCCGGTGAAGAAGGGAGTCCCCGGTGGCGTGAACGCTGGCGATAGTGGCGGGGGAAGCGCTGGAGAATGATGCTTCTGTTGCTGGAAAGGGTACCGCCCGGGCTTCGCGGTGAGCTGACCAGATGGCTGCTTGAGCTTCGAGCAGGCGTCTTCGTAGGCACGGTTTCGGCCAGCGTTCGTGAGAAACTCTGGGAGAGAGTGCAACGTGATCTGAAAGGTGGCGGTGCGATCATGGTCCGGACCTCGGACAGTGAGCAAGGTTTCAGAATCATCATGTGTGGCTACACAGATCGCTTGGTTGAAGACCACGAAGGACTCTCCTTGGTTCGAATACCCTCGAAGGAAGAGGAGAGCTTGTGAGGTCAATAACCCGTGAGACCGGACCGTCCTGACGAGGGTCGGGCTGAGGTTTTTCTGCTCTCGTCGTATATACGCTTCAGTATTGTCCCCACGCATGTGGGGGTGAACCGAAGCGTGGGCTGACCTCTGGGACGAACTCGGCATTGTCCCCACGCATGTGGGGGTGAACCGAAGCACCACCGCAAGGACGCGGAGGCGAAGGAATTGTCCCCACGCATGTGGGGGTGAACCGTAGGAGACCTGCGTGTGCGCCGCGTCGTGCCCATTGTCCCCACGCATGTGGGGGTGAACCGCCCGCGCTGAACGTCACCGCGACCGCCAGGACATTGTCCCCACGCATGTGGGGGTGAACCGGCCAATCTGGCCCACGAGTGCATACCCTCTTCATTGTCCCCACGCATGTGGGGGTGAACCGCCCACCTGGTCGATCAGGATGTGATCGACGGCATTGTCCCCACGCATGTGGGGGTGAACCGTCCTGCGGCATGGCCATCGCGAGCAGGAGGGCATTGTCCCCACGCATGTGGGGGTGAACCGAGGTTGGCGTTGCTCGAGCTGTCCACCAGGGCATTGTCCCCACGCATGTGGGGGTGAACCGTCTCCTCCGTTCTATTTGATCGAGCTGCCCACATTGTCCCCACGCATGTGGGGGTGAACCGGTCGGAATCTGGCTCAAGACGTCGTGCACGACATTGTCCCCACGCATGTGGGGGTGAACCGCAAGATGCTTCATTCGTGGCGCACGTTGCACTATTGTCCCCACGCATGTGGGGGTGAACCGGACCCTGCGAACTTCGAGACGATCCGAACGACATTGTCCCCACGCATGTGGGGGTGAACCGAGGGTCGGGCTGCTTTTATTCCCGGCGAATATATTGTCCCCACGCATGTGGGGGTGAACCGTCCTTGAAGGGCATGGGGATCGACCCGACGCCATTGTCCCCACGCATGTGGGGGTGAACCGGAAGCGGTGAAGCACTGGGGCGCGACGCCGCCATTGTCCCCACGCATGTGGGGGTGAACCGCAGACCACGAAGCAAGTGAAGCCGACAGCGGAATTGTCCCCACGCATGTGGGGGTGAACCGACGGGCAGGATGTCTCCCTACGTCACGAAGGAATTGTCCCCACGCATGTGGGGGTGAACCGGTTTTGTCGCTTGCTCCGGTCGCTCCTCCCGCATTGTCCCCACGCATGTGGGGGTGAACCGCTGGAGAACAAAGCCTTTCCCCTGGACATGGCATTGTCCCCACGCATGTGGGGGTGAACCGATGTGAAGGTCTTACTGCATGTACGCGTGATCATTGTCCCCACGCATGTGGGGGTGAACCGACGGCCGAGGTGGTGAGGGACGGCCAGCTCGCATTGTCCCCACGCATGTGGGGGTGAACCGGACATCGTCCGCATGGAGAACGTCCGGGAGGTATTGTCCCCACGCATGTGGGGGTGAACCGGACCCGGATGAGACTACCACCTCCGGCCCCGCATTGTCCCCACGCATGTGGGGGTGAACCGAAGCGGCAGTACATCCCGTACTACCCGTTCTCATTGTCCCCACGCATGTGGGGGTGAACCGACGCTCGTTGCATCGAACGTCACCGTGTCTCCATTGTCCCCACGCATGTGGGGGTGAACCGAACGTCTGCGTGATCCACTGGTCGACGGGGACATTGTCCCCACGCATGTGGGGGTGAACCGGAGAGGACGGTGCCCACGCTCACGCTCTGCCATTGTCCCCACGCATGTGGGGGTGAACCGAAGCGCCAGTACATCCCCTACTACCCGTTCTCATTGTCCCCACGCATGTGGGGGTGAACCGGCGAGGAGCAGCGTAAGGTCCACAATCGGGCCATTGTCCCCACGCATGTGGGGGTGAACCGATTCCCTCCTCCGGACGCTCCGGCATTGATCGATTGTCCCCACGCATGTGGGGGTGAACCCGTGGTCGGCGTCTTCCGCAACGCCATCACAACATTGTCCCCACGCATGTGGGGGTGAACCGGACGGCGCCGGCGTTTGGCGCGGCGAGGTCTACATTGTCCCCACGCATGTGGGGGTGAACCGATGCCGTCCACCTGGCAGTCGAACGAGTAGACATTGTCCCCACGCATGTGGGGGTGAACCGTCCCTGAAGGGGCTCAGCAAGTAGGCAGGAGGATTGTCCCCACGCATGTGGGGGTGAACCGTACACGAGGTTCGTGTACTCCGTCTTCATCTCATTGTCCCCACGCATGTGGGGGTGAACCGGGGCCGAAACCCCCGGGTGAAACGTCGAGACAATTGTCCCCACGCATGTGGGGGTGAACCGCAGTCAGTGGATGCCAGCGCGCAGGCGGAGGTATTGTCCCCACGCATGTGGGGGTGAACCGGTCCCGACGCATCCTGTGTTGATCGCGACAGCATTGTCCCCACGCATGTGGGGGTGAACCGATGGTAGACGACTGGCAAAAGCTCTTGCTCCCATTGTCCCCACGCATGTGGGGGTGAACCGGCTTTCAAGTTGCCGACGTCGACCGCCATGTCATTGTCCCCACGCATGTGGGGGTGAACCGGCCCGCCCTGCGATTCACTGCCCTCCGCGAGGATTGTCCCCACGCATGTGGGGGTGAACCGATGTGGTCTCTCATGCCTGGCTGGCAGCAGGAATTGTCCCCACGCATGTGGGGGTGAACCGGGCGGATGGAACGCCTACGTCAAGCCGCATGAATTGTCCCCACGCATGTGGGGGTGAACCGGACTACAAGAAGCTCGGCGGGCAGACGTTCACATTGTCCCCACGCATGTGGGGGTGAACCGGCTACACCTGGAACGGCGTCGAGTGCGTCGACATTGTCCCCACGCATGTGGGGGTGAACCGAGTCCGGTTAGCGACAGCGACGGCGCACATGAATTGTCCCCACGCATGTGGGGG